>NZ_JANHJR010000002.1:0-367617 GCF_024495425.1 Haloarchaeobius litoreus | reverse complement strand
GCGTTGTGGGCGGCGACGACGGCCTCCCGCTGGCGGTCGGTCAGCCCCTCGACGGCGGCGGCCCGCACCTCGTCCTCGGCCGCTGGTGGGCGCTCCTGTTTCGAGCGTAGCGTCACCGGCCCGACAGCCGCTTCGAGTGCCTCCGTCAGCTCGCGGACGGCGTTCCCGGTGGCGGTCTCGGCGACGAACGTCAGCTGACCGTCGCGGGCGCTGGCCTCGCCGAGCCGTGCGCCGCGGGCGGTCACGACACCGAGTGCGGACGGGCCACGGAGGCGGACCTCGACGGTGTCGCGGTTCGGGACCTGCCGGGCGCGTTCGACCTCGTCGGCCTCGGTGAGCGTGGCGATGACCGCCTCGACGTCGTCGCAGCCCTCGACGTCGACGTAACACAGCAGCCCGGAGTCCTCGACCGGCACGGTCCCCTCGACGGTGAGCGTACAGTCGTGGGCGGCGCTGGCGCGGGCGAGGACCGACGCCGCCGCCGGCACCTGGTAGGTGAGCGCGACGAGGCTGTCCGAGAGCAGTGTCTCGCGTGTCTCGATGGCGTTCAGCGCCATCCCGACGCTGGCACACAGCTCCTCGAGGATGGTCAGCTCGTGGTCGTCGAACACCCCCTCGCGCTCGCTCTCGACGGTGAGCGTGCCGTAGCCGACGGAGGCGAAGGCGATCGGGACCTGCGCCCGCATCCGACCGGCGTCGGTCTCCTCGACGCTCGTCTCCATCGCGGTCTCGTCACGGATGGTCGGGTGGACGTACCAGGGTGTGGTCGCGAGGCGGTTGGTGACCCCGTCGAGGAGTTCGGGACGCGACTGCGCGCGGACGATGCTCGTGAGCACGCTCCGGATGGACTGGTTGATGGCGTCGAGCTCGCTCAGCTCGGTGCGCTGGCGCTCGAGCTCGTCCTGACGGCGTTCGAGCTCGGCGAGCCGGTGTTCCCGCTCGGTCACGTCGTGGAGCAGGTACGCGGTGCCGACCGACCGTCCCCGGCCGTCCTCGACCGGCGAGGCCGACACCTCCAGCTGGCGGTCGCCGATGGAGATGAGCGCGGGTTCGTCGCCCGGAGCGGGCCGTTCCGGGAGGAGTGCACCGATCGCGACCCCGATGAGACCGCTCTTGCGTTCCTCGTCGGGCCAGGTCGAGGGCACGGAGAGCACGTCGCGGGCTGCCTGGTTGTCGGTGACGACGGTCCCCTCGCCGTCGGTGATGAGGACGGGGTCGTTGAGCGTCCCGAGCGCGGAGGTGCGCCCGAGCTGGAGGATGGAGGGTGGGCGTTCGAACAGGTCGTGCTCGAAGACGGCGACGGCGAACGCGAGGCCGGTGATGCTGAACGCGTACGGGGTCATGTCGTGGCCCTCGTAGATGGCGTAGCCGAGCACCGAGAGCAGGTTCGCGACGGTCGGCGTTCCGATGCCGACGATGAGGGCGGCGCTCGCCGCGGAGAACGACTGCTCGGAGCGCCGGACGGTGTACAGGAGCAGCGCGACACCGCCGCCGAGCAGCAGGTAGGTGTAGAGCAGGTTGATGCGGTACCAGGGGCCCTGTTGCTGGGTGGCGACGGTCACGCCGTCGACGGCGCGGAACGTCCAGTCCCTCCAGACGAGCGGGTGGTACTGGCTCGTCCAGACGAGCACCAGCGTCACCGCCGGGACGATGCACAGGCCCGCGACGACGGCCGGGCGCTGGAGCTCCTCGAAGCCGGTGTACTCGGCGAAGAACAGCAGGACGAAGACGGGTGCGAGGACGATACCGAACCACTGGAGCTGCTCGAAGAACAGTCGGACTCCGTACTGGTCGGCGGGCGTGAGCAGGCCGGCGGCGTAGCCGGCGCTCCAGACGCTCGCGACCACCATCATCCCGGTGAACGGCGTCGCACCGGGACGGCCACGGTTCCGCCAGCCCACGACCGCGAGCCACGTCGTCAGCAGCGCGGAGAGTCCGAGCAACGAGACGTGGAACGCCGCAGCCAACCCGACCATCTGTCGTCTGAATCGTATACGACCGCCGAGTGATAGCGTTTGTGATACGTACGGGTCCGAAAATAACGCCGACTGCGGCGAGATTCACGTTAACATATCAACCGCCGCCTATACCACGCTCCCTCTTGCAGTATCACCCATGACAGGGACCGACGACAGCGTCGAGCCGCCTGAGCTGACCGGCGACGACGTCCTGCGAATCGACGACGCCGACTTCGACGCCGACCGCGTCGCGCTCGTGACGGGTGCGGCCTCGGGCATCGGCCGTGCCACGTCGCTGGTGCTGGCGGCGAACGGACTGACCGTCGTCGCGACGGACGTCGACGAGGACGGCCTCGCGGACACCCGCGAGCGCGGCGCGGAACTGGACTTCCCGGGCGAGATCCACCCCGAGCCCGCCGACCTCACCGACGACGAGCACCTCGAATCGGTCGTCGAGGCCGCCGCCGGCTACGGCGACCTCGCGTATCTCGCCAACATCGCCGGCATGCAGCACATCTCCCCGCTGGAGGAGTTCCCGATGGAGGTGTACGACCGGATGCAGGACGTGATGCTCCGGGCCCCGGTCTATCTCTCGAAGCTCGTCCTCCCCCATCTCCGGGAGAGCGGCGGCGGCTGCGTCGGCAACATGGCCTCTGTCCACGGTCACTACGTCACCGCCGACAAGGTGGCGTACAACGTCGCCAAGTTCGGGCTCCGGGGGCTCACGCAGTCGATTGCCGCCGAAGGAGCCGGAACCGCCCGGTCGTTCTCGGTCAGCACCGGCTACGTGAAGACGCCGCTCGTCACCGACCAGATACCCGATACCGCCGAGCAGCGCGGCATCTCCGTGCAGGAGGTCGTCGAGGACGTGATGCTCGGGCAGGCGAGGACGAAGGAGATGATGGAGCCCGTCGACGTCGGCAACCTGTTCGCGTTCGGCTTCTCGAAGCACGCCCAGCACCTCAACGGCGGCGACCTGCTGTTCGACGGCGGGATGACGCTGACGTACGAGTAATTAAAATATTTCCAGAACTAATTTCCGCTAATGGCGTTGTATGGGCCTATGCCCCTACCTCCTCCAAAATATATCTATAAGAAATAAAAATAAATTAAGTAAAATATTGTCAAGACTTTTTTATATCTGCTCTTTCTCAGTCGAGTCGCATGCCAGACAGAAGAGATGTGCTCAAGGCATCAGGTGCTACCGCCTTCACTTCGATTGTACCGTTCACGAGTTCAGCAAACGAGAGCCTTCCGAACGCAGACGTTGAGCAAGTTAATGCAGATTTTCTATCGGTTAGATTCGGTATAGACGAAAAGCCCGAGGGTGAGCCTACGATGATTGGTACTAGATCTAATATCCCCCATATCGAGGGGGACGATGGAATCTATCTACCACTTCACCACCAATCAAGTGAAGAGTTAGCCACCTCCGAAGTAGTCGTCTCTTCACCGATGGGAATCACATATGATAACCAACAGTCGATCGAGTTGGATCATGTTCCACTCTACTCCTCTGCCTCGGGTAGACAACGATATTTGTCTCGATGGTCCTCTACGTCACCGATAGAATATGAAATCAGAGGTGACCGGGCAATTGTTTGGACAGGGGGGCTAAGGGTTGATGTCGAAGCAGGCGAGCAGAGGTCGACAATTGGACGTATTGACGCTCTTCCTAACGGTACCGCCACAGTGGATGATCCACAGCAATTCAACGCTCGCCTTTCAGTGAGTTTCCACGATGAGAGAACGCTTGTTGGTCATCGGAGGAAGGAACTAATTCCTGCAGCGTCACATCAAGGTCGCTTGGCACAGCGTGCCGCCAGACAATCCTCGGTAACATTATCTAGCGGTTCGGAAGCCGTCGCAGATTCTGTCGAGGGCATAAACGGATTCACGATTGAAAAGATAGAGGGAACTAACCATACTGATAGTGTAAATATTCATGAAGTCGATTCTCTAAGCGACGTCAGTGAAGTTGCATCAAATGGAACGACTGTGGTAGCATTCAAAACTCGTGAATTCCCATCTGGGGAAGGTTGGGGAACAGTTCAATCGCTAACCGGTACCGCAGAGAGTATATGGAATAGTGAAATAAAACAAGACCCTGAACATGGACTTAACATTACATATCCAACTGGTCTAGATTGGGTCGATCTTCCTCACGTCCCGGATGAAATAAACCGGATGAGTCCAGCAGTAGATCACCTAGCAACAGAAGACTCCGTTCAGGAAGCTCTCTCTGTAGCAGATGCGACCTGCATTATAGATGACCGACCCTATACTGGTGATAGTTATAACGGGATGGCGAACGACACGGGCTGTGCTGGAGACGCTGGGGAACCGGCAGTTTGTCTGGTCGGCCCAAACAGGGACAATGGACTTCTAACCGCTCACGAAATCGGTCATTTATATAATGGCGCTCATGATTTCAATGGTCCTGACGGCAGTTCGTTTAAAAACTACATCTACGATTACAGTATAATGGGAGACCCGGGGACAAAGTCATGTCATGGGAACGATGAAAACCTGTGGAGAGAAGGTCACTTTAGTGGCTGCACAGCTTCACGAGTCCGGTATTATGTAGAAAATGAACTATAAAGAAAACAAATTCAAGTACCTGGGAGTGATGCTGCTGTTAATCGCCTCGATACTGGGCCTTAGTTACATGTATGCCACCAACGTGATGCAGCAACCGACAGGAGAAAATCCTGATACCTCGCTCCTCAGCGTTGAACAAGTGGAGTCCCCAGATAATCGTAGTGTCCTTTCATTCGAAAACTTGACCGACGAACAACAACAGGAATTTCAGAAAGCACTGAACGCCTCCGACCAAACTGCCGAACTTCCAGACCCGGTTGAACTGGAATCTATCGAAAACGATCGCTTCTATATCGAGTACGAAGGTACTCTGTATCGATTCAGCTTCCCGGTTGGGTGATCCCAGGTTCCATATCTAGTATCGTTTGAATTCACCGTGAGCGAAACATGACGGTTCCGTACGCGAACAGCGCGACGCCCGCCAGCAGGTAGACGACGGGCGGGAGCGTCCACGTGATGGTGTCGGTCAGGTTGCCGACCCCCAGAACGAGCAGCCCGACAGCCAGCCCGAGCTGGAGTGCGACCCGGACCCGCTGGCGGCGTCCTCCACTCGTTCCCGTATCGGAACTCGTCATACCTCGTGAATCGTCGCTGATTCGTATAAATCGCCACCATCGTCGATAGTCGACGGGAAAGTACTTACCTCACGACTGTATCAGATTTCAGACACACGTTCACGATGGTCGACACCGACGCCGTCCTGACCGCGGTCGCCGTCCTCGTGCTCTGGGTGCTCATCCTCGTGGGCGTCGGGTTCTTCTTCGCCGTCACCGAGATGCGACAGCCCGCGGGTCACGACCCGGACGGGCAGTCCGTCACCATCGAGGCGGTCGAGGAGCCCGAGAACGACACCGTCGTCCACTTCGAGAACCTCTCCGCGGAGCAACAGCGCGAGTTCCGGCGCGTCCTGAACGCGTCCGACCGGAGCACGACCCTGCCGAGACCGGTCGAGCTGGAGTCCGCAGACGGCTACCGGACCTACATCGAGTACCGGGGCCGGCTGTACAGCGTCGCGTTCCCGACGCCGTGACCGACGAATATCCGTCTCACCTTCATATCGCTGTTCAGCACTTCCGTCCACACAGAGGCCGCCTCAGTGGTTCTCTCGTCGCTTCATCTGGCCCCCACGGCACAAACAAGAGGTTCATATAACATGAACTATGTATATACTGGGGAGATGCGTCCACACGCGTCTCGGTGACTCTCAATGGACCTCGACGAATTCAAGACACGGAACGCACCGAAGGAAGGGGGAGACGTCTTCCAGCTGGAGAACTCGAAGCTGCTCGACGTGAACGTGAACGGCTCGGTCATGGCGAAGGCGGGCTCGATGATCGCCTACGAGGGCGACATCTCGTTCGAACAGAAATCGAGCGGTGGCCTGACGGGCATGCTCAAGAAGAAGGCGACGGGCGAGGGCTCGACGATGATGAAAGCCAGCGGGAACGGCCAGCTCTTCCTCGCCGACGAGGGCAAGAACGTCCAGGTCATCGAACTCGACCCCGGCGAGGAGATCAGCGTCAACGGCAACGACGTGCTCGCGTTCGAGGACCGCGTCGAATGGGACATCAAGACCATCAGCAGCATCAGCGGCGCGAGCGCCGGCGGGATGTTCAACGTCTTCCTCAAGGGCCCCGGCTTCGTCGCCATCACCACCCACGGCGACCCGCTCGTGCTGGAGACGCCGGTGCGGACGGACCCGCAGGCGACCGTCGCCTGGAGCGGGAACGTCTCGCCCGGCTCGCACCGTGACATGAACCTCAAGTCGTTCATTGGGAAGACCTCCGGCGAGACGTTCCAGCTCGACTTCGGCCAGCCCGGCGGCTGGGTCATCGTCCAGCCCTACGAGGAAGTCGGGCCGGAACAGTAGTTCACAGTCGTCGCTTCGCTTTTCGAACGACCGCGTGGTGAGCCCGCGCTCAGTCCCGCTCGTCGCCACCGTCGGCCTCGACCGCTCCGCCGTCGCCTGCTCCCGCCGACAGCGAGGGAACGACGACCGCCGACCGGAGCGCCCGGCCAGCACCGACCGCCGCGTAGACGGCGATGGCGACGAGCACGATGGAGCCCCCGGCCGCCACGTCGTAGACGTACGAGAGCGTCGCGCCGGTGACGGTGGCGACCAGTCCGACGAGGATGGCTGCGCCGACGCTCCGCCGGAACCCGCGCATCGAACCCGCGGTCGCGACCGGAATCACGAGCATCGCGGCGACCAGTATCACGCCCATGATCTGCATCGCGGCGACGACGACGACCGCCGTCAGGACGACGAGCAGGAGGTTGTACCGACCGACGTGGAGGCCCGCCGCACGGGCCCCGACCTCGTCGAAGGTGGCGTAGAGCAGCGGCCGGTAGGCGACGGCGACGATCGCGCTCACCAGCAGCGTCATCGCGAGCAGGATACCGACGCTGTCGCGCGTCACCGTCGCCAGCGAGCCGAACAGGTAGGCGTTGATGCCGACGGCGATGCCGCCGTCCGTCGCCGTCACCAGCACGCTGCCGAGTGCGAACGCACCGGTCAGCACGACCGCCATCGAGGTGTCGGTGTAGGTGCCGACGCGGTCGACGAGCAGCTGGACGACCACCGCCGCGACGACGGCGACCACCAGCGCGGTCAGCAGCGGCGGCACCGACAGGGCGAACGTCGCGTTCACGAACAGGCCGACGGCGACGCCCGCGAACGCCGAGTGTGCGAGCGTGTCGCCGATCATCGCCATTTCCCGGTGGACCAGGAAGCTCCCGACGAGGGGGCCGATGACGGCGATGCAGACCGCCGCGAGGTACGCCCGCTGCATGAACGGGTAGCCGAGCATCTCGACGCCGGTGAGTCCAGCGACCGCGTCGAGGACGGGTCCCCAGACATCGTCGAGGAACCAGTCGAGCAGCCCGCCCAGCAGGAGCGGCGGCCCGGCAACGGGCATCGATGCTCCGGTCATGAGTGGTCGTGCGCGAGCACGTGCTGGTCGCCGCCGTAGGCGTCCGCGAGTGCGTCCGTCTCGACGAACGTGTCCGGGTCGCCGTGGAAGAACAGCTCGCGGTTGAGACAGGCAATCTCGCTCGCGTGGGTCGTCACGACGCCGATGTCGTGCTCGACGAGGACGACCGTCAGCCCGAACGCGTTCAGCTCGGCCAGCAGGTCGTAGAACGCCTCGCGCGACTCGGCGTCGACGCCGACCGTCGGCTCGTCGAGCGCGAGCAGGTCCGCCTCGCTCGCGAGGGTGCGTGCGATGGCGACGCGCTGGCGCTGCCCGCCAGAGAGCCGGTCGACACGACGGCCGACGAGGTCGCGGATCCCGACACGGTCGAGCGCTGACTCGATGGCCCGCCTGTCGTCGTCCGAGAACCGGCCGAACGGACGGTGTGGGTACCGGCCCATCCGGACCGCTTCTCGCACCGTCACCGGCATCCGGCCGCCCGCGTGGGTCGCGTCCTGTGCGACGTAGCCGACGCGCTCGCCGTCGGCGAACGAGTGAGCCGGCTCGCCGAACAGCGAGACGCTGCCCGAGTCGGGTCGGCGCAGCCCGACGAGCAGTTCGAGCAGCGTCGTCTTCCCGGAGCCGTTCGGGCCGACCAGTCCGAGGAAGGCCCCCGACTCGACGGTGAGCGAGACGTCCTCGACGACGGGCGTGTCGCCGTAGCCGAACGTGACGTCGCGGGCCTCGACGACCGCCATCAGGCCTCCAGCGCCCGTTCGAGCGTCGGGCGGTTCACGTTCTCGACGACGTCGACGTAGCCCCAGTCCCGGTCGGCCCAGTCGTCGTGCAGGCCGGGGAGCGCGGTCAGCGGCAGGACCTCGGTCGCGTCCGTCTCCGCGACGAGCTGCTCGGCGGCGCGCTGGGACTCCAGCGGGTCCGCACAGATGTACTGCAGGTCGTGGTGTTCGATGACCTCCTGTGCCCGCTCGATGTCCCGGGCCGTCGGCTGGGAGTCGGGCGACATCCCGGTGAGCGCCTCGACCTCGACGCCGTACCTGTCGCCGAGGTACTGGAACGCGTCGTGGCCGGCGACGAGGAGCGTCCCCTTCGACGCGTCGGCGACGGTGGATTCGAGGTCCGCGTGGAGCGAGTCGAGCCGCTCCCGGTACGCCGTCGCGTTCGCGTCGTAGACGTCGGCGTTCGCCGGGTCGGTCGCGACGAGCCGCTCGCGGACCGTCTCGACGGCCGTCCGGACCCGGAGCGGGTCGAGCCAGAAGTGCGGGTCGGACTCGCCGCCGTGGTCGTGGCCGTCGTGGTGCCCTTCGTCGTCGTGATGTTCGGTGGCGTCGTCTTCCTCATGGTGGTGTTCGGTTCCGGTATGCTCGGTGCTGTGGTCCCCCTCGTGGTGGTCGGTGGCGGTGTGCTCGTCGTGGTGTTCGCTCCCGTGCTCCGTCTCGTGGTCGCCATCGTCGTGGTCCCCGCCGAGCGGCAGCAGGTCGACGTCCGCGCTCGCGTCGACCGTCTCGACCGCGGCGTCGTCGGCCGCCAGGTCGGTCGTGATGTCGTCGACCCAGGGCTGGAACCCCGACATTCCGTGGACCAGCAGCGACGCGTCGCGGATGGACTCCCGGACGCGGGGGCCGGGCTCCCAGCCGTGACCGTGCTGGCCGACCGGGACGAGGACGGAGGCGTCCGTGGCGTCGCCGGCGACCGCGGCCGCGACCGCGCCGAAGACGAAGAACGAGGACTGCACGCCACTCGTCTCCGTCTCGTCGCCCGTGTTCAGACCGCCGAGACAGCCAGCGACGGCGCTGAGCCCCGCCAGACCGGTTCCTGCCGCCAGCACTCGCCGTCGAGTGAGTTCTCGCATATTGCTAAGATTAGAACTAGAGTTAATAAGAATTGTGTTCTAATGTTCCATCTTTGTTAATATCTCGGTGTGCGACGCTCTCGGACGTAGCAACCAGGGCCTGCCTCGCCCGCACACCTACGGGCCGTCAATCAGGAACCGCTGCATCCAACACCGTCACTATCAGAGGCACAACCCGCTCTGCTCGACCTCGCTCCGACGGCTGCTGAGTCCTCATCCAACCCTCCGAAGAAGTAGGCACGCAGCAGTAGCCCGAGGATGGTGTTCGAACGGTCCCGCGACGGCTCAGATGTCCCGGTCTTCGGTCACCGGACCGAGGCCGAATCTGAAGTCGAAGCTGTTCTTTCCACCCGTCATCGGGCCACGGTTCCAGAGCCCATGGAACCCGAACTCCTGGGGGGTAGTATCCTCACTCTCGAACTCGACGGGTACGTCGAACGCGACCGTGAACGGAAGCGTGTTCCACGTCACACTCGTCACGGTATCGTGTGAGTTCTGCCCGAGGTCGTCAGCATCTCCCAGGGACGCGACGATCTCTTCCTCGCCCGACAGGAAGTCGGCGATACCGTAGGCACTGACGAAGAAGCCAGTGACCGGGATGTTGCCGAATATCATCTCGAGCGTCTCGGAGTTCTCACGGTTGGCCTCGACCTGAGCGTTGGTGACCGCATCGTACTCGTCCACCCCGAATCCTGCGAACATCGGGATGTCGGGTGTCCCCGCAGCCGCGAACGATGCGATGTCGTACCGAACATCGTCGCCGGTCGGTGTCAGCGTCCGCCTGTCGTCGTAGTCGACGTAGACCGACTCCGGGACCTCGATCGACATCGTCCCGGCACCGACGGTCGCCGCCCCAGCACCGAACTGGGGTTCGTCAGACCGTGCGATTTCGGTTCGAAGGCGGGAGGAACCGTCCGCAGTGACCGTCCGCCAGATGCTCACCGCGCCCTGCATGTCAGCCGTCGTCCGGGCCGGTAACAGCATCTCGTCGGAGAGACGGTAGGCACGTCCCACGGTCTCCTGCGAGAAGAACGTCGCTGGCTCCATCAGGAAGGACGTGAACCAGGTCCCGGGCGTGAGGAACCCCGTATCGTCCGCGACTGCGGTCACCAGAATCGCACCGTCGTACGCCGAACGGTACTCGTCGAGTTCGTCACGGGCGATCGATTCGCCGCCAGCGTCTCCGTCGAACTCGGCCGCCCCGGAATCGTCCGTCGTGGTCCGGGTGATCAGTTCGACGTTCGAGGCGGAGACAGAGTCAGAACCGCTGTATCCCGGGTCGGCGGAGACGTGGTAGACACGGACGTCGACCATACTGACCCCACGGTCGGCGACCGGGTGCCGAATGTCGAGCTGGTGGGTTTCGCCGGTCGTTCCACCGGTGTCGCCCCCGCCATCACCCACCGCTATCCGTTCCAGCGACAGCTCGTACTCGAACGTGTCCCGGTCGGAGAAGCTGGTGGCGACGATGGTGTACTCGCCCGACGTCTCGAGCTCGTATCGCTCGATGCGCGAGTCGTAGTCACCGAGGTCCCAGTCGTCGTCGTTGTAGGCGACCTGCTCCCCGTTGGGGTCCACGAGGATGAGGTAGGGGTCGTCGTCGCTGGTCATCGTGATGGTCACGACGTCGCCCGCCGACCCCTCGAACGTCACCGGCTCGTAGTGTCCCCGGTAGCCCGTCGGGTCGCCGTCGTCGATCCGGCCCGTTCGGGTCTGGCCGTAGGCGATGGACCGGAGGCCGCTCCCACCGCCGCCACCGCCACTGCCGCCCCGTTCGACACGCTCCAGCGTCAACTCGTACTCGAACGTGGCGTCGTCGGAGTAGCTCGTCGCGACGATGGTGTACTCGCCAGACTCCGCGAGCTCTTGGTCCTCGATGCGCGAGTCGAAGTCTCCGAGGTCCCAGTCGTCGTCGTTCTCCGCGACCAGGTCGCCGCTTGGGTCCAGCAGCTGCAGGTACGGGTCGTCGTCGCTGGTCATCGTGATGGTCACGACGTCGCCAGCGTCACCCTCGAACGTGACCGGCTCGTAGTCGCCCCGGTAGCCCGTCGGGTCGCCGTCGTCGATCTCCCCGGACAGGGTCTGTCCGTACGAGATCGACCGCAGGTCGCTCCCACCGCCGCCACCGCCGCCACCACCGGTCTCGACGCGCTCCAGCGACAGCTCGTAGGTCAACGATGCATCCGAGTCGAAGCTGGTGGCGACGATGGTGTACTCGCCAGACGCCGCGAGCTCGTGGCCCTCGATGCGCGAGTCGTAGTCACCGAGGTCCCAGTCGTCGTCGTTCTCCGCGACCAGGTCGCCGCTTGGGTCCAGCAGCTGCAGGTACGGGTCGCCGTCGGAGGTCATCGTGATGGTGACCTCGTCGCCGGCCTCGCCCTCGAACGTGACCGGCTCGTAGTTCCCCCGGTAGCCCGTCGGGTCGTCCCAGTCGATCTCGCCGCTCCGGGTCTGTCCGTATGCGATGGAACGGAGGTCGGTCCCGGAACCGCCGCCACCACCGGTCTCGACGCGCTCCAGCGACAGCTCGTACGGGAACGTGTCGTACGAGCTGAAGCTCGTCGCGACGATGGTGTACTCGCCGCTCTCGCGGAGCTCGTACCGCTCGATGCGGGCGTTCCAGTCATCGAGGTCGCGGTGGTCGTCGTTGTGTGCGACCCGGGTTCCGTTCGGGTCCAGCAGTTGCAGGTACGGGTCGTCCCCGCTGGTCATCGTGATGGTCACGACGTCACCGGCGTCGCCCTCGAACGTCACCGGCTCGTAGTGCCCTCGGTAGCCGTCGGGGTCGCTTTCGTCGATCTCCCCGGACAGGGTCTGTCCGTACGAGATCGACCGCAGGTCGCTCCCGCCACCGCCACCCTGCCCGACCCGCTCCAGCGTCAGTTCGTAGCTAAACCGCGCGTCGTAGTCGAAGCTGGTGGCCACGATGGTGTACTCGCCCGACATCCCGAGTTCGTGTTCCTCGATGCGCGAGTCGAAGTCTCCGAGGTCCCAGTCGTCGTCGTTGCGCGCGACCTGGTCCCCGTTGGGGTCGAGCAGGACGAGGTACGGGTCGTCGTCGCTGGTCATCGTGATGGTGACCTCGTCGCCGGCTTCGCCCTCGAACGTGACCGGCTCGTAGTTCCCCCGGTAGCCGGAGGGGTCGCTCGCGTCGATCTCTCCCGTCCGTGTCTGTCCGTACGATATCGACCGCAGGTCCCGGGGCGTCCCTCGGACGTTCTCCACCGAGAGGAACACCGGTGCGGCCCCCACCGCAGACAGGAAGCTGCGTCTATCGTATCCCATTACGTTCTTTGATTGACACGACCCCTTCATAAGAGTGGTGGGTATCGGCCCGACAGACAGTGGTGAAGGACGGGCCACTCACCGGTCAGCCGTCGAACTATCATGCACGGGAGCATCGCTTATCACGTGGCCATTCGACTATAGAACCGATGGACGAGCCACCGACGACACCCCCACTGGCCGACGCCCCGGCCGCCCTCCTCGACGGCGGCCACCTCTGGCTCCGCGAGCACGTCACCGGGAGCCCGCTCCGGTTCCAGCTCCAGCCGTCGGGCGTGCTCGCCTTCGGCGACGACGACAGCGAGTTCGCCTCCGATGACGTGCCGTTGCCGTACGCCCACGCGGTCCGGCACGTCCGCGAGCGCTTCGACCGCGAGGCGTTCCGCGCCTCGGTCGACGACGTGGCGTCGGTGACCTTCGTCGGCGTCGCGGTCGACGGCAGCGGGGTCGCCTACGACTGGGTCCGGACGCCGTCGTTCCTCGGCACCGAGGTGTACGACGCCGACCACGGTTCCGTCCTGCCACCGGACTCCGTCGCGAGCATCTACGAGGGGCTCGGACTGGCACCGGTGAACGCACTCGCGAAGGAGGTGCGGGCGGTCGACTTCGACCCGGAGGGCTACGCGTTCCCCGACTCGAACTGGCGGGACGGCCCCGTCGCCGGTGTGTTGCTCGCGGACAAGACCGGGCACCGTGCCGTGCTCCGGAACCCCGCGGTCACGGGTGGGGACGGCGCACCCGATACCACGGTCACGACCCCGGACGAGCTGGTCGAACGCCACGCGACGGACCGCTGGCTCGACAGTGTGGTCGCCCGCCTCGGCGTGTCAGAGGACGAACTCGGCTTCGATCTGCTGTTCGAGCGGGCCGTCGAGGCGCTGGCCCGCGAGCAGGTCCGGGCGTTCCGCGACGGCTCCGTCGACACCGACGAGGCCACGGTCCGGAGCGCGATGGCCGACCGTGTGGAGTCGTATCTGGTCGCACGTCGGGAGTAACGCTTTTCCTGTCGGCGGTCCGACTGCTGGATGCATTGAACACGTGCTCGCGGTCGACTCGGACTCGCGTCGCGTAACGCGAGGGTCGGCCGGCTCGCCGGCTGTGGGCACCGCGACGGACCGACCGGAGGGGTCGGCACCCGGCGCGGCGTCACGCTGATCGGCACCCCGGTTCGCGCGCCCCGCTCAGCGTAGCGTGGACCGTTCTCCGGTTCTCGAACTCGCCAGCGGAGCGCGTGGGACGTTCCGCCCGCCGATTGCAGCCGAGTCACGACCCACGTCGATGCACGAGACACACACGTTCCGTTCGCAGTTCCGCCAGTCGCACCGCCGCCCGCTTCTCACGCGCACCACCACCGTCACCGTCGTCTCCGGACCGGAGATGGGAGGTACTCGATGCCGGTGAGCCGGCACGAGCCTGACCTCGCCCTCGGCTCCCGTGTCGAGGACGGTCCGACGCGCTACGAGTTCCACACCGCCGACGGGTGCTGCGCTCCCGACGCGTTCCGACCGACAGCCCTCGCCCTGCTGGAGGCACTCTGGGGTGCGGACCTGGGTGCCCTGCTCGTCCCCGAGGCGAACTACGGCGTCGTCGGCTGCGTCCTCGTCGGTGTCGCCGACGCGGTCACGATGACCGAGACGAGTGCCCGCGCCGCCGCCTGCTGCGAGCGCAACGTCGCCCACAACGGCGTCGAGGCGACGGTGTCGACCACCGCACGTCCAGCCGACCCGGGCCGGACGTTCGAGACCGTCGCGTACGCCCCGAAACCGTACACGCCAGTCGCGGTCGGCAAGCAGCGAGTAGCGAACGCGCTCGCGACGCTGGCCCCGGGCGGCACCCTCTACGTCGCCGGCAGCACGAGCACCGGTCTCGGTCGCTACGAGGACTGCCTCGCCGACCTCGCCGGCGACGTCGAGACAGTCCACGACGGTGACGCTCGCGTCGTCGCGGCGACGCGACCCGGGACGGTCGACCCGCCCGCGTTCGTCGAGCCGCGCGAGTTCACCGCGACGGTCGACGGCGTCGACCTCTCGCTCGTCTCCGCCCCCGGCACGTTCTCCGCCGGGCACCTCGACCACGGCACCCGGTTGCTGCTGGAGACCGCCACCGTCGCAGACGGCGAGCGCGTCCTCGACCTCTGTTGTGGGTACGGCCCGGTCGGTTCGTACGCCGGCTCCGTCGCCGACCCCGAGCTGTGGCTGACCGACGACGACGCGGTTTCGGCTGCCTGTGCCGAGCGGACGCTGGCCGAGAACGGCGTCGACGGGACCGTCGTCACCGCCGACGCGGTCTCGGGTGTCGCGGACCGACGGTTCGACCGAATCCTGTCGAACCCGCCGACTCACGCCGGCGACGGCGTGCTCGCGGACCTGTTCTCGGGCATGGAGCGCGTGCTGGCGTCGGACGGCCGTGCGACCGTCGTCCACCACCGCAGCCTGGACCTCTCCCGGCACTTCGGGGGGTTCCGGTCGGTCGAGACGGTGGCGACCGGCGAGGAGCACGTCGTCGTTCGGCTATCGGGTACGCGGTCGTAGTCGGCCCGAAATGTGGCGGTTCGCGACCCGTGGGTGGTTCCTGTGCGCGCGACCGAGACGCGGTCGTCAGCGTGACCAGTCCCCGCGACACGACATGGCACCCCATGCCGAATTCAGTTTACAGGGGCCCCCTACCACCGATTGAACGGTTCATTGCCAGCACACTAAAATAATTGGATGCCCAACGTGTTCTCGCCCATGGGGGTGGGCACGATGGATGTACGCAATGGGGGAATCACAGTGACGAAGTTCGTGAACAGCGCTGAAGACAACTCTCGCGACGACATCGTCGTCACGTTCCGCATCGAGTCGGAACGGTCAGACGACGCAAGGGTCCGGCTCGTCCACGACTGCCTCGAGAACGAGGCGATGGCCCGGGGGATCACCTTCCGCGAGGAGCACGACCCGGAGAACTGGTCGGTCGAGAACGGCCGACTGGTCTGGACCCGCCGCGTGAACGGCGACAGCCAGCTGCTCACGGGGTACGATGTCCACCCGGACGCGCTCTCGGGCGTCGATCTGGAAGCAGCACCGGCGCTCGCCTCGGTCGATACCGCCCACCCGGTGCTCCGCGCCGGCGGTGGGGAAGAGGTCGGCGAGGGTGTATCGGCGCCCGACGCGGACCCGGCCGCCGGTCCCGACGAAACCGGAGACGACACAGCAGCCGGAGCCGACACGGCGACGGACGATGTACCACCCGGGGACGACGACGGCGGGGAACGGGATAGCGACAGTGTGGAAGCCGGTGCCGACCACGCGGTGGCCGCGGCGGCCCGTGAATGCGAGGACGGAACCGCCAGTGGCAGGGACGGCCTCGTCGACCCGGGCGGCGAACCCGACGGCGAGGGCGACGGAGCCGCCGAGCACGACGAGGAGACGGGCGACGAACCCGACGGCGACGACGAGACCGACGACAGCGTCGCCGAAACAGACGACGACCTCGACGGCGACGACGAAGCCGAGGACGACACCATAGACGAGCAGGCGATCCGGCGGGCGCTCACCGGCGGACTGGACGACTCCGACACGCCGTCGCTCTACCACCTCCACGTGGAGACCGTGTCGGGGGCGACCGCCACGGACGTCGAGCGGGTGCTCCGGTCGCTGGAGAACGCGTTCTACCTGCTCGGGAGCGACCCGACACCTACGGCCCTCCGGAACGGCTCGTTCGACCGGACCCTCGACCTCGTCGTCGGGGCGCGACTCGCCAGCGACACGGTCCGCCGTGCGGTGGCAACGCTCGACCCGGTGTCGGCCGTCGAACTGACGGCGGTCGACGAGACCGTCGTCGAGGAGCTCGACCCCGCCGCGCTCGTGATGGCCGCCGGCGACGCCGGCTGTGGCTCGGACGACGCCGGCGAACGGTTCGCGTCGCTGGCGAGCGAGCTCGACACCGGGTTCAGCGGCGAGTTCGAGTCCACGACACCCGAGGCGGTCTCGGACACGACCAGACTCGACATGACGTGGGACGAGTTCTCCATCGAGCCCGGCGCCGACGACGCCCGGGCGGAGTCCAGCTCCAGACGGGCGGGTGCGGTCCGGTCCGGCCCGGACGACGGGCGACTGCTCGACGAGCTCGTCGCGGAGCTCCAGACGGGCGTCTCCGAGCGTCAGCGCACCACCCTCCGACGCGCGCTCGGGGTCGGGCCGAAGCCGAGCGTCGCCGTTCGGTTGCGCTATCTGAGCGGCCGGGTGTCAGACCTGGCGGCGTACGCGGACGCCATCGAGGAGTTCATCGACGAGGAGGGCACCGCCCAGCAGGTGCTCGACGACCTCGACGACCGCCTCGACTCGCTCGAGGCCGAACACGCGGAGCTGACCGACCAGCTCGACCGCGTCGAGGGTGACCTCGGGGACACCGAGGCGACCGTGGAGGACCTCGGCGACTCGCTCGAGAGCGTCGAGGACGCTGTCACGGAGCTGGAGGACTCGCTGGCGGACCAGCACGGGCGCCTCGAGGAGACCCGGGACGCCATCGACGCACAGGGACAGAAGGTCGAGTCGAACGCGGCGAGCATCGACGAGAACGCCGAGGCCATCGCCGAGGGCGAGCGAAACATCGCGCTGAACGCGCGAGACATCCGACAGAACGCCGCTGGCGTCGAGGAGAACGCCGACGCCATCGCGGAGACGGAGGCCGCCGTCGTCGAACTCCGCGAGGAGGAGTGTGCGGCCATCGTCGAGCGGCTCGACCAGCTCGAATCCGCCGTCTCGGACAACACCGAGTGGCGCGAGCGGATGCGCTCTGCGTTCGACACCCGGAACGACTGACTACAGCCCGTACAGCTCGCCGAACTTCTCGCGGGCATGACATCCTCCCCGGCGTGAACGCCGGGGTTTCCTCGCGCTGGGGGTATCGCTTACCGACCCACGGAGGCAACTTGCGGGTTCGTGCGCTCCCCGTTGGGAACTGAGCGTGGTGACTCTGACCACTCGTGGTCGTCCCACTTGAGGCGCACAGGCCGTGCCATCGGCCGTACTACATCCGTCTGCCGTCTCAGGAACGTCTCCGAAGCGGTGAGGTCTGCATGACCGCCGAATCCGCACGGACACGTGAGCGTGTCGCGGTGGCGCGTCGTCCGGTCGGTCGAACCACAGTTTGGACATTCTTGAGAAGTCCACGCTTCCGAGCGCACCTCCACCGAGAGACCGTACTCCTCGGCGGTACACGCTAGCCGCGAGATGAACGCGCGGAACGCCCAGAAGTTGTGTGTCTTGGCGTTCGCTTCCACCGACCAGTGTGTATCGAGCACGTCCGTCAACGCCCCAACGAACACCGTGGCAACGCCATCGCCGTGCAACCGTTCGATGAGGTCGCGGGCGAGCGCGTCCTGAGCGTGGTCGCGTCGGCGCGTCCGGCGTCGGTACAGCGAGCGTATCCGGTGACTGCTGTACCGGCTGTTATCCAAGAGTGATTGAAGCCGAGCGATTTCCCGCGTTGTCTCGCGGAACCGCTCGAACAGGTCGCGCCCTTCGTACAGCAGTTGCGTTCCGGTCGTGGTCGTACAAGCGACGAGATTGTTCGCACCGATGTCCAGCGCGGCGGTTTCGTCCGCCAATGGGTGTGCCAGTCGAGAATTGTCGATTGTGACTGGCTGAAAGGCTCTGAATGTGCGTGCGTTCTCGTCCCAGAACAACTCTAACCGGCCCTGCTTGTCGTATTCTTTCCAGTTGGGATCGCCACGAACTTCGAGTCGGAGGCGTTCGCGATGTCCAAGCCCATACTCGTCTTTCAGATCTTGGCCGACGAGGATTTCGAGTCGGGAGTACTCGTCCCACTCGACGGAGTACGACGTGTTGCGGATGTACGTGCGGAGTTCTCGTCCATCTTCCGAGTTACCCCAGAAGCCGGGTTTGCCATTGGCTTCACCTTTCTTCTTGAGGCTGAAGAAGGACTTCCATGCTTCGCGGTTCTTCCGTTCGATTTGCTGAACGGTGGAAGCACCGAGAACACCGCCGTAGCGCCCGCGATACTCGCTGATGTCCCATACGTCTTCGTCCGGGTCGGCGTAGTGTTCGCGACGCTCGTAGGTGATTTCGTTCCAGAGAGCGGCAGAAGCGTCCAACAGGCGTCGAAGCAACTCCTCGTCCTGCCCGGACTGTGGAATCACCTCGAACGTATTGGCTCGCTTCATCGACCATCTATTATTTTCGATTGCATATAAATTTGAATTTGTGTATCGAATTACGGCTCAAATAAAACCAAGTTCGACGACTAGGGATGGTCCAAGCGGTTGAAAGAATTGAATATCAACCGGGGATGATATGGGAAGGGTTGCTCCAAAGGAGATAGAAATTCAGGGAGGATGCTCCGGAGGACCCATGAATAATGGTCGTGGCTCACTCGTGGGATTCAGGCCCACGCTGAAGGGTGAGACTGTCGCTTTGAATCGGGTAGCGTACGAGCGCGTCGCTCGCATTGTCCGTTGACAAATTACGATGGCGGTACGGCCGACCGAAAGAACCCGGGGAAGCGGAAATCGGTTCGTCGCCCCGACGGCCCGCTACTCGTGCAACGGCGAGAGCGGCGTCACCGACGGCCCCTCCGGCGTCTCCGTCACGGTCGTCTCGACCCGAAACACGTCGGCGAGCAGGTCCTCGGTGAGCACGTCCGCGGGTGGCCCACGGGCGTACACCGAGCCGTCGCGCAGCGCGACGAGGTGGTCGGCGTGGCGGGCGGCCTGCTCGATGTCGTGGAGGACGAGCACGACGGTCGTCTCGCTCTCGTCGCGGAGCGTCTCGACGATCTCCATCACCTCCAGCTGGTGGTGGAGGTCCAGGAACGTCGTCGGCTCGTCGAGCAGGAGCACGTCGGTCTCCTGGGCGAGCACCATCGCGATCCAGACGAGCTGCCGCTGGCCGCCGCTGAGACTGCCGACGGCACGCCCGCGCAGGTGGTCGACGCCGGCGAGCTCGATCGCCCGGTCGATGGCCGCACGGTCGGCCTCGCTCGTTCGCTCGAAGAAGCCGCGGTGCGGGTAGCGCCCGTGGGCCACCAGCTGCTCGACGCTGGTGCTGTCCGGCGAGATGTTCTCCTGAGAGAGCAGGCCGAGGCGGCGGGCGAGCGCCTTCGAATCCAGGGTGTGGGCGTCCTCGCCGTCGACGAGCACGCGTCCGGTGTCGAGCGGGAGCTGCGTGGCGAGCCCCTTCAGGAGCGTGCTCTTGCCGGAGCCGTTCGGCCCGACGAGCGCGGTCACCCGGCCGGGCGGCACGCGGATGGACTCGTCGTCGAGGACCGGCTCGTCGGTCCCCGAGTAGCCGATTCTGAGGTCCTCGCCGACGAACGTCGCGGCATCCGTGGTGGTGCTGGTCGTCGGGGCATCCGGCTCCGCCGCCGATTCCTCGTCCGCCCACTGCACGGCGGGACCGCCGTCGGGACGCGGGTACTCGTTCGCCTCCGGCTCGTCGGCCGTCATATCTGCCCCATCGCCTCCTGCTTGCGCATCAGGTAGAGGAAGTACGGGCCGCCGAGCAGGCCGGTGACGATGCCGACCGGGAGCTGTGCGGTGTCGCCGGCGACCACCGGGACGAACAGCCGAGCGCCCACGTCGGCCGCGACGACCAGCGCGGGTCCGGCGAAGAGGCAGCCGACGACGAGCTTCTTGTAGTCGCTGCCGACGATGTTCCGGACCATGTGCGGGACGATGAGGCCGACGAAGCTGACGACGCCCGCGACGGCGATGCTCGCTGCGGCCGCGAGGACGGCGACGCCGGAGAGCCCGAAGCGGACGCGCTCGACGTTCATGCCGAGCGACTTCGCGGTGCGCTCGCCCAGCAGGAGGACGTTCAGCTGGCGCGAGCCGGCCAGCGCGAGCGCGACGGCCAGCACCGACCACGGGAGCACCATCCGGACCTGCTCCCAGTCGGTGCTGATGAGCGAGCCGACGGTCCAGGCGCGGGCGGACTTCGCGACGGCGATGTCCTGCGTGAAGAAGAACATCGCTTGCTGGAGCGAGAGGAACACCGTGCCGACGATGACGCCGGCGAGGACGAGGCGCACTGGCGACGTACCGTTCTTCCACGCGATGAGGTAGACGAGGAGGAACGCGCCGGCACCACCTGCCGCGGCGATGAGCGGGAGGTACATCGCCAGTCCGCCGAGGAAGACGAGCGTCAGCAGGATGGCCGCGCCGGCCCCGGAGGAGACCCCGAGGATGAACGGGCTGGCGAGTTCGTTGCGCGTCACGGCCTGGAAGATGGCCCCGGAGATGGCGAGGTTCGCGCCGACGACGATGCCGACGAGCACGCGGGGCAGGCGCATGTACCAGACCACGAGGTTCTGCCGGCTCATCTCGGGCACCTCGTGGCCGAGCAGGAACGCCTGCCACACCTCGACGTCGAAGAGGACGCGCCCGTCGGTCAGCGCGCGCCAGACCTCCCCGTAGCTCATCCGGAACGGGCCGTGGCTCACCTGTACGATGCCACCGAGGACGACGACGACGACGCAAACGACCGCGAGACCGACGAGCTTCGGGTCGAACAGCCAGCCGAGTCGGGAGTCGGCGACAGCAGGGCTCGCCCCGGTTCCGACGCGCTCACCGTGCATCGTGTCCCTCCCCAGTCACGGCGGCGGTCTGGCGGTCGAGATACGACCGGATGTGCTCGTCGTCGAGATGCTCCAGAATCCGGTGGTGGGCGGTCTCGGTCCGGCGTTCGACCTCGTCCTCGCCCGTCTTCGTCTCGAAGGCGCGGTCGACGTACGACTCGCGGAGTTCGGCGAACCGCTCGCCGCTCAGGTCGTGCTCGCCGGCCTCGGTCTCGAAGTACTCGCGCCAGCGGTCGCGGTCGCCCCACTCGCCCGTGAACTCGCTCTCCTGGCGGAGCCAGTCGTAGTGCGCCGCGATGCCTTCTGGGTACCCCTCGGCGATGCGCCGGTCTTCGAGCAGCGACCGGGCGACGTGGGCACCGTTGCCCGCGGCGATGACGGCCTGCGCGCTCCGCTGGTCGGCGGGCGAGGCGACGTACAGCCCGTCGACCGGCGTCCGGCCGTCGTGGTCGGGGTAGTCGGGGTCGAAGCGCTCGTGCTCCTCGCCGTGGTGCTCGTGCAGCTCGAACATCGCGTCGTCGTCGTCCAGCGGTTCGAGGTACGAGCCGTCGTACCATGCCGCGGCGACGACGTGGTCGGCCCGGACCCGTCGGTCGTCGGCGGTCTCGACGACGAAACGGGCGGCGTCGGGGGTGTCGTCACCCGCCGCCGCGTCTGGCTCCCCTGCACGCTCGACGGCAACGACGGAGGCCTCTCTCAGCTCCGCACCCGCGGACTCGACGTGGTCGGCGAGCATCGCCTGGAACGTCCCGACGTCGATGCCGGCCGGGAACCCCGGGTAGTTCGAGAGGAACGCACAGCGCGGCAGCGCCGCCGCGCCGCGGTCGAAGACGACCGTGTCGAGGCCGTACCGGGCGGTGAAGACGGCGGCCGACGAGCCGGCGGGGCCGCCACCGACGACCACCACGTCGTGTTCGACGGGGTCCGCACTGTCGCCCGTCATCGCGTCCCCAGCCCCGATTCGAGCTGTCGGGTCACCAGTTCGTCGTCGAGCAGGGCGTCCGGTCCGGCGAGGTGGACGACCGGGCCGTTCTCGACGCGGAGCCACTCGTCGCCGCCCTCGCCGGTGAGCGTCACGGTCTGGCGGGACTCCGGCACGCCGTTCGCACGCCGCCGGTCGGTGCGCTGGCGCACCTGGGTGAGCGTGCCGTCGGTCGCGTCGGCGGTGCAGACCGCGAGCTCGTAGCGTTCGAGGCCGGGGTCCAGCGATCGGAGCACCGCCCGGTAGCGACGGGCGGCATCGCGGGCTCGCTCGGCGTGCTCGAACGTCCCGAACGTCGCGCCGTCGATGGGTTCGGGGCTCGTGCCCGTCTCCCGGCAGGCGACCGCGAACGCGCCGTCCTCGGCGGTGAGCCGTGCGACGTTCTCCCGCTCGTGTCGGAGCGTCTCGACGAGGCCCACATCGCACGCGGCCCCGTCGCCCGTCCCGGCGTGGTCGCTCGCCGTGTCGTCCGCGTCCGCCTGCCCGGTCATGCTCAGATCTCCCCCGCGACGATGTCGGCGACCCGTCCGCGGTCGAACAGCTGCTCGTCGACGCCGTAGAGCTGGCCGGCAGTCCGCTCGGTCAGCACCATGTTCGTGATGGGGCCTTGGTAGAGCCCGCCGGCGCGGTAGACGTCACCGTTCTGGACGGCCGTGAGCTCGCGCGCCGTCGGGTGGTCCTCGAGGCTGGCGACGACCGTGCTCTGGAACTCGCTCTCGGTCGTGGCCTCGTAGCCACGCAGCATGAGCACCTCTGGGTCGACCTGGAACAGCGTCTCGATGTCGATGGCCGCACGGCTCCCGTGGAAGTCCTGGATGTCGGTGCTCGCGAGCGCGTCGCGGACCCGCAGGTCGCGGAGGTGCTTGAAGCCGGTCCCCGCGCCGATGATGTACGGGTAGAACTGCTCCGGTTCCTCGCCGACGCCCCAGAGCACGGCGACCTCGGGGCGCTCGCCCTGCGTCGGGACGTGGGGCGCGAGGTTCGACTGGAACTCGTCGTGGACCTCGGTGAAGGCCTCGTAGCGGTCGACCCGCTGGAACACCTGCGCGAGCTTCTCGAACGCCTCGTACAGGCTGTAGTACCGGTAGTCCGAGTGCCAGGGGTAGTGCTGGGCGTAGATGCAGTTGCCGAACAGGGGTGCGACGTTCTCCTCGACCTCCGCCACGTCGCCTTCGTCCCAGCCGTCGAAGCGGTTCATCAGGAAGTTGGGGTCCATCACGTGCACGTCGGCGTCGACGCTGTAGAACAGCTCCTTGCTGACGCCGCTCTGGTAGAGCGACACCATGTCGCTCTTGTCGACGGAGACGCCGTCGATGCTGTCGTAGTACCGGGTGTGGTAACGTCCCGTCAACCAGACCGCCTTCGGGGGCTCGAGGCCGAGCGCGACGCCCATGTCGGCCCAGCTCCCGTTGTTGGCGACCCACGTCTCGGGGACGCTGTCGAACTCGACGGGTCCGACAGGCTCCATGGTGACGCTGTAGGGGCCGGTCGTCTCGGAGGACTCCTCGGACGTGGATGCCGTCGTCGAGTCGTCCGTCGTCTCGGGGGGCGTGGTCGACGTCGGCTCCCGTGTCGGTGTCCCGTCGCCGGTTCCGGATTCTGCGAGACAGCCGGCCAGCGCAGCCGCCGTCGCGAGTCCAGCACCGGTCTGCAGGAAGCGTCGGCGTGTCGAATCGTCGTACGAGTCGGGGGTCATGAGTTTTAGGCTAGCCTAACAATTTAAATCACTTTCGAATTTTAGGCGGACCTAATCCACTGTTGCACGGGCCGCCGGCGAACCGCTCCGGCACCACGACTTTCCCGGCGGCAGTCGAACCCCCCGCCCATGGCCGCAACCGTCTCCCGCTGGGCGCGTCGCTACGTCGGCATCGCCGTCGCCTCCCTGCTCGCGTGGCAGGTCGGCCTGCTCGTCGGCGTCCCACGCGGGACCGAGGTGGCGCTGGGCCTGTACGGCTTCGTCCTCCACGTCGTCTTCGGGAAGGCGTACTCGCTGGTGCCGTCGTACTTCGACCGCGAGCTCGCCGAACCCCGGGCGGCGATCGTCCAGCTGCCGCTCACCGCCGTCGGGGTGGCCTGCCTCGCGCTCGCACCGTTCCAGGGCACGCCCGACGCGCTCGAACCTGCCGGCGCGGTGCTGTGGACCGCCGGCGTCGTCGTCTTCGTCGGGACGCTCGCGTGGACGGTGCGGGACAACCTCGCGGGTGCCGAGACCGGGACCGGCGGCCCGAACGCCCACCGCGAGCGCGTCGACCGCGCCGCCAACGCCGTCGTCCCAGTCGCACTCGCGTACCTGCTCGTCGGGAGCTACGCAACGCTCGGCCTGGCCGGGGTCGTGCAGCCGGTCTTCGACGGCTACCCGGCCCGGGTCACCCACCTGCTCGGGACCGGAACGGCGACGCTGCTCGTCTTCGGCCTCGGTGTGCGACTCCTGCCACGGTTCCTCGTCGCCGAACCGCCGAAGCCCCTGGTCTGGGTCGTCCTCCCCACTGGCGCGGTCGGTCCGGTCCTGCTCGCGGCGACCCTCCCCGCTGGGCGCTGGTTCCACCTCGCCGCCGCCGTCGAGACCGTCGCCGTCGTCGGCTACGCAGCCATCGTCGCCACCCTGTTCGTCCGCTCGGACCGTCGGCGGACGGCGCTCTACGGCGTGCTCCTCGGGGCCATCGGTGGGGTCGCCGCGGTCGCGCTCGGCCTGTGGTTCGCGTTCGTCGGCCTCGACGGCGCGTTGATTCCGGCCCACCGCCGGCTCACCCTGCTCGGCTTCCTGGGACTGACCGTCGTCGGCGTCTCGCTCCAGTTCTACCCGCCGAACGTCGGCCGCTGGCCGGGCTGTGACGACCGGACCGCGCTCGCGGCGATGGCGCTGCTCGCGGCCGGCGTCGCCGTGCAGACGGCCGGTGCCGTGCTCCTCGCCGAGACGGTGGCGACCGCCGGTGTCGTGCTCGCACTCGCCGGTGCCCTCGGTTACGCGTACCTGCTCGCGGGCGCGTTCGCGACACGGTGAGCTGTCGGCCGACGGGCCTGCGGCCCTCAGCCGTCGATGGGCGACCAGGGGCCACGCTGCACGGCGAGGCGCCCGTAGTACAGCACACCGATGCTGCCGGCGACGACGAACACGGCCGGGACGGCCCGCAACCCACGAAGTCCGTCAGGAGCACCGCCGCACCCCAGCAGCCGAACGCCGCGGCCTGGAGGACGTGGTAGCCCACCGTCCCGCCGAACGGTCGAAGCCCGCGGGCAGCGAGCACGAGCGCGAGGACGGTGATGGCGAGGGCGACCGGGAGCGGTGGGGAGTAGACGTCGAGTGCGACGAGCGCGAGCGCCAGGAGGCCCACGGCGGCACCCAGCGCCACCTGCGGGTACGACACCGAATCGACGAGGGAGGACATCCGCCCGACGGTACCGCGACGACGCTGAAAACCGTTCGGTCGGAGCACGGCCCGAACGTGTGCGGCCGGCGAACCTTGTCCGGGACGACCGTAGCCCCAGCCATGGTCTCGACAGGCGACACCGCACCGACGTTCACCGCGACGTACGGAACGAGCGACCACGAACCGTTCGACCTCGCCGACCACCTCGGTGACGGGCCGGTCGTCCTCGCGTTCTTCCCCGGGGCGTTCACGCCACCGTGTACGAACGAGATGGTCGCGCTGCAGGAGCGCCACGACGAGTTCGCCGCGGCCGGCGCGACGATACTCGGGGTGAGCGCGGACTCGCCGTTCTCGCTCGGCGCGTTCCGCGAGGAGCACGACATCGAGTTCGAGCTCGTGAGCGACACGGCCGGCGATGGCATCAGGGCGTACGGGCTGGAGATGGACATCCCCGACCTGGGGCTGTACGACATCGCGAACCGGGCGGTGTTCGTGGTCGACGACGGGGGGACCGTGCGAGACGCCTGGATCGCAGAGGACCCGACGAACGAACCCGACTACGACGCGCTACTCGACGCAGTCGGGGCGAACTGAGTCCAGCATCTGAGGGGAGTTGAGACGGGTCAGAACGTCTCGTACACCGAGACCTCGCCGTCACCCCGCACGCAGACGTCGAAGTCGTCGACGGAGAAGTCGATGCTGACGGCGGCCCCACGGCCGGTCTCGATGCCGTGGGCCACGAGTGCGTCGAGGGCATCCGTGTCGATGTGCTCGTACAGCGGCCGGATGCTGGTCGGGTCCATCCCTGCCGCCCGACCGAGTACTGTCGCGACGGTCGTGCTGATCGATTCTCCGATTGCGAAGTCGTGTGCTCCTCTCGCCACTGGCTCTGGAGGAATGCCGTCGTCACTTGCAGCCATGGAGTTTATAATGCAGCATTATATTTATAGGTCAGGTTTATGAATACCGGGTGGTATCTGTCAGGGGTCTTATTCACGCGACGACACGTCGTTCGAATCCGCGAGCAGATTGCCGGGGTAGCGTCCGTGGACGACGACGCCGGCGGCAGCACGAGCCACGGTGTTCGTCGGTGCCGCGTCCGCCGTCTCCCTCGCCCAGCGACAGTCGGCGGCCGGGACCGGCGAGCGACCCGCCGGCCAGCGGTCGCGACCCACCGCGAACGGCGGGGAGTTTACAATATACGTAAACCTGAAGGCCGACGAGGCCGTAGCCCCTCCCATGCCGTCGACCACCCCCTTCTCGTCGTCGCTCGTCAGCGACACTGCACGCGACCACGGCGTCGACCCCGGCCACCTCGCCGACGTGCTCGCGACCATCCACGACGACCTCGCCGACAGCGGCGACGCCATCCAGAAGCACTACGACGACGAGTACGACCAGCCCTGGCACACCACCGACGACGGGCTCGCCACGGTGCTGTTCGTCGGCACCGGCGTCTGGAGCCAGCTGACCGACCGGCTCGACCTGCCCGCCCGGGACCGCGACGCCGCAATGGCAGTGCACGCCGCGTTCGCACAGGCCGTGATGGACGAGTCCGTTCCGGGGAGCGACGCCGTCGTCGTGCCGAGTCCCACGGTCGCGACGCTCGTCAACGCCGGCCTCTCACCCCGGCAGGCACAGGTGCAGGCGCTCCGCGACGGCGGGAACACCCAGCAGGCCATCGCGACCGAACTCGGCCTCGACCTCGGCACCGTCAAGACCCACTGCTACCGCATCGACCGGAAGGTGCGGGAGGCGGAGGCGCTGCTCGACGCCGTCGAGTCAGAGTGACGAGCAGGCCACGTCACGACCACCTCCTGCGTCGCCATCGTCGGGTGTTCCGGAGTTCGTCGACCCGACCGGGAGGACGCGGGCACACTGTTCGAGGCCAGAAATTTTAATCACACCGATAATACATCTCTGGTCGTTCTACGATGACCGACGACGACGACGGCGTAGATGACCGTAGTCCAACTCTCTCTCGACGGACGATGCTCGGAGGCGTCGTCGGCACGGCGGGGCTCCCGCTCTGGCTCGAATTCGAGCGGGAGTCCCTCGACACGGCCGGTGTACGGACCGACACCGCCCCGGACGAGGAGATGATTGTCCCCACTCCGTCGTATCCCGACGACCCGTTCCTCATCACGCAGTTCGGCGACCAGTACTTCACGGAGCCACCGGTCAACGGCTGGGACCCGGTCTCCCACCGTGAACAGTTGCGGACCATCCAGGGTTTCCATCCAGATGCACTCGACTGGGACTCGCTGATGGCGTTCGACGAGGGCGACATCCGGACGTACGAGAGCCAGAACGCACAGTTGGCGTACTCACTGGAGACGGGGCTCCCCGGAACGGTCGGCCGCAACGTCACCATCAACATCCCGGACGACGACGCGGTCGAAAAGTACCAGGCCGTCTTCGACGCCCACGACTGGCGATTCCCGGACGGCTCCCCCGTCGAGCATCCGAACGACCTGCTCGCGGAGCAGTTCGACGGAACGCCACACGATATCGAGTACGCCTTCGAGACGAACGGTATTCCATCCGTTTTCGCTCCGGGTGCCGTCGACGTCCTGATGTACGTCGCACGGAAGCGGCTGGCGGCGGGCTACTCCACGTTCTGGATCGACGGGATCGGCGTCTTCCGGTTCCAGGGCCTCGACTTCTCGGTCTGGGCGCAGGACGCGTTCAGGACGCACCTCGAATCGCTCGCGGCGGACCGCCGACGGGAACTCGGTATCGACGACCCCGCGTCGTTCGACATCCGTGAGTATCTCCGCGACGAGGGGCTCGCGCCGGACGACGGCGGCGACCCGTTCGAGGACCCGGTGTTCCGCGAGTACCTCCTCCACCACCATCGAGGAATCAAGGACTTCTTCGCTGCCTGTCGGCAGCGCCTCCAGGAGCTGTTCCCGGAGCGGATGGACGCGGGTGACATCCAGCTCTACGGGAACCACTTCATGGGGGGCTTCGGCCATCCACAGGCCGCGAACATCTACGTCAGCGACCACCTCGACATCATCCACGTCGAGCACTTCCCCCGGGTCGACCCGGCCGTCGACTACCACTACAAACTCGAGCGAGCCATCGGCCGGTTCTCGAAGCCCGCCACCGCCAAGGGCACGCTTACCGAGCTGGGCGAATCGAACCCCGGCGGCTTCGACCCCGAGAACCAGTACCCGAACCTCAAGCGGTTCCAGGTCGCCGAGTCCTACGCGATGGGCGCACAGCTGAAGATACCGCTCACGGGCGGCGCCGCATACTCGACCGACCAGGTGGTCGTCAACTGGATCCAGGCGGACGGGACAGTCCCGGAGCGCCTGCAGTCGTTCGTCGACTTCCTCTGGACGCACGAACGCTTCCTCGACGACGTCGACCCCGACGCCAGGGTCGCCGTGGTGTGGTCGCTCCCGACGCTCCTCTGGAACAACGAGCGGCAGTGGAACGTCGGAGTGGCCGGCGACAGCCCGCGGATCTCGTCGTTCGTCGGGACGACGACGCTCCTCCGCGAAGCACAGATATCCTACGACGTGCTCGTCTTCGGCCACCCGAGTCTCTGGGACGACGGCGACCAGCTCGACCGCCTGGCCGACTACGACGCGGTCGTGCTGCCGGGCGTCGAGAGCGTCACCGACGCCCAGCTGACGGTACTCGAAACGTACCTCGGGGACGGGGGCCACATCGTCACCAGCGGGTCCGCACCCTCGCGTGACGGGATGTACGAACCCAGAGACGACACCGCAGCCGTCTTCGAACACGACGGGACGACCGTCCTCGCGGACGACCCGGGCCGCACGAAGAACCAGCGTGGGGAGACCACCGGCGAGCTGCGTGCCGCACTCGAATCCGCAGGTGTCCGGTCGGCAACCGCCCGCGACGACCCGACGCTCTCCGTGAGCCGACACGTCCAGTCGGCGCCCGAACGGGTCGTCGTCCACGCGCTCAACTACGATTACACGGTCGAGACGGACACGTTCGAGTCGAAGACCGACGTCGAGCTCTCGATTCCAACACCCGACTTCGCGGTGGGGGCCGCCCGGTACTACACCCCCGAGGAGCGCACCGACCTCTCGGTGACCGAGGACGGGGAGACGCTCTCGGTCACACTGCCGGAACTCGACGAGTGGGGGTTCGTCGTCCTCGCCCCGTCGGCCGACGCGCTCGTCGACGGTGCCGCCGAGGTGGACGCCCGCGCCCGGACCGAGGCAGTCGAGACCGAGCTGACCGCCGCCAGCGAGGACGGTCGCGACTGGGCGGATTCGTTCGTGAGCGCCGAGGTGTACCAGGACGCCGCCGAAACCGCCCTCGAAGCGAACGCGTACGGGCAGGCACTCGACGCAGCCCGGACCGCGGAAGAGAAACTGGCCGACGCGCACCCCCGGCCCGTCATCGGCATCGACATCGGACACGGCCAGCCGCAGTCCGTCGACGCCGACGACCCGTTCGCGCCGCTCCGCGAGACGTTCCCCCGCTACGACTACCGGATGGTGGACGGCTGGGACGAGACCGCACTCGCCGAACTCGACGTCCTCGTCGTTCCGCCTGCCCTCGCCTACCGGGGGGCAGCGTACGGGTTCGCCCCCGACGAAATCGCGGCGGTCGAATCGTTCGTCGACCGGGGCGGGAGTCTGGTCGTCCTCGCCCGTGGCGGCGTCGACGACGGCGTCGACGACCTGACCGAGCCGTTCGGCTTCCGGTTCCAGGGGCGGCCCGTCGTCTTCCCCGACGGCGAAGACCCACGCGTCGAACCCACGTATCCCGACCACCTCCTCACGAGGGGCGTCCCCGAGATCACGTTCAGGCTCGGGACACCGATCGCGGAGCGTCCGTCCGAATCGACGGCCCTCGCCAGCCTGCCCGAGGACAGCGAGGCGTGGCTCCACACAGAGCAACCCCTCAGGGAACGGAGCAGCGACGAGGAGTCCGCCGCCGGCTCGGAGATGTACGCCACGGCGAGCCACGGCGACGGTCGCGTCACGCTCTTCGGCATGCACCGCTACCATCTCATGTCGGACAGGTTCGCCAACGTCGAACAGGTCGTCGGCACCCAGCTCGCGGTCCTCGGACGCGAGGCCGCGCGTGCATCACAGGAATCGACGGATCCGACCACCACGCCGACCCCGAGCGAAACGGCGTCGCCGACGCCGACAGCGAGCACCGCCCCTCCCTCGACGTCGACTGTACCGGAGACGTCCGCTCCGTCGTTGACGACCAGTACCGGGTCGGACGGTGGGAGTCCTGGGTTCTCGCTGACGACCGGTGCGCTCGCGGGAACCGCCGCCCTCCTCACCGGCTGGCTCTGGAACCGGACTGAAGACGAGTGATGCGGTAGTCACCCCACGACCGGCACCACCACCGTCACCACCGACACGCCATCCTGCGTCGTCACGGTGAGGTCCACCGCCACCGCGAGGACGGTCGTCTCGCCGGCCCGTTCCTGCACGACGACCCCATCGATGGCCTCGCACTCGCCGAACTGCCGGTCCGGCCCCGACGGGCACTGCTCGGCCGCCCACGCGCTCGCCGCCGAGTCGTTCACCCGAACCTCGTAGGCGACGCCCTCGGCGACGCGCGAGGATTCGAGCGACCGGAATCGCGGGTCGAGGTGCGCCCGAACGTCGTCCGCGACCGCCTCACGCCGACTCCACGACTGCCCAGTCGCGTCGCTCCCGGCCTCGTGGACGCCCCGTTCGAGCACGCGGACACCGTCACGGACCGGACTCGCGGGGTCCTCGCTGGCGTCGATGTCGGGGTGGGAGCCCAGCTGGAGGTACGCGAACGTCAGCGGGAGCAGCGCGACGGCGAGGACGCCGGCGGCAGCGAGGACGAGCTGGGCGCGCCGTGACAGCCGAATCATACGTACCACACCCGTATCGTCACCTCTCCATGGCCCGTCGGCACCGTGGCGACGCCGACCGAGACGCCGGCTGGGACGCGGTAGCCGACCGACCCGTGCGGGGTCTCGACGCGGTACAGCAGGTTGTGCGGGAGGATGCGCTCGACGCGCCGCTCCAGCGCCTGCTGCTCGCGCTCGAACGAGGCCTCGGACCGGGCGACCTCGGAGAGCCGCGTCGCCCCACCGTGGCGCGGGGGCTCCCCCGAGAGCACCGTCGCCGCGTCGCTGGCGTAGGTATCGAGCTGCGCCTCCGTCGTGTCACCGTCGGCGACCGGCAGGGCGAACGTCGCCACGACGGCGAGCACCAGCAGCACGCCGATGGCTGCCTCGACGGCTGGCAGCGACAGCTGTGCACGCTCAGTCATCGACGGTCACCACGAGCAGGGCCTTCGTCGTCCGCGTCGGGTAGTAGGTCAGATCCACGCTGCCGGTCGGGAGCGTCCCGTTCGCGTCGAACGCCAGCGTCGTCGTCTCGAAGCGCGAAACTGCGACGGTAACGTTACCCGAGAGGCCGGCAGGGTCGTGGGCGACGACGCGACCGTTCGCACGGACCGTCCTGAGTCGCGTACCGGTCGGTGGCTCGATGTTCAGCGTGACGCGGTCGGTCCGGCGGGGGAGCGTCACCGCATCGCGGTCGAGGTTCGGCGTGGTCGTAACCGTCTCCTCGCGTTCCACCAGGACGATTCGGCGGACGGTCGTCCCGCCGGTCACGTCGCCAGTCCGGGCGACCGTCTCGCCGTCGAGCCGGACGCGGACGTCCCGCTCTCCCACCACCGGGAACGAGTCGGCGAGGCCGGCGCGGTCGAGACCGGCGACCGCGGTCGCGTTCAGCACGTTCGCGCGGGTCGTCAGCGGACCGTCGCCGGCGACCAGCCGGTCCGACAGCGAGCTCGCCAGCCGGTGCTCGCCGGGGTCGCGGTCGGCACCGGCGAACGCGCCGTCGGCGACGACGAGCGCCACGCCGAGGACCGCTGTCAGCGCGAGCAGTGCCACACCGAGCGCGACGAGATTGGCCTGCCCGCGGTTCGTGGCGTCCCGCGCGGCCGTTCGGTCATCACGGGTCACGACGCCTCACCTCGCGCCAGCCGAACCACCAGCCCCGCGTCCGTCCGTTCGACGACGACGAACGCCTCGGCGGTGCTCGACCACGACCCCTCAACACGGACGACTGTAGTGGGGAACGCGAGCGTCGTCTCGACCCCGATGTTCGGGTCCGGATGGTCGAGCACGAGCGTCCGGCCCACGACCCGAACGTGGTACGGCTCGCCGCGGATGGTCCGGGGGAGTTCGACCCGCCGGTGCACGTCGACCGCCGTCGCCGTTCCGGGCGGCACCGCGTCCTCGACCTCCTGTGTCGCCCCGGCGAGGGTGCGGTCCGCCACCTCGTCGCCCGCTGCCGACCTGAAGTCGGGGACGACGCCGCCGTACAGCGTCGTCGACAGGAGTCCGATGTAGAGGACGACGACGCCGATTTCGAGCGTCTTCCCGACGACCGGCGAGACGCCGCGCAGTCCGTCCGACCGGTCCGAGCGCACGTTACGCATCGCCCACCTCCAGGTGGAGCGCGTGGACCACCAGATACGCCGTGCGCTCGTCGGGGAACGTCGCGACGACGCTGTCGACGCCATCACCGTCGAGGTCGCGGTCGGTGACGGTCGCGCCGAGCTCGCGGAAGTACGAGCGCCACGGGGCCGGCGTCGTCGTCTCGATAGCGAGCCGATACTCTCCCCGCCCGAGCGACCGACGGTCGTGCGTGACGTTCGTGCGGAGCCGGACGGGTTCGCCGGCGAAGCTGACGGTCCGCCGGTCCGCACCGAGCGTCGCGACGCCGACGACGAGCACGTCACCGTCCGGGCTGGCGACGACCGGTGGGTCCGAGACGAGTCTGGCACCGCGCCCCTCGCCACGCACGACGGCACCCGCGAGGAACGTCACGCGCTGGCCGTCGGTCTCGTAGACGAGGGCGTCCGCCTCGAACAGGGCGACGGTGCCGGAGTCGTTGAGCACGCGCACGTCGCGGCCGACGGTCCGGAGCTGGCCGTCCGTCGCCCGGACGCTCCCGACGTGCTCGCCGGTCACCTCGACCGGTCGGAGCGCGTCGTCGACGTCGTCGCCGACACGGGCGGCGTCGGCGGCACCCGTGCCGGCGTCGACCGCGAGGCCGATGCTCGCCGTGAGGACGCCGAGTGCGACGACCGTGATGCCCAGGAGGAGCGCGACGCCGACGACGTTCGACTGCCCCCGGTCGGAACCATCGGGCGGTGGCAGCAGGCCCGTCATATCATCCCCGCCCCCCTGAACACGACGTGTGCCACGAGCACCAGCAGGCCGGACTGGAGCAGCGCATCGTACCGGTCGCGGTTGGCGACGCCCGCGAACCAGCCGCTTGCCAGCATCGTACACTGCGAGACCACGTAGAAGCGGTAGTGCTCGCGGCTCACGTCGACCGCGTCCGAGTCGAGGACGAAGCCCGTGCCGGGCGTCGAGACGGCCGAGAGCTGTGCGAAGCTGTCGAGCACGTAACCGTTGACCGCGACCATGATACCGACGACGAGCAGCGCGACGGTCCAGCCGACCGCGACGTAGACCAGCATCGCGTTCCGGAGCGACTTCTTCTCGTGGTAGAGTCGGCCGACCTCGGTCTGGAGCGTGTCGAACACCGTCTCCACGTCGCTGCCGGCGTCGAGCGCGCCGGTGACGAGCCCCATCGTCTGCTCGGCCAGCGGTGTGCCCACGCGGTCGACGAACCGCTCCAGCGCGGCCGCCCGGAGGTCGCCCTCCCGGGTCGTCAGCGTCGCGTTGAACGCGAGGTCGGCGACGTCCTCGTCGAGCGGGCCGAGGTCCACGTCGCGGGCGACCAGATGGACGGCCTCCGCGAACGGCCGGCCGAGCGCAACGTGGCCCGAGACGGCGTGGACGAAGTCCTTGATCTCGCGGTCCTTCGCGTCGTCGATGCGGGCGCGGCGGGTGGCGACCAGCCCGACCGGGACGGCGTAGGCGACGTAGCCGAGCAGGAGCGCGGCGACGACGCGCTCGCCCGCGGTGAAGACGACGATGGCGAACAGCACCCCCGGCAGCACCCAGACCACCGCCGCGCTCGACGGGTTCGTCGTGGCGGTGGCGAACAGGTCGAGGACGCCCTCGGGCCGCCGGTACGTCGGGCGACCCGTCGGCGGGCGCAGGCTCGCGACGAGCGCGGCCGCACAGGCCCCGACGGCCAGCACGAAGAACCCCGAGCCGTAGACGAGCAGGGCACGCGGCGTGACGGCTCCGACCGGCGTGCCGACCGGCTGGTTCAGCCCCGGCGTCAGGACGCTCATCACCGTGAGGACGATGACCAGCAGCGCCGGGAGCACCAGCAGGACGATGAACAGTTCGGCGAGCAGTTCGAGGAAACCCTCGGCGCGGTTCCGGTCGCGGGACTGCCGGTGGCCGAGCATCCGCGCCTCCATGCGGAGGTAGCTCGTCAGTTCGGCCGAGCCCTGGTCGGCGTGCTCGCGGAACTTCAACAAAAACGGCGCGAGGGCGTTACGAGACGGCGTATCACGGGCGACGATGCGCAGGCCGTCGTCGAGACTGCCCGTCAGTTCGGCCTTGTTCAGCACCGTCCGGCAGGCGACGGCCGTCTCGCCGTAGGCCTCCCGGTTGGCCGCGACCTTCCGGAGCATCTCGCGCTGGTCGTCGCTGCCCGTCGAGAGCGCCCGCAGGTACCGGACTGCGCCGGGAAGCGTCGCCTCGATGGCGGAGCTGCGGGCCGACGCGAGCCACCGGAGGTACCGCCCGCCGAGCAGTCGGGTGCCGAGTTTCGTCGCGGTCGCGACGAGCAGGCCGACACCGACCGCGACTGCCGTTCGCGGAACCATCGGAACGGTCCCTGGCGAGAGCAAGGGCAGCCCGGTCTGGACGAAGTCGGCGACCCCCCGGAGCGTCGCCGCCGTCAGCGCGAGGGTGAGGGCAGTCCCGACGAGGAAGCCGAGCGCCGCCCCGAGCCACGACAGCGCGTAGAGCCGCGAGAGGTACAAATCGAACGGGACGTGCAGGTCCGTCCCCCGGTAGCGGTCCCGGTCGCCGTCGTGGCGCGTGCGGTCGGCGTGGCGCGAGAACAGCGCGTAGCAGACCCGGTCGAGCAGGGCATCCCTGTTCGCGCCGAGCGTGGGGCGGTCGTCGTCGGAGAGGCTCACGCTCCCCTCCCCGCGCCGATGCGCTCGACGGTCGCGGCCTCGTCAGTGCGGAGGTCCGAGAGGAACGAGAACAGTTCGTCGAAGTCGTCGACGCCCTCACGGACCAGGTACTCCACGTAGCGATGCTTGCGGTGGAACTCCCGCTCGACGTCCTCGGTGGGGCGGTCCGTGCGGTCGGCGAGTCGCTCGAACAGGTCGACACCACAGCGGCGGTTCTCCACGTCGTGGACCGCCGGATGCGCGTAGTCGAATTTGAACTCGCCCTCGACGGTCCGCTCGAAGATGGCGTTCCAGTAGACGGTGGTGCCGTGCTTCTCGACGACGCCACATCGCCCGCTACAGCTCCGGTAGCGCTCCTCGTCGACGAACTCGACGGCGCTCCCGACGTAGCGCTCTCCGTCGACCCGCTTCGGGAAGACGACGAGGTCGATTTCGCGGAGCAGGTACGGCGGGAGTCCCTGCTCGACGACCCGGTTGACGAGCTTCTCGACGTTCTCGGCGTGGGTTGTACCCAGCAACCCATGGCCAGTGTTGAGACTTTCGGCAAACGTAGAGAACGACGCGGGCGTGTTGATCTCCGCGATGACCTCCACGTCCGGGTTGAGGTAGTTCGCCTCGGTCATCAGGTCGGCCATCGTCACCGCCTTGAACTCGTCCTCGTGGTCCCGGGTCGTCAGCGAGATACCCGTCTCGTGGGGGAGTCTGACCTCCCGACTTCCCTCGTCGATGGAGATGGGACGGTCGTCGAAGGGGACGAAAGGCATGTGGGCGTTCATCAGCGTCGTCTTCCCGACACCAGTCGGCCCCGAGAAGAGGACGACGCCGTGGTGCTCGTACAACAGCCAGAGGCTGGTGACGAGGTCGGCGGTGAGGCTCCCGCCCTCCACGAGGTCGACCGGCGTCAGCGCGTCGGGTGCCTGCTTCCGGATGGAGATGTGTGGGCCGTCCTCGGAGATGACCGGCAGCGCGACCGCACAGCGGATGGTCACGCCGTCGTCGACCTCGCCCGGACTGAGGTTCACCTTCGCGGAGGGGTTCGAGGCGTTGAGCTCCGCGCCGTCGGCCGCCGCGAGCTGTGTGACGACGTTGACGAACGCCGACTCCTGTTCGAACGTGAGGTTCGTCGGGATGCGACCGTCGTGGCCAACGTCCGTTCGCGGCACGACCTTCACGCGCTCGCCGACCCGGTTCGCCTCGATGTCCTCCAGATTCGGGTCGCGGATGGGGACGGTGAGCTGGCCCTCGCCGACGTAGTCCCGGAGGACGTAGTAGACGAGGTCCGCCAGTCGGCCGTCCTCGTAGCGGCCGTCGACCGGCGGCACCCCGAGCCCAGTGTCGGCGAGCACGCTCCGAACCCGGTGGCGGGTCGCGTCGAACCAGGCGCTCGCGTTCCGGGCAGTCAGCCGCCGGGCGAGCAGCTGTTCGGCCCGCTCGCGGACGAACTCGGTGCTGTCCTCGACGACGTGCTCGACGTTCGTCTCCCAGATTCGCTTCTTCGCCTCGGCCAGCAGCGCCTCGTCGCCCGGCAGGAGCCCCGGCTCGCGGACGGCGTACTTCGTCGCGAAGGCGTCGTGGCCGAGCAGCCGCTCCCTGTAGAGCACGACCGGGATCGAGAAGCCCCGGAACGGCACCCGGTACGTCGTCAGCCGCTCGCTCGCGACGCGGTCGAGGAAGCGCACGTCGGCCGGGAACTCGGTCTCGGCCGGTGCGAAGTTCGTCGTGTGGACCGACAGCCGGTCCTCGCCGGGGTCGGCCACCTCGACATGCTCGTCGAGTGCGAGCGGCGTCACCGCGCCGAGACAGCCCACGTCACGGAGCGCGTAGTACCGGAGTCGCCGGCGCGACTCGGGACTTCCCGCGAGGAGCTGTTCCAGCGCGGCGCGGTACTTCGGCCGTAGCCCGGTCTCCATCCGCGAGACCGTCCCCTCGCGGGTGCGTGGCCGGCGCAGGTTCGCACCCGCGAAGTGCTCGCGGATCTCCGCCAGCGTCGCCTCTTCGTCGGCGGTGAGCGAGGGCTCCCGCACCTCGTACGTGAAGCCCGCCTCGGTCTCGGCGACGGTCGCAACCACGTCCCCGCGGACGGTGTAGTGGTCCCGCACGTCGGGTGCGTACCAGGCGTCGGGGTCGCCCGGCGGGATTGGCGGCGGGACGCGCCCGTCGTCGTCGGTCGACGCTCGACCCTCGTGGCCGGGGTGTTCGAGCGTCGGGTCGTCGGTCATAGATTAAATTGCATCATGTCTGTATTTAAATTCTAAGGATTGGTGTGGCGGGAACTCGTCGGGGCGGCAAGTCGGTGTCCGGGCGCTCCAGCCCCCGTCGGCACCGCTCCCTGTCGGGGAACACGTCTCGACAGAGTCGCCACCGAGGAAGAACGGGACCTCAGGCGAGGAAGCCCACGTACACCGCGATCGCGTAGAACAGCAGGGCGACGCCGACGAGGAGCCACTGGTTGGTTCCGAGGTCCGCGGTGAGTTCGTCCCGGGTCATGTCGGAGACGATGAACTCCCCGCCGCCGTCGCCGATGGTGTCGGTGCCGTCGTCGTTCTGTTGGGCGTACCCGAGGACGTAGCCGGTGTCGCCGGGCTGGAGTGCTCGGCTCTGGTAGTGGAGGTCGTCGACGCCGTGGACTCGGGCCTCGTTGATGGGGGTGTTGTGGACCTGTGTGGTGCCGGCGTCGTGGCTCCGGCGTTCGTTCTCCTGCACGCAGTCGATGAACGTCGTGGCCTGTTCGCCGGGGGTTCGCATCTGGTCGACGAACGTCTCGCCGTGGGTCGTCGAGAGGTGGAGGTCGGCTCCCGTGGGGTCGACGTCGACCGCGCCGTCGTCGTCGACGAGTCGGAAGGGGACGGTCTGGCGGCCGCTGTCGTCCACCTCGGCGACCGCGTCCTCGTCGACGTCGCGTTCGTCGACGTCCCACCGGACCGCGAGCGCGTCTGCACCGGTAACCGGGTGGGTGAGCACACCGGCGGGCCCTGCCTCGACCGTTCCGGACACCGCGACAGTGCCGTCGGTCACTGTCGCCGTCGAGACCCGCTCGGTCGACCCGACTGCCTGTGTGGCCCCTCTCGCCTGGACGAACAGGTAGGTCGGGATCAGTGCGACGACGAGGAAGACCAGCCCCGTGGTGATCGAAGCCATGCGACTGGAACCACGTCGCGAACGTTAAGCACTCGGGCCGCTCGGTGAGCGGCTGTCGACCACGCCCCGGCAGCCCCGCGGTGCACGGCCCAGGACTCCCGGGTCGAAGTCGGTAGCTCCGGCGGCCACGGGAATCAGCAGCCAGTTCGGGCGATCACGATATGTGCGCGCCGCCCCGAGAGACGTTCGTGCTCGGACTTCGATTCTTCGTCTGTACGGCGTGCGAGACCGTATTCGCCGGGGCCGCCGAGCCGACGGCGTGCAGCAAGTGCGATGCCGGCCGGTTCGAGGAGCTCACGGGCGCGCTCCAGCACGAGCCGTACTTCGTTCCCGAGTGACGCCTGCCCGACGCGCAGGCGTCCAACTCGCGGTACGCCCAGTGGAAGCCGGCGACGTACCGGTAGAACGTCAGCCTACTGGCCAGTTCCGTCCCACAGGGTTTCGATTCGCGCTTCGATCGCAGTCAGCACTGTCGAGTACAGATCGAGCGGATGGAGCGATGACAGTGAGAGATCGGTTATTTCCGCTCCGTTCGGTGGCAGATGAAAGTACAATCGTGTGTTGTGACCGTTCGGGTGGCGGTCCCATCGACACTCCCACCGGCCTTGGTCCTCGACGTAGTGTATCGAGAAATCACCCGTCGTGAACCACCGAACGTCGAGTCGTGCCGTCTCGACTGCGGCCGGATACTGATCGGCGTCGAGCGCTACTCGGAGGAGCCGCGGCTCGAACCTGTCCGGGTCGAACGCGGTCTTGACGACGAGCGAATCCGACGCGAGGTGTCGTTCGAGCAGTCGAAGCGTCTCCCTGTCCGGTGGCCCGGTCGTCTCGTGGTCGTCCACTGGGGGGCTCATCTACGCGGGAATCAGGTGGCCGTCGTTCTGTGCGAGCTGGCGAGCGAGTTCGTACAGCCGAATGTCGCGAAGTACGCCTTGCCAGTCGCTGACCGCGGCCATCCGTTCGTGAACCGTGTCATGCTCCTCCTGGTCGAACACGGACACAGCTGTTGGATCAGTCGTGCCGAACTGCTCCTCGTATTCCTCGCGCCGTTCTTCCAGTCGCTCGACGCGGTCGATGATCTCCTCGACGGCGAGCTCATCCGCGATTCGACTAGCGTCCTGCCACTCGAGGTACCCTTCGTTCCGTTCGTACCGTGCGGGCCGACTTTCCCTGTCCGCGCGGACGATACCCATCTCGGTGAGGCGTTCGAGGTGTTTCTTCGCGGCGTTCGGTGAGCAGTCAGCTATCTCGGCTATCTCGGTGTACGGCGTCGGGTCTGTGACGCCGAGAGCGACCTCGTAGACGCGTCCGAACGTGTCCGTCCCCTCCTGCCACCGTCGCTCGGTGGTGTCAGCTTCCGGGGCTGGATCGAACTCGGTCATGCACGACTGTACGTGGTGTGTATCAATATATCTTCTGACCGTGCAGATATGTGAGAAAATCTTGCTGGTCGGCTGAGACCCTTCGTTCGTCGTCAGCCTTCGCAGCCGGTCACGAGAGAAGCGGCCACACGTCCGTGGGCGAGGTGTCGTCCAACTCGGCGTTCGTCTGCATCTTCCCGAGTTCGGTAATAAACCGCCTGGCCACCCTCGTTCTTGGCCTACTCAGGCTCTGCTCGTTTCCACTGGCAGTCCGGGCTTCGGTGGTTCCGGAGACAGGTGGGTTTCCTACCCGTCGGCCAGCTACGGGAGCGGAATCTCGACCAGCGACAGCTCGTCCGCGGGGACGGCCTCCCTGAGCACCTCCTCGACCTCGGCCCACGTCTCGGGCCGGTAGCCCGCGATACCGAAGCTCTCGGCGAACTCGACGAAGTCGGGGTTCGTCAGCTCGGTGCCGAAGTGCTCGCCGGTGTGGGCGACCTGCTTCTCGGAGATGAGGCCGTAGTCGTCGTCGGTGAACACGACGATGGTGAACCCGAGGTCGAGCCGGGTCGCCGTCTCGATCTCGGCGGCGTTCATCAGGAACCCGCCGTCGCCCGTGGCGACGACGACGTTCGAGTCGACCGCGAGGTCGGCTGCGACCCCGCCCGGGACGGCGATGCCCATGCTCGCCAGCCCGTTCGAGATGATGCAGGTGTTCGGCTCGTACGTCGGGAACGACTGCGCGATGGCCATCTTGTGGCTCCCGACGTCCGAGATGAGCACGTCCTCGTCGGCCATCGCCGCACGGAGCAGGGGGAGTGTCCGCTCGACGGAGAACGGTTCGTCGGCCGCGGGTTCCCGTTGCACGTCCGCGACGATGCGCTCGCGGAGGTCACGACACCACGAGGGGACGGTCGACGGCTCGAGCCGTCGGCGCAGTTCGCGGAGCACGGTCGAGATGTCGGCGACGATCTCGACGTCCGGGTTGTAGTGCTGGTACACCTCGGCGGGTTCGTGGTCGACGTGGACGATCCGCTTGTCGAGGTCGGGGTTCCACGACTGCGGGTCGTGTTCGGCGATGTCGTAGCCGACCGCGAGCACGCAGTCGGCCCGCTCGATGGCCATCGAGGCCTCCCCCTCCGGCCCCGAGTCGAGCGTCATCAGCGAGGCGTCGAGTCGGTCCGAGACCGCGCCCTTCCCCATGTACGTCGCGACGACGGGGAACCCGGCGTGGTCGACCAGCTCGTGCAGGCGGGTGGCCGTCGCGGTCCGGACGGTGCCGTTCCCGGCCAGTACGAGTGGGTCGGCGGCCTCGTCGAGGAGCCCGACGGCCCGTTCGAGCGACGCCTCGTCGGGGTCGGCCCTGCGGACGCGAGGGCGGGCGGGGAGCGGCTCGGCGTCGATGGACTCGCCCGCGACGTCCTCCGGGAACTCGATGTGGGTCGCACCGGGCTTCTCGTACTCCGCGAGCTTGAACGCCTTGCGGACCGACTCCGGGACGATCTCCGCGTCGGGGATCTGCGTGTTCCACTTCACGACGGGCTCGAACATGTGGACGATGTCGAGTGCCTGGTGGCTCTCCTGGTGGAGGCGCTCGAGCCCGCCCTGGCCCGTGATGGCGACCAGCGGCGACTTGTCCAGGTGGGCGTCGGCGACGCCCGTGATGAGGTTCGTCGCGCCCGGCCCAAGCGTCGAGAGACAGACCCCGGCCTCGCCAGTCAGCCGGCCGTGGACGTCGGCCATGAACGCCGCGCCCTGCTCGTGGCGCACCGGGATGAACGCCACGTCCGACTCCCGGAGCGAGAACAGCAGGTCCTCCAGCTCCTCGCCGGGGAGCCCGAAGACGTACTCGACACCCTCGGCTTCGAGGCACTCGACGAGCAGGTCCGAGGCCTTCATCGTCCGGCCCCCACGTCGGTCTCGTCGTGTGCGAGGGGACACGCCGCCGGTTCCGCGTGCGGTTCGACCCGGCCGCCGGTCGCAGGGAAGACGACCTGCATACTGTCTCGTTCTTCGAGCAGCGTGAAACGAGTTTCTGCGGGCGAGCGACGACCACGTGTTCGAGCAGAGATGACACGCGTCCTACGACCAGATCTGTAGGTGGCCTGACGGCACAGACCGCCGCGTCGACGAACCCGACTCCCCGGTCACCTGCAGGTAGCTTGGCCATTCAAGGAGCGGCGCACCGAAGGACGACACATGGAGGAGTTCGACTTTCTCGTCGTCGGGTCCGGCTCCGGGCTCGACGTGGCGAACGTGGCAGCGAACCAGGGGCAGTCGGTCGCGGTCGTCGAGAAGGGGCCGCTCGGTGGCACCTGTCTGAACCGCGGCTGCATCCCCTCGAAGCAACTGCTGTACCACGCCGACGTGATGGAGACCGTCGAGCGGGCCGGCGAGTTCGACATCGATGCCTCCGTCGACGGCGTGGACTTCGCGAAGATCGTCCGCGAGGTGAACGCGGACGTCGCCGAGGACGCCGACTCCATCCGACGCGGGCTGGAGTCCTCGCCACAGCACGAGCTCGTCCGGGGAACCGGACGGTTCGTCGACGACCGCACGGTCGAGATCGTCGACGGGGACGACGAGGGCACGACACTCCGTGCCGACACCGTCCTGGTCGCGGCGGGGACGCGCCCTGGAATCCCCGACGTCGACGGTATCGACGCCGTCGACTACCTGACGAGCACCGAGGCGCTGCAGCTGGAGACGCCGCCCGACCACCTGGTCATCGTCGGCGGCGGCTACATCGCCGCGGAGCTCGGGCACTTCTTCGGGACGTTCGGGAGCGAGGTTACCATCGTCGGGAGGCGACCGAACCTCCTGCCCGAGGCCGACGAGGCAGTCGCAGAAGCGTTCACCGAGCGGTACGCGGACCGCTTCACCGTCCACACCGGGCACGCGGCGACGGCGGTGTCCGAGGACGACGACGGCCAGCTGACCCTCGAGGCACGCCCGTACGAGTACGGCCCGGACGGCGGCGTCGACGAAGAGGCGGAGCCGGTCCGGGTCACCGGCGACGAGCTGCTGGTCGCGGCGGGGCGCGTCCCGAACACCGACATCCTGCACGTCGACGCGACGGGCGTCGCGGTCGACGACGCCGGCTTCGTCGAGACCGACGAGTACCTGCGGACGACCGCCGAGGGCGTCTGGGCGCTCGGCGACATCGTCGGCGAGTACCTCCTGAAACACAGCGCGAACCACGAGGCCCGCACCGTCGCACGGAACGTCTTCGGCGGCGAGCTCGAACCGGTCGACTACACCGCGATACCGTTCGCCGTCTTCGCCTCGCCCGAGGTGGCCGGCGTCGGCGCACTGGAGCAGGACCTGCGGGCCGAGGGCCAGGAGTACGCGACGAACACGTATCGATACGAGAACACCGCCCGCGGCGACGCGATGCACGCCGAGGGGTTCGTGAAGGTCATCGTCGACCTCGACGGCGAGATACTGGGCTGTCACGTCATCGGCCCCGAGGCCGCCACGCTCGTCCAGGAGGTCGTCGTCGCGATGACGGCCGGGAGCGGTACGGTGGCCGACATCCGGAACGCCGTCCACATCCACCCGGCGCTGCCGGAGGTCGTCCAGCGGGCCTTCTCCGGGCAGTTCTCGCAGGCGGGCCACGACCACGGGCACGACCACCACTGACGGCGTCGGCTCGACGGGATGTCCTGGCGTCACCCCTGCTCCCACGGGAACGGCCGCCCGTGCAGTTCGGCGAGGTCGTCGACGACGTACTCCGGTACCGTCTCGTCGTCAGCCGAACCGTCCTCACGGAGCCACACCGCGGCTATCCCCGCGGCCTGGGCGCCCACGACGTCGGAGGCGAGCGAGTTCCCGACGTGAACTGCTCGCTCCGACTGCACGCCCAGCGCGTCCAACACACGGTAGAACGGTTCCGGGTCGGGTTTGACGCCGGTCTCGGGCGTCCCGAACACCGTCGTCTCGAACGCACCGCTGATAGCGAGCGTCTCGAGCTTGGCTCGCTGGTGGGACGGCTCGCCGTTGGAGACGAGCGCGAGCCGATGGTGGTCGGCGAGCGAGTCGAGCGCCTCGCGAGCGCCGGGCAGGAACGAGACCGCGGTCGGGTCACGCTCCGGGTACGCCTCGGCGACCCGGTCGGCGACGCGCTCCGGCTGCCCCTGCTCCGCGGCGATGGCTCGAAAGCACTTCCGACGCAGGTCGAGCGGACTCTCGCCGGTGACGGTCGGAATCGTCGCCGCGAACTCGGCGGCGGTGAAGAAGGGCTCGACGTCGGCCCGGTCGAAGGCGAGTGCGAGCAGGTCCGCGGTCGAGCGGTCGTACCGACAGAGCGTGTCGTCCAGGTCGAGGGTGACTGCGGCGGGGCCGGTCTCCATGTCGAAGGGACGACCAGCGGGCTGTTCAGCCTTTCGACGGCGGGCCGTCCCACACGACACCACCTCGCCGTCATCGCCGCAAGACGTACCTTCTTCCCGCCCCCGGCCGCACGCCGAGTATGGTCGTCGACGCCGACGTCACGGTGTACCTCCTGGCGCTCCTCCCGGCCGTCATCTGGGGGTTCACCCCCGTCCTCGACAAGCGCGGGATGTCCGCCGACGGCACCGCGCTGCAGGCGGCGCTCACCGTGGTCGTCGTCGACCTCTCGCTGTTCCTCCTCGCGCTGCTCGCACTCCGCGGCCCCGACCTCCTCGCGGGATTGGACCCCGCCATCGCCGGACTGTTCCTCTTCGCCGGCGCGACCGGCACCGCACTCGGCCGGCTCGCCATCTTCGTCGGCGTCGACCGCGTCGGCGCGAGCATCAACAGCGCGGTCGTGAGCGCCCGCCCCCTGTTCGGGGCCGCGTTCGCCCTCGGCCTCCTCGGCGAGCCGGTCACGGCCACCACCGCGGTCGGCATCGTCGTGCTCGTCGTCGGCCTCGTCGTCCTCAGCCTCGCGAAGGGCGGCGACCTCGCCGGCTGGGAGCCCCGCGACCTCGTGTTCCCCCTCGGCTCGGGCGCGCTGTTCGCCTTCGGGAACGTCCTCCGACGGTTCGGGCTGGAGGACGGCGGCGCGACCGTGCTCCAGGCCGTCGCACTCAACGAGGCCGGCGCACTCCTCGTCTTCCTCGCCTACGCGTCGGTCAGGGGAACCGAGGGCTTCCGCTCGGCCGACCGCAGCTCCTACGGCTACTTCGCTGTGAGTGGGTGTTTGACCGCTATTGCGCTTCTCTCGCTGTTCGGCGCGCTCGCGCTGCCGGCCGGCCGCGTCGCCATCGTCGAGTCGCTGGCGTCGACGGCACCGCTCTTTACGACCGTCTTCGCGTACTTCCTCCTCAGAGATCTGGAACGCGTGACTCGCGGCGTCGTGCTGGGGGCCGTGCTGGTAGTGATCGGCGCTGCGCTCGTGACGTTGGGGCCCGGAGCCGTCGGCGTGTGAGCCAGCCCGAACCGGGATTTCGGTCCGGTCAGCGACGCCGTGCCGCGAGGACCGAGAGCGCCAGTATCGCCACGATGGAGCCGGCGGGGCCGAGGCCGAGCCCGCCCGACCCGTTCGGTGTGGTTTCGGCCGCATCGGTAGTCGTCTCGACCGGTGTCCCACCGTCCTCCGACGAACTTGTCGAGGAGGGCGTCCCGCCAGCTGTCTCGGTCGGCATCCCACCCGCGGTCGGCGTGCCAGTAGCGGTCGGCGTCTCCGTCGAGGGTGCTGACTCCTCGACGGTCACCGCCTCCGTCGCGGTGGCCGTGCGACCGGCGTCGTTCGTCACCGTCAGCGCGACCGTGTACTCGCCCGGCTCGTCGAGCGTGACCGTCGTGGTCTCGCCGGACCGTTCCCGTCCAGCGACCGACCACTCGTAGCTCGTGAGGTGCCCGTACGGCGTCGACGACTCGCTCGCATCGAGCGCGAGTTCGTCGCCGGCCGTCACCGCGACCGGGAGCGCCGAGAACGTCGCCTCGGGGGTCCCGACCGCGGTCACCGCGAACGGCGAGAAGCCGGTCGTCGTGACCTCGACGGTCACCGAATCGTCGGTCTCGTCGACGACGGTCGCGTCCAGCAGCTCCCACACGCCCCCGGCGTGGTGTGCGACCCGGACTGCGGATGCGTTCGCACCGGCCGCCCGGAGCTCGGCCCGTGGGACTCGCATCCGGACGGTCGCGGACGCGTTCTCGACCGCCTGCGAGCCGGTGAGCCGGAGCGGCACGAGCACCCGTCCGGGGACGCCGTCGGGGAGCGAGGCGTTCGTGGCGAACACCGTCACGGTGAGGTTGCCGCCCGCCTCGGTGTCTGCCCCGAACCGAACCGAGGAGACGGTCGAGTTCGACGTGAAGGTGACGGACGGGGAGCCCGACTGCTCCGCCGACACCGCTACTCGTTCCGCGTACGTCGGGGTCGTGTTCGCCGGCAGTTCGAGGAGCCGGCGGATCGTCTCCGGGTCCTCGAACACGGTCCGTTCGACTCCATCGTCGACGACGAGTGTGACCGTCGCACTGTCGGTCGCGCCCGCCAGGTCGGACACTGCGTAGGTGAACGAGTCCGTGCCGGTGAAGCCGTCGTCGGGCGTGTACGTGAACGACCCATCGGAGCCGAGGTCGAGCGAGCCGTCGGTCGGGCCGTCCACGACCGAGACGGTGAGGTCGCTCACCGCGCCGTCGAGGTCGCTGTCGTTCGCCAGCAGTCCATCCCCGGTCGCCACGTCGAGGCGTGCTCCCGCCGACAGGCTGTACGAGTCGGCGTTCGCGGTCGGGATGGCGTTCCAGTTGTCCGGGGCAGCGCCGTCGTCGTCGTCCCGCTGGACCGCCACGGTCACCGTCTCGGTGGCAGTGTTGCCGCTCGCGTCGGTGACGGCCAGGGTGACCGTGTAGTCGCCGGCGTCGTCGTACGTGTGCGTCGGCGTCGCGCCGGTCGCGTTCGCCGAGCCGTCGCCGAAGGCCCACTCGAAGGACGCGATCGCGTCGTCGTCCGAGGAGTTCGAGGCATCGAACGTCACCGTCGTTCCCTCGTCGACGGCCCGGTCGGAACCAGCGTCCGCGGTCGGGGCCGTGTTGTCGATGACGACCGTCTCGCCACCGGTGAACCCACCGTCGCCCGCCCCGGTCGTCCCCGCACCGCCCAGTTCGACGCCGGTCCCGTCGCTCGTGATGCTGTCGTCGTCGGTCACGTCGAGACGGAGGTCGCCGTCGCCGGTGATGGAGTCGACGGTGACGGTGTACGTGCTCCCGGACCCAGTTACGGCCGAGACGGTCCCGGACACGTCACCGCCCGCCTGCGTCGCGACGAAGTCGTCCGCCGTGACACCGACGACGCTCTCGGAGAACGTCACGTCGAAGTCGACGCCGTCGGCGCTGGTCGGACTCGCACTGGTCCGCGTGATAGAGTCGACGTCCGGCGCGTCGAGGACGGTGACGGACGACGGCGTCGCGACGGTCTCGCCGACTTCGTCGTCGTACTTCCAGGCGAACTCCGGGGCGTGGTCGTCCGGCATCCCCGCGGTGAACGGGAACGTCGCCTGCCCGTTCGCGTCGGTGACCGCCTCGCCGGAGAGTCCCGGGAGACCGTCGGCGTTCGTCACCTCGATGGTCGCGCCCTCGACGGGACCCCCCTCGCTGTCCGTCGCCGTCACCGTGATGCTCCCGGTCCCGTTCTCACCGACAGCTGGGTCCGTGGCACCGAGCGACTCGACGACGAGTGTGTCGACGCCCTCCCACTGGAGGCGGGGATAGTCGCTGGTGACGGTCCACGTCGCGTCGAAATCCAGCGCGGGCATGGTGTCGTAGACGGCGTCGCCCGTGGCGTTCGCCGCCGGGGTGCTATCGCCCACCGAACCGAAACCAGCGTTGTCGGTTAGGATACCACCGTCTCCGCCCGCGCATTCCTGACCCGTCGTTCCCACGTCCCAGTAGGAGTTCTCGATAGTGCCGTCGCCGTCCGGTCGCTCGTTGCGACCAGCCAACCCACCGGCCTCCGCGTCGCCTTCAGTGGCAGTGACGGTCCCGGTGGCGTAGGAGCGCCTGACTGTCCCGAGACCAATACCACTAGGATCCGCACCGGTGTTCTTCCCGACCAGCCCACCGGCAGTGTACCCTGCGGTGACCGTTCCGGTGGCGTAGGAATCCGCTATCGTCCCCTCGTTGTGGCCGACCAGCCCGCCAGCAAGCGTGTCTGCGTCGACGTCTCCAGTGGCGTAGGAACGGTCGATCGTCCCGAAGCTTTGGCCGACCAGCCCCCCAGCGGCCTTAGTTTCACTAGTACGTTGCCCAGTGGCGGCGGAGCGACGAATCGCCCCATCGCTACGGCCGACCAGTCCGCCAACGTTCCTGTACCCGTTGGTGAGACCTGTGGCAGCGGAAGCTTCGATCGTCCCATCATTAAGACCGACTAGCTGTCCAACCCGGAGCTGTCCGGTGACGTTGCCCTCAAGCGTGACGTTCGCTATCGTCCCCGCCGAACCGACGTAACCGAACAGACCGACGTCCTCCGTCCCCGGTCGGTCGATGGTCAGTCCCGAGATCGTGTAGCCGTCGCCGTCGAAGGTGCCCGTGAATCCGGTATCGGAGTCACCGAGCGGCTCGAACCCGCTGCCGCCGTTCCACCCGGCCGTCGGACCCGCGTCGATGTCTCCGGTCAGCACGTAGTCGTTCCCCAGTCCCTGCTGCTCGATACACTGGAGTTTGTACAGGCTGTCGACCTCGTAGTACGTCGCGCCCGTGATCTCCCGTGTCGTCCAGGAGAGGTCGGCGCAGTCCGTCGCCGTCGGTGCAGTGTCCGGCGTGTTGCCCTGCGCTCGCAGCTGTGCGGTCCGGTCGAGTCCCTGTAGTATCGGATAGCCGTCCATCGCCGCGTCCGGGTCCTCGCTCTCGACCGTCTCCCACGTGCTCGTGAAGTCGAGGGCGGGCATGTTCGTCTCCGCACTCGCCCCCTGCATCTCGGGGGCGGGCGCGGTGTCGGCCGTCGACCCGAAGCCGCTGACGCCGGTCACCGTCCCGATCGACTGCCCACTGACGCTCGCCTCGTTCGTCGTTCCCACGTCCCAGTAGGCGTTTTCCACGGTGGTATCACTAACAGCGGAACCACCGACGAGGCCACCGATCCCCTGGGTCTCGTCGTCGATACTGAGGGCTCCAGTGGCGTAGGACCGCCGCGTCGTCCCCCCGTCGTCCGCCTGGTACGACCCGAGCAGTCCACCGACGAACCAGCTTGCAGTTACCGTGCCAGTGGCGTAGGAATCCGCTATCGTTCCCGTGGAGGCCCCGACGAGCCCGCCGGCAGAAGCGCCATCGAAACCGCCCCCCTCTCCGACGACGGCGCGTGCAGCGAAGGAGCGATCGACCGTCCCCCGATTGAAACCGACCAGTCCGCCGATCCAATCGGTACCACGAGTGGGTTCCCCGCTCGCGTAGGAGCGACGAATCGTCCCATCGCTTCGGCCCACCAGGCCGCCGACCCGCTCGGTCCCGGAGACTTCGCCAGTCGCGTGGGAGTCCTCGACCGTCCCATCGTTGAACCCGGCGAGCTGTCCGGTCCTTCTCGCGCCGGTGACGGACCCACCTTCGAGACCAACCGCCGTGATCGTTCCGCCCGACGCAACCTCACTGAACAGGCCAACGGAGTACGTCCCACCCCGGTCGATGGTCAGTCCCGAGATCGTGTGATCGTTGCCGTCGAAGGTCCCGGTGAACTCGTTGTTCTCGTCGCCGATCGGGTCGAACCCGCTCCCGCCGTTCCAGGTCGCGGTCTCGCTCGCGTCGATACTGTCGGTCAGGATGTAGTTGCTGTCGAGCCCCTGGCTCTCGATGCACTGGAGCGTCTCCAGGCTGTCGACCTCGTAGTACGTCTCCCCAGAGACGGTCTGTGTCGTCCACGAGACCGTACTACAGTCCGGTGCCGGCGAGCTGTCGGATGCGCCAGCGACGCCGACGACGGCGACGGACGCGGCCGCGAGCATCGCCGCAACCAGCAGCACCGAGAACGTGACCACCCCCCATCTCCCCCCTGGATTCGTCGTCACGCAATCCTCCTCCCTGCAGGTCGCCGCTGCCGACCGGAGCCGGCAGCTCCCGTCGCCCCTGTCGCATCCATGTAGACGGTGAGGGCCGAACCCGGATTATAGGCATTGAGTGAGACGATGTTTCACCCCGTGAGATTCTGCCGAAACGCTTACCATCCGTAACTTCGAGAATCCCACATGAACCAACACGAACACGAGTATCTGAAGGTGCTGAACCGGGTCCCGGTGCTCGAAGCGACCCGTGATCGGTCGGTGGACCGGTCGACCCTGCAGGACGAACTCGACATCTCCCGCGCGACGGCCTACCGCCGGACCTCCGCGCTCACCGAGGAGGGACTGCTCGAACAGACGCCGACGGGCTACCGCGCGACCGGAGCGGGCTGTGCCGCCATCGATGCCGCCGAGCGGTTCGAGCGCTCCATGACCGCCATCGACCGACTGCAACCACTGCTCTCCCAGCTCTCCGCACCGGAACTCACGCGAAACATCCACCGCTTCGCCGACGCCGAACTCGCCGTCGCCACGCCACAGAACCCGAGCGCCCCGGTCGAACCCTGGCTCGAACACTTCGAGTCGTTCGACCGCTGCCGGACCCTGGTCGTCGCCGGCTGCCCGCCCGCGGTCACCAAGCTGGGCGTCGAGCACGCCCAGAACGACGTCGACTTCGAGTCCATCTGTACGCCGCTGGCACTCGAAGCCGACCAGAACGCGTCCGAAGAGGCGTTCGACACCATCGCCAGTGCCGAGGCACCGTCGCTGTACACCCACCCCGACCTCCCGTTCACCATGGGCATCATCGACGACGTCGTCATCGTCGGCGGCTTCGACAGCGAGACCTCCCTGCCCGTCGCCTCCGTGGTGACCGACGACCCCGACGCCCGCGAGTGGGCTGCCGAACTCTACCGCAAGTACCGGCGCGCTGCGGAGCCGCTGGACGTTCCGGAAGCGGTCGCCTGAGACGCGGTCCAGGGTCCGTCTCAATCGACCATCTCGGTCGCGAACGACAGCTCGTGCTCTGATGGTTGGCTACGGTCGTCGGTCAGAAACACAGGGTTCCTTCAGGTACGGTTCGATGGCCGAGTAGTCCGACCACCCACCCACCGCCATCATCGTCCGCACGTCGACCTGCCGCTCGACCATATGGTGGGTCGCCCACGACCGACGAAGGTCGTGCGACGAGACATCCCGCCATCGCTCGTCGTCCCGACGGTCCGCAATCTCCTCAACTGCCTCCTTCACCCAGCGGCGAACCGAGGGAGTCGATGCCTGGACCCACGACTCGGTCGGAGCCAGACCACGCTCGCGACTGTACTTGTGGACGTCGTCAGCTACGGCTTCAGGCATCCATGCGTCTCGAACCTTCCGCTGCCCGCCTCGCGTGTTCTTTCCCCGTACCTCGAACAACCAGATGTCTCCATCCTCGGACCAGCGAAGATGCTCGTCAGCCGGATATGACACCTCCGACGCCCGGAGCCCACATCGGCCCATCAGTTGCACGGCGATCTCCCGCTGCCAGTCACTCGACCCGACTTCGCGCTCGAGCTGGTCCAGTTCCTCACGGGAGAGCCAGCACTTCGTCTCGCTTCCAGCATCATCGATTCGCACCATAATCGAATCGTACAGACGAACCGATTGTAAACCACACCTTGGAGCCCAGTCGAGAGGGTCAGAAGGCACTGAATCCGGGAGAATTTAATCGGTTAGTGGGACAAGTCTATTATCATATTTCCGTATTGTCAACCACCCCAAAACTATTGGTGGATTCCGTAGACAACGAAGATGTGCCTCAATTCAGTGAAAGCCATCTGTTGAAAAATCTCGATTCAGAATCAGTAACAGTCCGTGAGGCTTTGGAAGTTCGAGAGAGATCGTGGGTTCAAGTAATCGATCAGTCGAAGTTTCGAATTCCGGAATATCAACGAAATTATTCATGGGATTCGTCTGATCGAAGGGATTTCTGGAACACACTAAAAAGTAGCTTCAATGAACTTCAACCGATCCCAGAAGATCTGGGAGAAATGACTGATTTGGCGGGATTGTATATGGGTGGCGTCTATTTGGCCGAGCCCGGAACCGAGTCGCAGTATGAAGAACTTGATATAGTCGACGGTCAGCAAAGGCTAGCAACCTTCCAATTGTTATTAAAGGCTCTCTATGATTATTGCAATAGCCTAGAACAGGAAGCACAAAACGAAGGGAAGTTCGAGTTACAGTCTGATCTCACAGATATAAAGACAGAGTTGGATTCGGCATTCTCGGGGACTGACCCTTCTGTAATCATGAATTCAGAGGATGAAGAATTCTTTGCAGCTCTCGCAGCGTATCCGGAGAACTGGCATACAAAAGTTCGAGATGTACTTGTGTCGAAGCTAGAGGGTGTGGATGATAATGTCTCCGGAAAAATGAGGCCTCGGGTCAAAACAATCGAAGAGCTTATAGATTTGATTCAAGCTCCTCTAAAGACCAATACGGATATCGATCTGAAGGAGCAGCAGCCATTTGCAGAAGATCCAGATGAGGATGACAATGAGTCACATTTAGATGACTATATCCGGTTTGAGACATCCCATGAAAGGATGTTCAACGCCTATGAGGAGTCGTATGGACTCATTGATGAGCTACACGATGAGTTGACCAATGGAGAATTAGAAGAGCGGGCAAACATTACGATGAATTTTTCTTCTTTCATTTTACACGCAATCGTAGTAGATCGGTGTCTGATTACTAGACCAAACCCGGATCTGCGGTTAGATATTTTCCAGTCCATTAATGATAAAGGAAGGCCCCTTCATAACGTTGACAAAATACGAGCAAGAATTAAACACAGATTGGTCGGTGAAGACGATAGTGGTCCTATGGACGAATGGCGAGATACACTAGCAAGACTTGGAGGAGACAAAGATGACATCGAAAATATGTTGGTATATTACGTCGCGGCCACCGAAGACTCAGTAGACGATGTCTCAGATGCTCGAAGCGAGCTAATGAATTTCTTTGACCGATCTGTCTCTGACGACTCAAATGTCACCCCCCGGCTCACCAAAGAAAATGCTGCAGATCTAGTGACTGATGTATCAAAGTTTTCGAAATATTACCACAACCTGACCAACGCTAGTCTCAGTAACTTTAGTAGAGAAATTGATGATTCAAGGCGGCAGGAAGTAAAACGCATAATTGACCGAGTAGGCCACAAGATAGGTGCTACGCAGTGGTATGCCTTAGCACCCTACATCTACATGAAAACAGATGAAGAAGCACCAGCGGATTACGATGAAGGTGATATAGGAGACTTCCTCTATGATGTGTTCGATGCGATTGAAGTGGTGACCCTTCGTCAATCGATTAGTGACCGGAGCGGGGCGGCGATCGAAGGGGCCTACGTCCAAACCGTGCAGTCGTTCAGAAGTAGATCGGGAGACGATAAATTCGACAGTGCTGCTATAGTAGACGACCTCGCTGGAGAAGTTCGTGACAAAGCTCCCGACCTATTTGAGGACGGAATGATCTATCAGATGGTGAAAAACCGGGGGTGGACAACCGGCTCGACTGCCCAATGTGTCCTGCAAAGAACGACAAGCAGATACCTCGAGGAGAACGATATCGGGTTATCCGTCCAAGATTATTCCGATGTCGAAGTAGAACACATTTTACCCCAATCGCCAATTTCGAACCGCAGTAATCGAACTCAATCTGGCAATGACCCTGGTGACTATGCATGGTTAGAGTATTTCTTCAGAACAGCAGACAACGGTGACCGCCCGCCAATTTCCGAGGCAGTGCAGCAACTAATCGATGAAGGAGTGCCCTCGTTGAAGAATGGCGATATAGACCCAGAGGAACTGAGCGGGGATGTCGACGAAGATGACATCGAGCAGATCCAAGACGAAATCTCGAATAGATTTATTGATGACATTGGGAATCTTCTGCTTCTAGTCGATTTCGATAATATAGATAACTCCAACGACTTGATGTCAAAAAAACTCCCAGTTTATGCAAAAGATGATTACCTCCCAGTTGTCGTCAATGACTACTTTAATGGGGGAATAGACTCCGAATTTGCTAATTCTGAGCACATCTCAATGGAGGAATCAGACTTCGAAGAGCTGGGTAACGACGACCCTGTCTGGGAGTCGGACGCCGCGGAGAGAGTAGATAAATCATGGACATACGAGGTAATGTTCGAGCGGAAGTCTAAACTAGTATATAATATATTGCAATACTTGGCCTTCAGTCCGAGATCGACCGATGAAGATGGAAGTCTTTCTGAAGTGAGAGGAGATGAATTCGAAGGTTTGCAAGATAGAGTAGACGAAGTGGTCAAGTCGGACCGCGATCGGCGTATCGGACGACGCGCTTTCTAACAACTACAACTCCCGTTTTTACTAAACTTCAGAATTGACTCGATGCACAGAGTGTTAGGTATCCTCTTAGACGTGTGCCTAAGGGCACTCTCACAAAACACCTTACAGCATTCTCAGCACCACGGGGGGTTCGACTTACCGCTGAGAATCAGCTCGAAACCGCGCGCGACCCCCGTTTTCGGGGGTGTTCGATAGTGTTGCCACTCCTCAAACCGCTTCAGTCGAGGTAGTGCCACGCCGTCGTAGCATACGATTTCGTCTCACTCGTGTCTACCGAGCGGAGATCTGAACTCACCTTCTTCTCGTATCTGACCTTCGCCATCCGATACCGCGACTCCGGTAAGTCCGCATGTCGCCACAGCTCGAATCCCTCACGGAGCTTCCGGCGGATGTCGTCGACGGACCCGAAGTCCAACCGCAATTCCACATCGTCGTAGTCCGTGACGTCGATGTCGTGCTTGGCGGCCCACGCGATGAACGCGCTGGTACCCTCGTCGAGCCCACGCTCGGCCGCCTCGATAGCCTTTGCACCAGCCTCCGCAGCGCGACGAGTCGCCTCACGTGCCTCGGAGACAGCGTCGTGGACCAACTCCGCGATGTAGTCCGACCTCAACGAGACGCTGCCGTACTCCCGCTCGACGAGTTCGGGAATCCGATTCAGCGCTCGCCGGACACTACTCGGATGCCTGTCTTTCTCCTCGGCGATATCCTTCGGACTCACCTCGCCACCGTCTGTGACGAGCACCTCAAGCGCGTCCCACGCGGTTGGCGCGATGCCGTCGGCGATGTGCTTGATGACGACGGACTCCTGGCGGTGCTTGATCTGCGTGAAGTCCAACTCGACGAGCGTCCGGGCCCTCTCGGACTCGACCGGCTCGAAGTACGCATCCTCGACGTAGGAACCAGACCCGGGCCGGAGCGGGATTCCTGCCTCCGCGAGCACACTCAGGAGCGTCTCTTCGATCTCACACGTCAGTTGGTCCAGCCCCTCCACTGAGGGGTCCAGCTTGTCTTTCCAGAACGACTTCTGGTAGGACACACCCACCTTCGGATGGGCAAGTTCGCGGTCCGAGCTCATCCCAGCTGCTTCCTGGGCGTAGTAGTGCTTCACCTCTTTCGGCAGCTCATGCGACGGGAACGCCTCCTGGATACGGCGCGGACCGAGTGTCGCTGTGTGGTAGTAGCCCGGCTGGTCACGACCGCGTTCGTCGCTGTCGAACTGCACGAGCTTGCGTCGCCCAGTCCGGTCGTGTTCCAAGAGATGCCCGAGTTGGGCGATGGGACCGTCCCGGGCGTGGACCTTCCCACTAACGCTCTCCTGGATTCGCACGTACCGCTCCGCGTCGAGCACCGTCGAGAACTCGTGCAGCGACCGAAAGTAGTAGCCGTCGACGCCGACGGCGCTCATCGCCTTCCGAATCAGGGTCTGGTACTCCTCGAACTCGATGTTCGACCCCTGAACGTGGAGATTCACCGCCTCGTCGATGTCCGGTGGGACGGGGATGTCCTGCCCGCTCTCGCTCCGCATCCCCTGCCAGCGCGGCATGATATGGATATGTGCGCTCCGCTCACCGAGTGGGTCGTCATCACTCTCGATATGCATATCGAACTCGCGCATCTCCTCGAGCAGGAACTCGGTCCCGCCCGGCAGCCGGTCGCCGGGATGTTCGAGCCCGGAGCCCCGATAGGAGAGCCGCGCGACCCACGTCTCGCCGTCGCACTCGAACTTCGCCTCGACACTCCCGTCGCCGTCCTTCACGCGACGGTTGCACGCGAAGAAGGGGTCCAGCCCGAACTCGTCGAACAGGAAGTGGGCCGCGAACTCGTGGGGCGCGGTCTCGATCAGCTGCACCGCGGCTCACCCCCGATCCCAGAACGGGCGAATAGAGCCCTCTCTGAGGGGATTGTCGTTCCGGCATGTGAACCGAGAAGTCTATGCCGCCTCCCGGATTTGAACCGGGGACAGCTCGATCTTCAGTCGAGTGCTCTCCCAGTCTGAGCTAAGGCGGCGCGCACTCTGACTTCGGTGGATGCACTAAAAAAGGATTTCGAATCGGTAGCGTGGTAACCAGCCGTCGGGAGCCGGATGCAGACGGTGGGTCGACCTGCCGCCCGCTGGCCCCTAACTGCCGGCGAACCCGAAACCAGACTTACACGTCCGTCCCCCGACGGTTTGGTCCGTATGAAACCAGATGACCTCCGACGGCGACGCGTGCTCCAGCTGACAGCCGGACTGGCGACAGCGACGCTGGCGGGCTGTGCAGACACCGGCGACGGCGGCAACAACAGCACAGGGAACGGCACCGGGACCGGCCCGATGGGAACGACCGCGGGCACCACGGACGGCGGTATGCAGACGACGGAGGGAACGACGGAAGGGACCAGCGACGGGACGACCGAGCAGGAGACCACCGAGGAGCAGACGACGACGACCGGCGGCTCGGGGCGGCTCCGGGTGGTCCATGCGTCGCCGGACGCGCCGGCCGTGGACGTGTACGTCGACGACGAGGCGGTGCTGACGGGGGTGTCGTTCGGGACGATCAGCGACTATCTGACGGCACCGGCGGGTGAGCGGGCGGTGCGCATCACGGCGGCGGGCGACGAGAGCACCGTCGCGTTCGATGACATGGTGACGGTCCAGGCGGACACGAACTACACCGCCGTCGCGTTCGGGAACCTCACCACGGACGAGTTCTCGGTGGACGTACTCACGGACGACCCGCCGTCGCCCGGCTCGGACGAGGCGGCGGTGAGTCTGTTCCACGCGTCGCCGGACGCCCCGCCGGTCACGGTGACTGTCGCGTCGAGCGGCGACGCGCTGTTCGAGGGGGTGGGGTACGGTGAGCAGGCGGACTACGTCACCGTGCCCGCGGGGTCGTACACGCTGGAGGTGCGACCCGCAAGCGGCGGCGACCCGGTCGCGACGTTCGACGTCGAGGTCGAGGGTGGGACGACGTACGCTGCGTTCGCCGTCGGCTACCTCGACCCGGCGAACGCGCCGGGCGACGAGCCGTTCGACCTGCTGCTCGCGACGGATGCGACGACGACGATGCGGCTGGTCTAGAGGTCGCGGGCGAACTCGTACTCGACGAGGGGCTGGCCCTTCAGCTCGACCGTCTCCTCGTCGGTCTTCTCGAACTCGTGTGTCCGGTAGAACGAGAGACCGACGTCGTTGTCGGCGATGACCCGGAGGCAGAGCCGCTCGAAGCCACGGTCGCGGAGTCGGTCGGCGCACCGTTCGAACAGCTCCGTCCCGATGCCGCCTCCCCAGCGGTCGGGGTGGACGTAGATGCTGTAGAGCCCGGCGACCGTCGCGGGGCGGTCGTCACCCGTCTGGCCGACGGACGCGTAGCCGACGACCCGGTCGTCGACCGTGGCGACGAGGTAGTCGATGTCGTCGTCCTCGATCGCATCCACGAGCGACTCCCGGTCGTACCAGTCGTCGATGCAGTCGTCGACGGTGTCGGCCCCCATGGCGTCGTCGTAGGCGGCGTGCCAGCCGGCCCGGGCGACGCGCTGGATACCCGGAACGTCTGCCGGCTCGGCGGGGCGGAGGGTGTGCTCGGACATGGGCGGACTGTCGTCGAGGCGGCTGAAAAGCGTTCGGTCGGCGTGAGACCCGCTCACTCGACCAGTTCGACGTCGGTGAACTCGAAGCGCGCGCCGCCGTCGTCGGCCTCGGTGGCCGCGACCGACCAGCCGTGGGCACGGGCGATCTGCTGGACGATGGCGAGGCCGAAGCCGGTGCCCTGTTCGTCGGTGCTGAAACCGGGCTCGAACACCTGCGCTCGCTGCTCGTCGGGGATCCCCGGTCCGTCGTCCGCGACGTAGAAGCCGGACGCGTCGTCGAGTTCGCCGACCGTGATAGCCGCGGACCGACCGGTCGAGCCGTGTTCCACCGCGTTGGCGAACAGGTTCTCGAGGAGCTGCTGGAGCCGCCCCTGGTCGGCGACCAGCGGGAGATCCGACGCGACCGTGAGGCCGGCCCCGTCGGTCTCGACGGCCTCCCAGGCACGCCGGGCGACGACCTCGAGGTAGAGCGCCTCCGTCTCGCCCACGACCATCCCCTGTTTGGCGAGCGTGAGCATGTCGGAGACGAGGTCCTCGATGCGTGTCAGCGACGCCTCTGCACGGTCGAAGTGCTCGTCGGAGCCGGTCTCGCGCGCGAGGTCGAGCCGCCCGCGGACGACGGCGAGTGGGTTCCGCAGGTCGTGGCTGACGATGTTCGTGAACTCCTCCAGTCGGGCGTTCTGGTCGCGGAGCTCGCGTTCGCGCTCGCGGACCGCCCGCTCGCGGTCGGCACGGTCGAGTGCCGACTGCAGGTTCGCCGCGAGGATGCGCGCGAGGTTGTGGTCGGTCTCGGCGAAGTCGTCCGGCGTCGGTGACGCGAGTACGAGCGCCCCGTACCGGCCGAGCGGGAGGACGAGCAACGAGCGGATGTCCGCGTGGGACTCGATGGTCACCGACTCCGGGGCGATGTCGGGGTACCACTGCACCTCGCCCGTGGTGTATGCGTCCCAGGCGGGACCGTTCTCACCGGGGAACGCCAGCCGCTCCTCCAGGTCGGCCGCGGTGGCGTCGGTCACGGCGACCGGCTCCAGCTCGTCCGTCTCCCCGTCGTACAGTCGGACGGACGCGATGGGGAACTCCAGGGAGTCAGACGCGGCCTCGACCGCGACCCACGCGCACTCGTGTCTGTCCGAGGTCTCGAGCAGCTTTCCGAGGACCTCGTTGAGCGCGTCGAGGCGCTGTTCGTAGCGCACGCGCTCGGTCACGTCGGTGATGAACCCTTCCAGTGCGAGGAGTGCGCCGTCCTCGTCGTACACGCCGCGGCCCTGCTCCCACATCCAGCGTACCGCGCCGTCGCGCCGACGGATACGATAGGTGACCTCGAACGACTCCTCGTCCTCGATGGCGTTCTGGACGACCCCCCACGCCATCTCCTGGTCCTCCGGGTGGAGCACCTCGTCGCCCCAGACCACGTCCCCTCGTTCGAGCTGGGACGGCTGGTAGCCGGTGAGGTCCAGACAGCCCTGGCTGACGAACTCCATCGGCCACTCGGGCGCGTTCCGGCACCGGTACACCATGCCGGGGAGGTTGGAGATGAGCGTGGAGAACATCCGCTCGGACTCCTCGAACGCTTCCTGGGTGCGGTACGCCTCGACCGCGTTTCGGACGCGGTTCGCGAGCAGCTGGAACTGCTCGTTCGCGCTCCCCTTCTGGAGGTAGTCCGTCACGCCCGCGGAGATGGCGTTGCTCGCGATCTGCTCGGAGCCGTGGCCCGTGAACAGGATGAACGGCAGTTCTTCCCGGCGTTCACGGACCGCCTCCAGCAGCTCCAGCCCGTCCATCTCGGGCATCTGGTAGTCGCTGACCACGCAGTCCGGGTCGAACGCGTCGAGCCGGTCCAGCGCATCGGCTGCGCTGGTCGTCGTCTCGACCTCGACGGCCTCGAGCTCCCGCGCGAGGAACTCACTGGTCAGGGTCAGGAACGCCGGCTCGTCGTCGACGTGCAGGACCCGGATGGCGTCGGTCATACGTCGTTGCTCCACGTAGCCGTGGCACCGATTAATACTCTTGGGACGATGCCAGATACCCGTGGTATTGCCCCGGAATCCGGGTCGACGGTTCGACCGGGACGGTTCGCTGGGAGCAGTCGACAGAACCGGGGGCGCCGGCCGCCGTCGCCCGACGGTCAGAGCATGAGACGGTACGTGTGTGCGCCGTCCTCCAGCCGGGTGACCGCGGAACGGTCGCCGACTGCGAGCCGGACCTCCATCTCCGTTATCGGGCTGCCGCGAAGTTCGAGTCCCCCGATGGCGTCTCGGTCGGCGTCGACCAGCATCGTCGTCTTCCCGTAGCTGGTTCCGAACCAGCGCATGGTCTCGCCGTCGTATGACTCCGCGAAGAACGACCCCCCGATGTACACCGGTTCGTCTTCCTCACTCCCGATGTCGTACGAGACGAGCGGGTCACCTGCACCGTCCAGCACCGTGAGTTCGTTGCACATGAACGCGAGTTCCCGCGTGTCTCCACTCCCTGAATCTCGCTCCGCCGGGACGACCAGCTGCCCCCAGTCGAGCTCGACGATCGTGCCGTTCTGGTCGTACCCCGAGGACTCGCCCGTGGCCAGCTTCTCGGAGGTCAGCTCGAGATAGTCGGTCCCGAACTCCTCGGCCGGTTCGATGGCCGTACTCTCGTACCACTCGTTGAACGACGTGATGAGAACCGCCTCGGCGTCACCCATGTGGGGGTCGAGCTGGTCACAGCAGCGCTCGAACCGTTCCGGTGATGGTTCGAGCGGCGGGTTGTCGCGGTCGACGTGCGTCACCGCCGTATCGTCGAACCCGGGGATTATCGAGGGGACGAAGTCCGCATCCAGTGCGCTCGCGCCGAGGTACATCGACACGATCCTGCTCTTGTACAGGTCGTGGAACACCTCCTCGATATCCTCGCGGGGATGATACGGGTTGTAGTTCGTCACCCCGTCGGCGACCCGTGAGATGGGGAAATCGACGACGCGCGCTGTCGGCAGGTCGGCGAGGATGTACGGCTCCACCCCCGTCGTCGCCGCGATCTCCTCGAACGCCGCCTCGACGTCACCCTCGAGCAACTGCGCGGAGTACAGGTAGAGTACCGGGCGGCCGTCGATGTGGAGGTAGTTCTGTTCGCCGAAATGGTTCTCGTCGAAATACTCGAGGTCCGCCGCCAACTGTCCCCTGACCGAGTCGTCGTCGAGATCGATCCCGTCCGTGTGGTAGTTATCGGCAAGTCGACCCTGCGTTTCGTAGGTGATGGAGTACTGGATGTCGGCGAACGCCTCGCGCGCTCGGAGGTCCTGCTGGATGATCTCGTCGCGGTGGTCGTCCGGCCCCCACCAGCTGATCGAGAGCCACTCGATGCCGTGTTCGAGACACCACTGCAGATGCTGGTCGATGACCTCCGGGTCGGCCGAATCGTACTCGCCGAGCACCGGCGTCAGCGTCGATTCCTCGACCCAGTCGTCTCGGTGAGGGCTGTGGGAGGGGGCCTTCTCACCGAACCAGGGGTAGTAGTTGACCCCGACGAGACGGTCCGTCTCGACTGGGTCGACGTGGATCGGGATGTGCGTGGTCTCGACGGTCTGTCCGTCGCGGTCACCGTTCGCGTCGACGAGTTCAACGTCGACGGTGTACGCTCGGCCACCCTCGACCGGGAACGTCAGCTCGAACGAACGGCCTGTCTCACCCCCACCGGAGACGCTCCTCGACTCGTCGCCGACGGTCACATTGACCCGGTCGATTCCGGCACTGGCCTCGACCGTCGTACTCACCACCAGCGTCTGGGAGCTCTCCGCCCGTTCGAACGTCGTCTCCGTTTCGATCGAGTGGCCGCCGGCTGCAGTCTCCGTTGGTTCGGACTCCGACGCATCCTCCCCGGTTGTGGTGGAGTCTTCGGTGGTCCCGTCCGCAGTCTCCGTGTCGGCTCGTGTGGATTCGTCGTCGCCAGACCTGCCCGAACAGCCTGCGAGAGCCCCGAGACAACCCGTCCCCAATGTCGTCAACAACAGACGCCGGTCGACCTCTTTTTCGGACACAGAAAGGTGTCCCTTCGAACACATAAATAGATGGTTGCCAACACGTGACGGTCGTGACCAACGACGACGAGCCTCCTTCAGGAAACGCCCTCCCGACACCGACGTGGCAGCGCTTCCCCCTGGCCCTGCTCACCTTCCGACGAGTCGTCGTCCCGCCTGAACGACGCTCCGAACTCGACGCACTTGTGCGGCCGAGTGAGTCGGTCGAGCAACGCGAGCCGATACGGCTCGCTCGCGGAGAAGCACCCTGAAGGCCCGGATGTCGCGGCCCGAGCAGCTGCCGCTCCGGTCGCTGTGGTCACCGACGGGTGGGCACCCCGACAGTGAGAAGGTGACGATCGAGACAGTGATGCGATGACCGTCAAATCCAGTGCTTTCAGGGGTCTTACGCCAGGGGCATTACAATCAAAGGTAGCTTGGAATGACAGCCAGCAGAATTATTGAATATGTTGAACGATTCATATGTGGATAATCCGGAGGGAGTCTGTCCCAGAGGAGCAACCCGATTCACTTCCAAAACCCACGGTCGCTGTCCCTCGCCTTCTCCCCACTTAATCCACGCTAGTACCAACTGGGAATCGGGCGAGTGCGGGGTGTTTCACTTTCAGTTTCACTCCGCCCTTGGCTCGGTATTACATCCTCCCAGTCGTACCCCTCTACTGGGATGGGACGCTACGCACAACTCTTCCAGATCCGGGTGAAGCAAGACGGCGACGAGTATCGGGCACAGGAAGCGGGCAGTAGGACTGTTGGAACCGGTGAGACGGTCCAGGACGCGATCATCGACTACGCCGAGAAGGCGAAGGAGCGGGTGGAGAGCTGACGATGGGGCGGACGAATCCGACCTACAGGGACCACGTGCAGTCGTGGGCGAGCGATTTCGAGTCTGAGGGCCGGGTTCCAGAAAATCCGGAAACGCCGAATCAAAGCACTACGCAGTACTAAGAGTCCTGATTTCTGAGAGTGGAGAAACGGGTGTTTCGTCGATGGGCCCTGACGGATTCGAACCATCGACCACTCGGTGTCCCACGACCGGACCCGACGCGAGTCGACGGTCGATATGAGCCGAGCGCTCTAACCAGGCTGAGCTAAGGGCCCTGATAGTCGGTAGTTCCCGACCCGGCATAATAGACGTGTCGAAAATGCGGGCAGGAGGCGGTTCCGGGCGACTGTTCGGAGATGGGACTCCTCGCGGACTGAATCACCAGAAGCGCCGTCACCAGGGCTCGAACTCGCCGAGACGGTCCTGCTCGCTCCGCTGCGCGGGCTGCGACTCGTCTGCTCGAGCCCTGGTGTGTCTCGCTATTCGGGACTTCGCGATTGCCTAGAGACGATGCTGCTCGGGTGTGAAATTGCGAAAAGCGCCGTCACCAGGGCTCGAACCTGGGACCACCACGTTAACAGCGTGGTGCTCTACCAACTGAGCTATGACGGCTCGTCGCGTTCTCAGGTAGGCCTGCCGGATATAAAGAGACTTTCGCTTTACCGCGACCGGGTGCCGTGTCACCAACCCATCGACATCCGTTTACGGGCCCGCCGAGTACCCGGCGAGCATGAGCGAGGACGCCTTCGAGGCGACGATTGCGGCGGTCCGCGAGCAGGTGGACCCGTCGCCCGCGGAGCGAGAGCGGCTCCGGTCGGTCGCCGACGAGCTGGTCGAGCGGACGGAGGCAGCAGCCACGGAGCGCGTCGCGGACGCCGACGTGGTCCAGGTCGGGAGCACCGCCCGCGGCACCTGGACGGCGGGCGACCGCGACATCGACGTATTCGTGCGGTTCCCGACGGACATCGACCGGGAGACGCTGGAGCGATACGGGCTGGAGGTCGGCCGCGCGGTGCTCCCGGACGGTCACGAGGAGTACGCCGAGCACCCGTACGTGAAAGGCGAGTACGAGGGGTTCGACGTGGACCTCGTGCCGTGCTTCCGGGTCGACAGCGCCACCGAGATCCGGTCGGCGGTGGACCGGACGCCGTTCCACAACGCCTATCTCAGCGAGCGGCTGGACGACGACCTCGCGGGCGACGTGCGCGTCGCGAAGGCGTTCTGCAAGGGCATCGGTGTCTACGGCAGCGATCTCCGCACGCAGGGGTTCTCGGGCTACCTCGTCGAGCTGCTCGTCCTCGAGTACGGGGGGTTCCGCGAGCTCGTCTCGGCGGCGGCGGACTGGCACCCGCAGGTCGAACTCGACCCCGAGGACCACGGGACGCGGTCGTTCGACGACCCGCTCGTCGTCGTCGACCCGACGGACCACGAGCGCAACGTCGCCGCGGTGGTCTCGCCGACGAACGTCGCGCGGTTCCAGCACCACGCGCGGGCGCTGCTCGCGGAGCCCGACCCGGAACGGTTCGAGCCACGCGAGCTCGAGGGGCTCTCGCCGGCCGACGTGCGGAACCATCTGGCGACGCGGGGGACGACGCCCGTCGCGGTGCGTTTCGACCCGCCGGACGTGGTCGAGGACCAGCTCTGGCCGCAGCTCCGCAAGTCGCTGTCGGGTGTCACCGACGAACTCGACCGGCGCGGCTTCGATACGTTCCGGGCGACCGCGTTGGCCGACGAGACCGCCGCGCTGTTCGTCGAGCTCGCCGTCGCGGAGCGCCCGGCCGTCGAGCGACACGCCGGTCCACCCGTGCACGTCCGCGACCACGCGTCCGGCTTCTACGAGAAGTACGGCGCGATGGACGAGACACCGCCGTACGGGCCGTTCGTCGACGACGACCGCTACGTGGTCGAGCGCGAACGCGACTGCAGGACCGCCGCGGGGTTCCTTCGGAGCGACCGGCTGTTCGACGTGGCACTCGGCGCGGGCGTCGAGCGGGCGCTCCAGGACGATTACGAGGTGCTCGTCGGTGACGATGTCGCGGTGCTCGCCGCGGAGTTCGGCGAGGACCTGGCGGCCTACTTCTCGCCGCGGCCCTGACACGGTCCGGCGACCGGAACGGGCGGCGGGTGGTGAGCCAGCTCAGTCGAGGTTGTGTGCCGCGCGGACCTCGTCGAGCAGCTCGACGACATCATCGGTGACCGCCTCCTCGGGGTCGAGGGGGTCGCGGCCGTCGAACGTCTCGTGGACTATCGCGACCCCGTCGGCGAGCACGTCCAGGCCGTAGCCCCCCTCGAGGATGAACCCGATGGGTGCATCGACGCGCTCGCAGCAGCTGCGGAGGCGGTCGGTAAGAACCGCGTAGCCCTCCGTCGAGAGGCGCATCCGCGAGATCGGGTCGTGTCGATGCGCGTCGAAACCCGCACTGACGAGCAGGAGCCCGGGGTCGAACCGCTCGATGGCCGGCTCGACCGCGCGCTCGAAGACGGTGGCGTAGTCGCTCGTGTCGGCACCGGCCGGCAGGGGAACGTTCATCGTCGTCCCCTCGCCGTCGCCCTCGCCGGTCTCCTCGACGTCGCCGGTCCCGGGGTAGAGGCCGTCCTCGTGGACCGACGCGAAGAACACGTCGTCGCGGTCGTAGAAGATGTCCTGCGTGCCGTTGCCGTGGTGGACGTCCCAGTCGACGATGGCGACGCGCTCTACGTCCCGCTCGTCGATGGCCGTCTGGGCGGCGACAGCGACGTTGTTGACGAAACAGAACCCCATCGCGTCGTCGTAGATTGCGTGGTGGCCCGGCGGCCGGCCGAGCGAGAACGGCGTCTCCCGGCCCTGCTCGCCGTCGAGCGCGCTGAGCGCGACCCACTGCGCGCTCCCCGCGCTCTTCAGCATGGCGTCCCAGGACTCCTCGACGGCGGTCGTGTCGGGGTCCCAGTCGCCCCCGCCGTCGGCGCAGAACTCGCGGACCGCCTCGATGTAGTCGCTCTCGTGGACGTTCGTGATGGCCTCGACCGTCGCCGGGTCCGGGTCGACGTACTCGACGCCGTGCTTGCGCTTCAGCCCCTCCCGGATGGCCCGCAACCGGTCCGGCGTCTCGGGGTGTCGTGGGCCGGTGTCGTGCTCGAGACAGCGGGGGCTGTATCCGAACTTCATCTCATTCGAACAGGGCGAAGTACGTCTCGATGTCTTCGGCCTTGATGGTGCGTCTGTCTGCGTGGCGCGCGAGCGTCGCGGCGGCGGCCGCGACGTTGTCCGCGTAGTCCTCGAGGATGTCCGCGAGCGCGACGCGGGCATCCATCGCGACCCGGTACGAGTCGTCGATGTCGAGGCGGGCGATGCGGTCGACCGGGGCGACCGGTAGCTCCAGTTCGTCCTTGTCGATGGACGCCTCGACGCCGAAGTCCGTCGCCATCAGCGTCTTCCGCCCGTCCGCCGTGGCAACCTCCGCCGCGTCCTTGGCCAGGTCCGCACCGTGAAGCTGGATGCGCCGCGCCAGCTCCTCTGCGGCTCCGGCGCTGACCCGAAGGTCGCCTGCGTTCCGTCGGATGATGGAGTCCACCGGGGCGAACGGTAGCTCAACGCTCATACCGTGAACCGAGTCCGCCCGTCCCTTTGTAGTTTTCCGTCACGCCAGCATCGGCCGGGACTCGGTCGATGCAGCCCGGAGCGAGCGTCGTTCGGTGCGCACGGGACCGGACCGACGCCTCAGAACACGTCGTCGGCGTCGAGGGTGCCGCCGGAGACCGTTCCCCGGACCGTGACCTCCTGCCCGAGGTGGACGTCGGCGTCCGTCTCGACGCTCATCGTCTCCTCGCCGTCGTCGAGGATGACCGGCGAGCCCGCCTGCACGACGGTGCCGGTGAACTCGACGACCTCTCCCTGGAGCGACGCCGTGGCGGAGCCGCCGGCACCGCCCGAGTCGGCGACCGTGGTGCCCGCGTCGTCGGTCGTCTCGGTCCCGTCACCACCGTCGTCCGCGTCCTCGCCGGCGAAGGCGTCGAGCCCGGTCGCCTGCTCGTCGGCACCGTCGCCGTCGTCGCCGCCGGGGGCCTCGCCCGCCCCGTCGAGGACGGTCACGCTCGCGCGCCAGCCCGCGGACGCCTCGAGGTCGTCCTGCCAGCCGTCTTGGATCTCCACGTCGGCGAACGCGACGCGGTCGCCCGGTCCGATGTCGTAGTCGGCCTTGTCGCCCCAGAGCGCGACGCGGATGTCGTCGGTCTCGTCCTGAACGCGGACGTTCCGGACCTGCCCCTCGGAGCCGTCGTCCCGGTCGAACGTGCGCTTCGGGTCCGCCGAGCGGATGACGCCCGCGATGTCGACGGTGTCGCCCATCTCGAGCGCCTCGATGGCCGTGCTCTCGGGCTCGTACTGGATCTCCTCGTCCAGCTCCTCGATGGCTCCGCGCTCACCGACGTGGAGCTCGAGGCTGCCGTCACGCTCGCGCACGTATCCGTCGACCACCTCGACGCTCGTCCCCGCGGAGAGCTCCTCGACGGTGTCGGCCTGCCCGTCCCACATCGTCACACGGATGCGCCCCGTCGGGTCGCCCAGGGTGAGGTTCGCGACCTTGCCCTCGGAGCCATCGTCGCGGTCGAACGTGCGGACCGACTCGGTGTCGAGGATACGGCCCTTCGTGTTCACGTCCGAGAGCCCCAGCGAGAGGTCCTCGACGCGGTAGGAGTCCCGGATCTGTACGTCTATCTCGGCGTCCTCGTCGACCTCGACCTCGTCGACGTTCACCTCGATACCGTTGTAGCCCTCCTTCGGCCGGCCCTTCACGCGAAGCACCTGGCCGACCTCGAGTTCGTTCTCGGCGGCACCTGCCTTCTCGTCCCAGAAGGCGAGCCTGAGCGAGCCGGTCTCGTCGGCCACGTCGACGTTGACGACACGGCCGTCCTCCGCATCCTCGCCGTCGCGCTCGAACGTCCGCACGTCGCCGATGGCGGTGACCTTCGCGAGGAACTTCACCTCGTCCATCCCCGCCGCCACGTCGGCGATGCCGTTGACCTCCTCGTCGCGCAGCTCGTGCGCGATGAGCATCGCCGCTGTCTCCTCGTCGGCCAGTCCCCCCATCTGCTCGACCTTGGCCTCGACGGCCTCCTCGAACTCCTCCAAGGAGACGTCGGCCTCGAGGTCCTCGTAGACGTCCTCTATAGCGCCCATAATCCTAGAATTTCGCAGGGTTGGGCGTCGCTTAAGCGTTGTCCTTGCAGTGAACGGTCGTCGCTTGCTGGTGGTTTTCGCGTCCGTCGCCGACTGTACATACCCGACGGTTGCGTCGGCTTCCGACAAGAAGGACAGGACGTGACGTGCCCGTCGGTCGGTGCGCGGTCAGTGCGGCTGGACGTTCCGCGACTCGGTCGTGACGGTCGTGGTCCCGTCCATGCTCGCGTGCTGGACCTCGACGGTGCCCGGCAGCGCGTCGGCGAACGCGAAGCGCGCCTCGTACTGGACCTGCCCGAGGCATTGCTGGCACGCCTCGGAGTCGTCGGCCTCGATCCCGACGACGACCGTGAGCGTGCCGTCGGTCATCGACGCGCGCTCGATCGTCGCGACGTGGCACGGGTCAGACGCCATGATGGAGCCGTCGACGCTCACCGTCGACGAGCCGTCGTCGAACGTGACGGCGGCCTCGCTGGTCGACCCGCACCCCGACCCGGTCGTACTGATGTTCCGGGACTGCACGCTGGGGCTGGTCGACTCCCCGTCGTCCGAGACGTCCGAGTTCGACGAGTCGTCGCCGTCCGTCGCCGTCCCCTCGCCGTCGGAGCCGTCCTCGTCGTCGGAGCCGCCCTCGTCGGAGCCGTCGTCGTTGGAGCCGTCACTGCTGTCGGTCGGCGTGCTCGTGTCGTCGCCGCCGGCACCCGGGGAACTGTCGTCGCCGTCCGTCTCCAGCGACCCGATACAGCCCGCGACCGAACCGATCGCCGCCACGGTGCCCGCTTTCGTGAGTAGCTCTCGTCGCTTCATACCCTCACAGACACATCCTAATTTCAAATCCCTTCCCCACGGTGAAAATCCTGTTTCAGTTGGAACTTCGATTCGAACTGCGTGACAGATGCCCGCACACGGCGCGGGCCCACCACATCGTAACCCTCTTATCCTTCTCCGCGGAACGTGTAGATGAGTCCGGGTAGGGTAGTGGACTATCCTCTTGGCTTGCGGAGCCAGGGACCGGAGTTCAAATCTCCGTCCGGACGTTCCTTCGTTCCTTCACTTCGTTCAGTCACTACGTCACGTCCGGCCTGCCCCCGCTCGCTACGCTCGCGGGGACTCCGTCCGGACATTTCTCTCCAGCGCAGAACCGTGAGCGCCAGCGAGCGGTTCGTCCGCGCTGGAGGAAACTCCGCGCGGAGATCTGAGCAGCGAGCGCAGCGAACGGAGTGAGCGAAGCGAGTGAGTTCAAATCTCCGTCCGGACGTTCCTTCGTATCTTCACTCCGTTCAGTCACTCCATCACGTCCGCCCTGCCCCCGCTCACTACGCTCGCGGGGACTCCGACTGACCGCTTGCGGTCAGTCGTGCTCTACGCTCACTGCGTTCGCGTAGAACTCCGTCCGGACGTTTTCAGCATACCACCACGACGAGCCCAACTCAGGGCGGAACGATGACGGCCCGGCCCTCGATCTCGCCGTGTTCGAGCCGTTCTGCGACCTCGTTGATCTCGTCGAGGTCGTGGCGTTCGGTGCGGAGTTCGACGTCGCCGCGTTCGACGAGGGCGACGAGCTCCTGCAGCTCGGCGTAGCGGCCGACGATGTTGCCCTCGTAGGAGAACTCGCCGTTGACGAGCGCCTGGCAGGGCTCGTGGACGTGGCCACCGTAGCCGATGACGTGGTGGTCGCCGCCGGCGGCGACGATGTCGGGGGCGTAGCCGGTGGTCTCGTCCGCGCCGACGAAGTCGAGCACCTGTGCAGCGCCGACGCCGTCGGTGAAGCTGTCGAGGACTGCCGGCACGTCGCTCTCGGTCGGGTTGACGGTGTGGTCCGCGCCGCCGGCTTCGGCCAGGTCGAGTGCGGCGTCCTTGAGGTCGACGGCGACGATGTCGGCGGCGCTCATCGCGTCGAGGCACTGGACGCCGATGTGGCCGAGGCCGCCGACGCCGATGACGACGGCGATGTCGCCCGGGTTGAGTCGCCGCGTCGCCTTCTTCGCGGCGTGGTAGGCCGTGATACCGGCGTCGGCGTGCGGGGCGATGTCGATTGGGTCGACGCCGTCGGGGAGCGGGACGACGGCACGCTCGGTCGTCAGCAGGTACTCCGCGAAGCCGCCGTCGGTCGTGAGCCCGTTGAACGACTGGTTCTCGCAGTACATGTCCTCGCCCTGCCGGCAAGGGCGGCAGGTGCCACACGTCTGGACGGGGTGGCAGACGACGGGGTCGCCGGGTTCGACCAGCGTCACCGCCGACCCGACCTCGGCGACGGTCCCGGCGTTCTCGTGGCCGAGCGTCATCGGGAGGTCCTGCTCGACGTACTCCGTCCACATGCCCTCGATGATGTGGTTGTCCGTCTGGCACCAGCCCGCACCCTCGACGTCGACGACCACCTGGTTGGGGTGCGTCGCCGTCGGGCGCTCGACCTCGTCGATGGAGAGCCCGTGGCTCATGTCCTCGGTGTACTCGTGGAGTCGTGCAGCGTGCATACTCGATTCATCGGCTGCCGTGCTAATAAGTGACAATGCCGGCTGCGTCGAACCGGAAAGGGGTTTCCGGCCCGCCACCGTAGCCAGGGATGAATGCGCGAGCACCTGCGGGCGGGCATCGCCGTCTTCAACGCGGGCGACTTCCACGACGCCCACGACGCGTGGGAGGACCGCTGGCTCGACCTCGAATCGGGCACCGACGACGAGCGACTGCTCCACGGGCTCATCCAGTTCACCGCGGCGGTCCACCACGGCTACGGCCGCAACTGGGCCGGCTGCGTCGGGCTCGTCGAGAGCGCTGAGGAGTACCTGTCCGGCCTCCCCGACGAGTACCGTGGCATCGACGTCGGGCGCGTTCGGCGCGTCCTCGCCGAGATAGCGCGGGACCCGGAGGTGCTGTACCGCCGCGGCGCGCCGCTTCTGACCCACGAAGGCACACACGTCCGGCTCGCGGACCTCGACTTCACGGCGGCGGCGGTCGCCGCGGGTGTCTACGCCGAGCGCGAGGGCTACGACGAGGAGACCATCGACAGCGGGATCACCTACGCCCGCGAGGACCTCGCCGACGGGCGGGAGAACAGCCGGTTCGTCCATCTCGTGCGGGACTTCGCCGCCGACCCCGCGAATCGAGGGATCATCCACCAGCGCCTCGCGGGGCACGTCGACCAGCGCCGGCATCGCGAGCGCGACGTCGAGGGGCTGTTCGACTGACCCGCACTACTCGGGGTGTGGGGTGTAGCCGGCACCGACGCGGAGGTCGAGCGCCCCCGACGACACGTCGAGCGCGAGGCGTTCGTGCTCGCTCAGTTCGCCGTCGCGGCTGAAGGTGATGGGCTCGCCGTCGGCGTCGCTGACGGTCACGCGGGCGGCCTGGAAGTGCGTGACGTTCTCGCTGCCCGAGCCGAGCAGCCGGTGCTGGACCGCCTCGGCGACGAGGTTGCTCGTCGGCATCCGCTCGACGACGGCCACGTCGAACAACCCGTCCTCGAGGTCCGCCTGTCCACCCTGCTCGACGAACTTCCGGGCGTTGCCGACGAGCACGCAGAGCGCCTCGCCGGACCAGCGCTCGTCGCCGTCGTCGGTCGCCACCTCCACGTCGATGGAGAGCGGCTCGAACTCCAGGGCCTCCTGTGCGCCCGTGACGAGGAACGCGAGCGTGCCGAACCTGGCCTTCAGGTCGCTCGTCGCCGCGACGCTCGCCTCGGCCGGAAAGCCCGCGATACAGGAGACGACGAACGGCTGGCCGTCCGCCATCCCCAGGTCGATGGTGCGCACGTCGCCGGTGTCCGCGACCTCGACGCCCTGCTCGATGCCGACGACGCCGATCTGTCTGGCCAAAATGTTGGCGGTGCCCGCGGGGACGACGCTCAGCGTCACCTCGCCGAGGTGATCCGCCGCCGACAGCCCGCGCAGCACCTCGTTCACCGTGCCGTCGCCGCCGACGACCGCCAGCTCGGAGACGCCGTCGCGCCCGGCCTCCAGCGCGAGCTCCACACCGTCCTCCGGGCCCGCCGTCTCCTGGACCTTGAACCCGCGCGCTCCGAGGAGTCGTCGCGCGTAGTCCGCGTGCCCACCGCCGCCGCTGATTGGGTTCACGATGGCACGCCGGGACCCGACCTGCATACGTCTGGGTGAGGTGGCCCTGCTATTTAAGCACGGGCGGTTGCAGGCATAAGTCCAATAGTTGTCGTTAACGTTCTTCAATCTCTGTTAGGATTTCCTCTAATCTTTCAACATCCTCTTTAACGTCAGTACCCTGTCCAAGACGGATCCGAATCCGTTCAACTACGTTATTGAGACGCTTTCGATCTGAACTTCGGAGAGTGAATGCGGAACCCGTACTTGACGAGCCAGCAATGAATCCATCGAGTAAACTAAATTCACGGTCATGTGAGAGCACACGATCGAACCGCATTGCTAACTCATCACTTTTTGAACTTTCAATAATATTTTTATTTTGTAGAAGGGAGAGCGTGGCCGCGAGTTTAGTACGAAGTTGTTTTTCAGATTTAGCAATTCGTCGGAGGCGGGCTCGAGATGCATAGCTTGCCACTCCGAAGATAGCGACTGCCATAGCGATCCCCTGTGCGATAATCCTAACTTCCAACGGAATCTGATCAATGTAATTCAATAATGCTGTGATACCGGCTACCCCAATAAGGCCATAGACAGAGAGCAAGTAGAGCATGGGCGCAACTAATTCATCAAAGAATTCGATTTTTGGATGATTGAAATCAGGCCGCACCGTTATTGTAGTCATTTTAATAAATAAGAAAACTCCGCTGCTGGAAACTAAAGCGAGAAGCACTATCTCACTTAGCCCAGTATTGAAAAAATCCTTCCGGCTTGCCTCAAATGAAATATACCCACCAATGACAGCAAGAGCAATTAGTACTTGAACATTTTCGCGCCGGCGTTGGAATTCTCGTTCTTGTGATTCTTCATGATATTCTCTAAACTCGTTATACAGTTCTTGAAATACTTCCACTGATTCTTGTTTGTTTCCTTCATCCATTACCCGGACAGCTATAGTGCCCGGAAATATAATTTTTGGGTGAACTCTATTCATCAACTGGTAGAATCATCGATTATCCGCCACGGTCCCCACTAAATCCAGAAGATCGTACCTAAACACTTTCGTCACCCTTCCAGCGAGTGGTACTTTCGCGTGAAGTCATACATCTATACCTCTCGCAGTATCACGCATCGAATCATTTCTTTATCCGTTACTAATTTGATAGCTGGGCTGCTACCTTGTTCCTGTGCTTAAACGTAGGGACATAGAGAACATCAGAACAATAGATTGCACGCAAGACCGGCTTGACTATATCTTTTCTAGAGGACAATGTGTCGAAGCTTTTGCTCCACCCCAAGCCGCCGACCCTCGGGTCCTTATTGAGACAGATAACCGAGACCGAGACGAGATTCAAACCCTGATTGGGCAACATGCTTCGAAGATTGCCTTGGAGGAAGGGGAAGCGGTAGTAGCGCATGAAACGAACCTCGGTTGGGCAGAGGATATCATGTCTGACGGCTTCGAGAATCCATATAGGCACCATGCAGAAGACAATTATCAAATTCCAAATTCGAAACGTCACGGCTGTATCTTCTTTTGGCCACATCTAATCGAAATTGGTAGACATGATAAATCCGGTGCAGTACTGTTATGTGTAGGTGATATCACATACTTTCATATCTCTTCTTACTCCTCTTTTAGTGCTGTTATGCCTGAAGATGACTATCATCAACTAAAATATACCTCTAAACACATCCTTCCTGAAGAATACGACCAGCTCCATGTCTTCCAATATGGAGATTACATTGATTGGTTAGAGAGCAATCCAAACATCAAGGTGAGGGCAACACCCGAAAATTTGCTTCCGGTTCATCTTTCTCACTGAAAGAACTAGAACCCTCCAGACTGTACTACGAGTGAACCGACAGATGGCGACGACCCACCAACACGCCCTGTATGGCTACGAAAACAGGGCGGGAGAAACGCAGGAAAATACGGATTCCCCTTACTTCCTAAGAGGGCTTCTTATCTCCGCTACTCGTCGGTCCAGTCCGCCGAGTTGTCCAGCGGCTCGTAGCCGAGGGCCTCCTTCGCGTTCTCCAGCGAGTAGTACTTCCGGTCGTTGTCGGAGATGCCGTAGACGATCTCGTAGCCGTACTCAGCCGTGAGACAGCAGTCGAACAGGTGTGCGCAGTCGCGGTACGACAGCCACATCGCCTGCCCGCGCTCGTAGTCCTTCGGCGGGTGGCCCTTGGTGAGGTTGCCGATGCGGACCGCGACGAAGGAGAGGTCGTGCTCGTCGTGGTAGTACCGGCCCAGCAGTTCGCCGCTGGCCTTGGAGACGCCGTAGAGGTTGCCCGGTCGCGGCAACTCGCTCCCGTCCAGCCGGAACTCGTCGCCCGTGCGGTAGAGGTCGGGTTTGCGCTCGGTCTCGTAGTGCTTGACGGCGTGGTTCGAGGAGGCGAAGGCGACGCGTTCGACGCCGGCGTCGACGGCCGCCGAGAGCACGTTCTGGGTGCCGTCGATGTTGTTGGCGAGGACGCTGTCCCACGGCGCGGTCTTACGCGGGTCCCCGGCGAGGTGGACGACCGCGCCACAGCCCGCGACGGCGTCGCGGATGGCGTCCTCGTCGGTCACGTCGGCGACGACGAACTCGCCGGGGAACCGGTCGGGGTCGGTCGGCGGGTCGCGGTCGAGACACCGCCACTCGTAGTCGTCGGCCAGCTCGTCGAGGATGGCGGTGCCGACGTGGCCGGACGCGCCGGTGAGCAGGACGGGGTCGTCCATTCGGTCGGAGGAACGACGGGGGGCAGTAAGTAGGATGTGGTTTGCCCCGGCGGCTCAGTCGCCGGTGGTCCAGGCGTTCGCGGCGCGGTTGACGGCCGTGGCGTAGTCACTGAGGAGGCGGGCGGGGGTGGCCGCCAGCACCGCGATACCGTTGCGGTCGTCGGCGTCCTCGGCGTCGCCGTAGTCGGGGCGGACGGTGAGGGTCTGGCCGCAGTCGGGGCAGACGAGGGCGGTGCCCGACGAGCGGTCGTGGAAGAGCCAGTCACCATCGGACGGGCTCTCGTGGTCGCAGGCCCCACAGAACAGCGTGGCCTTGCGACGGGTTCGAGTGCCGTCGCCGGGTGCGTCGACACGGGGGGTAGTCATACTAGACGGGACGTGCTCGACGGGTAAAAGCCTCTCCTGCGTGTGTGTACCGTAGTCGAGGGAGGTGTATGCACCTCCCTAGAGCCCCTTGTATCACCCGAGCGCTACGTCGAGCGAGAGCATCACGAGCACGCCAGCCATGGTCCCGAGCGTGGCGACGCGTTCGTTCCCGCGGGCGTGCGTTTCGGGAACGATCTCGTCGCTGATGACGAACAGCATCCCCCCCGCCGCGAAGCCCATCGCGTACGGCAGGATGGGGGCGGCGACGCTGACCGCGAGCGCGCCGAACAGCGCGAGCGGGATCTCCACCAGCCCGGCCCGGATACCCGCGAACGCGGCGTAGAACCGCTTGCCGAGGCCGGCGTTGACCGCCGCGACCGAGACCGCAAACCCCTCCGGGATGTTCTGGATGCCGATGGCGAACATCAGGGAGAGGGCGTTCCCGAGCGCGGACTGCCCGTCGACGGCCGCGGTCGGGTCGAGCGCTGCCGACCCGAGCCCCACCCCCACGGCCAGTCCCTCGGGCATGTTGTGGAGCGTGATGGCCACGATGAACAGCAGGACCGAAGCGACGCGGGCGTCGTCGCCGCGTCCCTCGGTCCGTTTGCGGCCGGTGACGAACACGTGCACGTGGGGGACCCACTCGTCGGCCTGGTCCAGCAGGAGTACCCCGAGCCCGAAGCCGACGACGACCGGGAGGAGGCTCCCGCCGGCGAGTTCGATCCCCGGCAGGATGAGGCTCGTGTAGCTCGCCGACAGCATCACGCCCGCTGCGAAGCCGAGCAGCCCGTCGAGCTCCGGCTCCGAGGGGTCGGTCCAGACGAACACCAGACAGGCTCCGAGGAGGTTCATGCCGGCGATGACGAGCCCACCGACCAGCCCCCAGACGAGGGCGTTCGTCCCGAACAGTTCGACGAACTGGGATTCGAGGCTCATCTCGTCGTGTCCTCCGTCTGCATTACCGGGTCGGTTCTCGGTGCGGTCGTTTCAGTGTTGTCCCCCTCTCTCGGTGGTGTTCGGATACGTGCTGAAGAACGAGGTGGGATACCGCAGCTACGCGACTGTAAGTGACGTACGAACGCCCACCACTGGTAGGATCGAAAATCAATCTCAACCGAAATGTATCTTCTGCCATCAACTTTTTGGGGATGGCTCAGCAGGAACCGATGTGCCTTCGACTACTACCGGTCGAATCCCCGGAGTTGATTTCAGAGCGAAGAACTACACCCTGGTCGGATGGAAGAATAAAAACGACCCAACACAGCATCTTCGGGGAGGGACGTACCAGTGGCGCATAGAGAATCCTCGTGGAGAGTCGATACTTGCATTCGACATGGGGGCGGGGTATACGGTCGAGAACTCGAATGGGGAAGTGATCGCCAAAATGGGGGATCATGTCGCCATCGATGAAGTGACGGAGGAGCAGGTTCGGTCGGGGGAGGTGGTCTATTCACCGATCGCCGACGAGATACTGCTGACTGTGGACATGAAATTGACGGGTGGCGGTGAGGTGAGACGATACGACTCCGGCGACACGCTGTTGACCCTTGAGAGTGACCGCATACGTCAGGTGCTGTCGTTGATTCCTGTGGCCGACTTTATCTTCGGGGAAAAGTGGGAGATAACGTCACCAACTCACGGGCACGTTTGCACAGCGCAAGAGGACCGCCAGCTAAACCCTGCGAGTAAACCCTCGAAAAGCATCCAGATAGAGGACGATGCCAACCTCTCCAATGTGGAGATGTTCGGTATCATGTGTATGCTTGCAAAACTCAGCGTCACGTAGGCCGAATCGCAACACAACGCCGTATCTCGCGAGGAGAGCCGTCAGTCGAGGTTCTCCTGCCGCCTATCGCTTTCAGACCTCCGATTATCGCCGCTCGCAGCCTCACTCCGTTGGGTACGCTCGTGGGCCGTGCGCCACCGGTGGCAAACCGGACGGTCGGAGCCCCTGCCGCTACTCGCCAACAGCGTCCAGCCGGGCCATCTCGTCGTCGGTGAGTTCCAGCGCGGAGGCGGCGACGTTCTCCTCCAGGTGGGCGACGCTGCCGGTACCCGGGATGGGGAGCGTCACGTCGGAGTGGCCGAGCAGCCACGCGATGGCGACCTGCTGCGGTGAGGCGTCGTGGGCGTCGGCGACATCGTCGACGGCGGCGGCGACGTCGTCGTCGAGTTCGCTCGCGCCGAGCGGATACCACGGGATGAAGCCGACGCCGTGGTCCTCGCAGGCGGCGAGCACGTCGCTCTCCTCGCGGTAGCCGACGTTGAAGCGGTTCTGGACGGTGGCGACGTCCACGATGTCGAGTGCGGTCTCCAGCTGGTCGACGCTGACGTTGCTCACGCCGACGTGGTCCACGACGCCGTCGTCCTTGAGCTCGGCGAGGGCGTGGATGGAGTCCTCGAAGTCGGTGTCGGGGTCGGGCCGGTGGTACTGGTAGAGGTCGATGCTGTCGACGCGGAGCCGGTCGAGACTGCAGAGCACGGCGTTGCGGAGGTAGTCGGGGTCGCCGTGGGGGAGCCAGTCGCCGTCGCGGTTCCGGAGGAGCCCGCCCTTGGTGGCGACGACGAGGTCGTCGCGCGTGCAGTCGAGTGCTTCGCCGAGGATGCGCTCGGAGACGCCCGGGCCGTAGGAGTCGGCGGTGTCGACGAAGTCCACGTCGAGTTCGACCGCGCGCTGGGCCACGCGTCGGGCCTCGTCCTCGTCGGCCGGTGGCCCGATGATGTCCTCGCCGGTGAGCCGCATCGCGCCGAAGCCGAGTCGGTTGACCGTCGTCTCGCCGCCCAGGTCGAACGTCTCGGACTGGTTCTGTGTCGCCATGTAGGGTGGTGCGGTCGCCGGCCCCAAGAGTGTCAGCCTCCCGGTCGTCGCGGCCGGGACCGTTCGAACCGACCGCGGTCAGCGAGTCGCGTCGGCACCGGGCGGGCCGGCGGGCCACTCCGCGTCGACGGGCTCGACGGGCCAGACCGGCTCGTCGGCCGGGCGCGGCTCGGGACCGGCGGGCTCCTCGACGGGCTCGCTCGGTTCCTCGGTCTCGACGCGGTCGAACGGAAGCTCGGAGACGGGCTCCCACGTCTCCTCGTCGACGACGGTCAGCCCGTCGTTCGAGAAGACGTAGAGGTAGTCACCGACGTAGGCCGCACGGGTCGCCGGCGAGTCGGTGCGGACGAACGTCTGCTCGTTCAGCTCCGTGTCGAACACGTAGCCGCCGCGTTCGGTCGGCAGGAAGAACACGTCGTGGCGCTGGTCGTAGAGGAACGCGTGGTGGGTCTGTGCGACCGCGGACCACCGGGCGTCGAGGATGCGGGACTCCGCCACAGTCGGGTTCTGCGGGTCCGACACGTCGAACACCGTCGCCTTCACCTGGCCGTCCTCCTCGCCGATCCCGAGGATGCGGTCGTCCGACAGCGGGTGGAGGTAGCGCGAGAAGCCCGGGAGCTTCAGCTCGCCCTGGATCTCGGGGTTCGCCGGGTCCGAGAGGTCGAGCGTGTAGAACGGGTCGATCTGCCGGAAGGTGACGACGTACGCAGTGTCGCCCTCGAAGCGCACCGAGTAGATCTGCTCCGTCTCGCCCATGTTCAGGGCCGAGCCCTGGATTTCGAGCGAGCCGTCGAGCGTGTACACGTCGTTCACCGAGGTCGCCCCGTGCGGGTCGACCGTCGTCGCGATGCGCAGGGTCCCCTCGTGCTCGTCGAGCGCCCACTGGTTCAGCGGCCGGCCGGGCACCTCGCCCGTCTCGGCGACGGAGAGGGAGTCGCCGTCGCGGTCGATGCGGACGATGCCGGAGCGCAGCAGGTCGCGCTTGCGCTCGTCGACGTACTCGCCGTAGCCGGACTGGAGCTCCTCGCGGAGCTGCTCGCGCTCGTCGGCGGGCTGGCGGGCGAGCCAGTCCTGCACGAGCGCGCTGAGCTCGGTCATCCGGGCGTTTCGGGTGAGCTCGTACGTCGCCAGCTCGTCGAGGCGGTCGTGGGCCTGCTCGTAGAGCAGGTCGCTGCCCTGCAGGTACGCCTGGTACGTCTCGGCGTATGGCGTGCGCTGCGTGTACGTGAGGTACACCGAGTCGTTCGTGACGTACGTGGCGGAGTGCTGGTACGTGCCGAGGAACGTCACCCGGTCGTGCTCGTCGCCGGTGTGCGGGTCCATCGAGACGACGGTGTACGTCACGGAGGCGTCGGCGCCCTGGCCGGGGTGGTAGACCTCGGTGCAGGCCGTGCCGGGCCGGTCCGTGAACGGCTCGACCGGGCACGGGTCGTCGAGCGTGACGCCCTGCTGGAGCACGAGGACGAGCCGGCCCTCGGTCATGCGGGCGGTCTGGATGTGCGCGTTCAGCCCGACCGACCACACCTGCTCGGGGGTCTCCCGGTCGGAGATGTCGTAGCCCGTGACGCGCTCGTTCGAGAGCACGACCAGCGTGTCGTTCACGAGCAGGAGCTGCCCCGAGTCGTCGATACCGCCGACGAGTTCGGGCGCGGCGGGGTCGTTCGCGTCGATGATCCTGGTCCGGCCGTAGCCGTCCTCGCGGACGTAGCCGCCGCCCCAGTACCGGCCGTCGGCGTAGTACAGGGTGCTCTGTCCGGTCTGGAGCCGGTCCGGCTCGGCGACACCCTGGACCTGGACGTTCGTGTCGGAGATGCGGGCGTCGCTGCCACCACCGTCGCTGCCGCCCGCACGCTGGCTGTTGGTCGCGGCGTCGGCGGTCTCGACGGCCACCTCCTCACCGCCCTGGAAGGTGACCCGACCGCCACCGAAGAACCCCCCGCTGTCGCGCTGTGAGGCCCTGACGTACTCCGCGAACGCCGCGTCGGACTCGAACTGCTCGACCGACGCGTCGCCGTCGACGCTCGGCGGTTCGGTCGTCGATGGGCCGGTCGCGTCGCCGGAACTGTCCGTCATGAGTGCGAAGGCACCCACGCCGACCGCCACCGTCGCGATGGCGGCCAGCAACACCACTACCTGAAGGGAACGTCGCATACACCGAGAGACGACAGCCGACATAAAGGCCGTATCGCTGGCTGAAACGGCGGTTTCAGCTTGCGAGGGCAACCGTTTTCACGGTTCGGGCGGAGTGGGTGGGTATGAAGGTGCTGCTGGGAATCGACGGGAGCGACGAGTCGGTGAAGACGTTGCGCAAGACCATCGACCGCACCCGGGAAGCCGGCGACGACCTGACCGTCGTGGTCGTCCCGAAGGAGGAGGCCAAGCGCTCGCAGGACGAGATGGCAGCCGCCGCCCGCGAACTCGTCACCGAGGCCGGGCTCGACGCCGATGTCCGCGTCGTCTCCGGCGACCCCGGGAGCACGCTCGTCGACATCGCGGAGCGCGAATCGTTCGACCAGCTCGCCATCGGCGGCGGCACGGAGAGCCCGATGGGGAAGATCCGGCTCGGACCCATCACCGAGTTCGTCCTGCTCAACGCGAACGTCACCGTGAGGCTCGTCCGATGACCCGACAACGAGTCTACCCCGAGGAGCCGGCCGGTCCGTTCCCCGAGCCGCCACAGACGTTCGCGGACAAGGAGGACCGCGAGATATCGGTCGTGACCGCCGACGACGCAGACGTCGACGCCGTCACCGAGATGTACTGCGACTTCGACCCCGCCGACCGGGCCCAGGGCATCCCCCCGAGCGGCGAGGGACGCATCCGCGAGTGGCTCGACACCATCTTCGGCGAGGGGCTCAACGTCGTCGCACTCGACGGCGACACCGTCGTCGGCCACGCCACGCTCGTCCCCGACACCAGCGGCCACGAGGGCGAGGAGTGCGCCTACGAGCTGGCCATCTTCGTCCTCCAGTCCCACCAGCGCGCCGGCATCGGCCGGCAACTGCTCACCACGCTGCTCGGCTACGGGCGACGCGAGGGCATCGAACGCGTCTGGCTCACCGTCGAACGCTGGAACCGTGCCGCCGTCGAGCTCTACCACGACGTGGGCTTCGAGACCTGTGGCTCCGAGAGCTTCGAACTGGAGATGTCGTTGCGCCTGAACAGCTGAGAGCCAGCAGAGGAACCGTCGACCCCGATTCGGACTGCCGGTCAGAATATCTCGTGCACTTCTCTCGTTAGCTGCCCCGCCTGGTCGTTGCCTCGATACCTGACACGACCGGTGTCGGCGTCGAAGTCGAGCCACCCCCGGTCCGAGAGCTTCGGCAGGTGGACGTGACGGAGCTGGATTCGGAGCTGTTCGCGCGGTGGCGCAGGGACCCGGTCGTCGATGTGTGCGACCAGCTCGTCGACCGTCGCTGTCCTCTCCTCGGTGCAGTTCTCGAAGTAGTGGATGGTCTCGCGTCGAAGGTTGTCACACAGCACGTCCAGCAGGTCGTCGATTGCCGGCGATTTGTCGGGGTAACAGCTTTCAAGCGACATACCCCAATGCTAGTTAATCTGTAGCATAAACATCGGGGTTGGAACAACTCCCCGCCGAGGAGTTCTCTCCACAGTCGTCCGTTCACCACGGAATCGACGGCACAGCCGGGGTCGGTTCGAGTGCGACCGTGCGGCCGGAAGAACGAACTCAGACCGACAGCAACGGCTGGCTCGCGTACAGCAGCACGTACTCCGCCGCCTTCGCGAGCACGTCGCCGGCGTCGTCGGCCATCGACTCGCGCGGGACGACGATGAAATCGGCCCCCAGCTCCTCGGCCGTGTCGAGCACGACGCTCCCCGGGTGCTGGGTCTTCCGGTGCGTCGAGAAGCCGTACGCAGTCGACGTCGACAGCTCGACGTCCTGGTCGGCCGCCACCGCCACCGCGTCGTCGACGAACGACTGTGTCTCTGCGGCGACCTCGTCCTCGTCGATCGCTCCCTCCTCGATGGCCCGCGAGACGTCCTGCCCGACGACGTACACCGCGTGCACCCTCGCGTCGTAGCAGCCCGCTATCGCCACCGCGTACTCGACCGCCGTGACGGACTCGTCGCTCCCGTCGACCGGCACGAGCACGAGGTCTACGTCGAGCGCCTCGGTCATGTGCGGGAGTGCGTCGGCACGCACCAAAAACGTGCCCCCTCGCGAGTGAGTGGTGTCCGTCATCGGCGCCCCGCTCAGAGGACCGCCACAGAGATTGGAGTACAGCGCCAAGCAGCGCGCTTTTTGCACCGCCAACATAATCGTTTGACCATGGCCAACGGTAACCTGGTGGTTTCGATTGTAGTACTCTTGGCAGTTCTGGCAGGTTGCCAGGCGGGGCCTGGCGCAGGTGAAGAAGAGTATTATTTGAAGGGAGAGCGGATCGAGCAGGCACCCGAGGACGTTTCGATCATCACTCTATCAAATTCTGAACTAGATGGTCGGTGGCTGATACGCGATATTATAAACAGGACAGATGATAGTGAGAACAACGACGTGAACAGGGGGATAAATCGAACACAGTACGAGTCGCTGAGACGTACCTTTGATCAGATCCCAGCGTACACGGAGTCTATTAATCCAAATGAGGAGCTCCAGATTTACGTTCGCGCAGACGGAGAACTGTACCAAATCACGCTCTGGAAAGGCAGGGGTGGTTAGTAGTACGGCCTGTAGTCTATCGACCGCGCCCACGACCAATCCTCACCTCGATACCACCCTCACACAGGAACGAAGACGAGGAAGGTATTTACCCGCGACCCGCTAGCCGTCGGACATGTACGACTTCGTCGTCGTCGGTGCCGGTCCCGCCGGCTCTCGATTCGCTCGGCGTGCGAGCGAGGCGGGCCACGACGTGCTCGCGCTGGAGCAGGGCCGCGTCGGCGAGCCGCTGGCGTGTTCGGGGCACGTGAGCACCGACATCTGGGGGTTCACCGGCCCCGACGCGCGCGACGAGCTGCTGCAGAACGAGGTGTACGGCGCGCGGTTCCACGTCGGCGGGCCGGGCTCGGACGCCCACGAGTTCTACAAGCGCGAGGTCGTCTCGAACGTCATCGACCGCGTGGGGCTGGACCGCCACCTCGCCGAGCTCGCCCGCGAGGCGGGCGCGGACCTGCGGGAGGAGCACACCGTCACCGAGGTCGCGGAGTCCCGCGAGAACGTCACCGTCACCGCGCGTGGCCCGGACGGCGTGGAGACGCACGAGGCGAAGATGGTCGTCGGCGCGGACGGCCCCACGTCGCGAGTGCGCAAGGCACTGAACCTGCCCGAGCCGGGCGAACTGCTCCACGGCGTGCTCGGCTTCGACCCGGACGCGGACCCGCAGGACTTCGTGGACGTCCACCTGACCGCGCCGCGCTTCTTCGCGTGGCGCATCCCGCGGGCCGACGCCGGCGTCGAGTACGGGCTGGCGTGCCCGCCGGGCCGGCAGGTGAACGAGCTGTTCGACGAGCTGGTCGCGGGCTACGGCGCGGACATCGAGACGCGCTGCTCGGGGCTCATCCCGGTCGGGCCGCCGGGCGTGGTGACCACGCGCCGTGGCCTCCTCGTCGGCGACGCCGCCGCGCAGACGAAGCCGTTCACGGGTGGTGGCATCCTCTACGGGATGACCGCGGCGGACCACGCGGTCCGGACGGTGGACCCGGACGACCCGCGCACGCTGGCGGACTACGAGGCGGCGTGGCGCGACGACCTCTCGACGGAGATCCGGCTGGGCCACCTCATCCGGAAGGCGTACTCGCTGCCGGAGCCGGTGCAGACGCTCGGGCTCGCGTCGGTGTCGGGCGAGATCGGCGTCCACATGGACCGCCCGACCAGCGTCTTCTCGGTCGAACATCTGAAGAAGATGCTCCGTCCCTGAGGCGGGCGTTTTTATCGCGTCGGGGCCAACGACGCGGCAATGAGCGACGACACAGCCGCCAGCGCGAGCGACCCGGTCGCTGCCAGCCACCGGGACTCGGTCGAGACACGCTACGGGGCCCCGACCATCGTCAGCCTGAGCGACGTCCACGGCTACCTCGACCGGGCCCGCAGCGCGCTCCTGACGCTCTCGGACCACGACGAGTTCGACCCCATCGTCGAGGAGCGCGACGACGGCCTGTTGCACTGGGCCGGCAACGACTACGTCTTCGTGTTCAACGGCGACGCGGTCGACCGCGGGCCGGACTCCGCGGGCTGTCTCGACCTGGTCGCCCGGCTCCGTGACGAGGCCCCCGACGGCCACGTCCGCCAGCATCTCGGCAACCACGAGTGGTTCTGCCTGCTCCCGAACGACCCGGGGGACGGCAGCTGGTACTGCGACGCCGTCCCCGACGAACGGCGGCGGGCCATGTACGACGCCATCGTGGACGGCGACGTTGCCGTCGCCTACGAGGGGTACAACTACACGTACAGCCACGCTGGACAGCCCGACGGCGTCGACCCCGCCGCGGTGAACGACGAGGCAGCGGCGGCCGCCGCGGACCTGCGCACGGTCGTCGGCACGCCCGAGGACGACCTCCGGGCCGTCGTCGACCGGTTCGGCGAGTACCCCGTCTTCGACGCGGGCATCCACATCCTCGACGGCGGCGACGGCCACGTGAAAGGCCCCGGCGCTGGCCCGCTCTGGCTCGGCTTCGACCATCTGCCGGCGGCCGCACCACCGCAGATCGTCGGCCACACGCGCCACGAGGAACCGACGAGGACCGGGAACGTCGTCTGCGGGGACGTGGTGCTGAACAACCGCGAGACACCGGGGGGCGAGGCGGTGCTGGTCGAGACGCCGGACTCGCTGTGTGCGCTGGTCAGGCAGGCAGACGGCGGTGTGGAGCTGCGCGAGGTGTAGCGGCGCTACGACTCGTACGACGGCAGCCGTGCGGAGCGGTCGCTGCCGTCGACGAACGGCAGGTCGACGACCGACGCGTCGACCTCGTCACCGTCGTAGCGGACGGTCAGCGCCGTCTCGCCGTCGGCCGCGTCCCACTCGACGTACGCCAGCGCGATGGGGTGTTCCAGCATCGGACTCTCGACGGCACGCGTTACCTCGCCGACGGCGGCGTCGCCGGCGAAGACGGCCGCGCCGGACTCGGGGACTGCGTCGGGCTCCAGCCCGACCAGCCGCTTGCTCGGGCGACCGCGGTTCTCGACACGGGAGACGACCTCCTGGCCGACGTAGCAGCCCTTCTCGAAGTCGAGCGCGTTCCGGATGCCCGCGACGTTCGGAATTCTCCCTTCGAGTTCGGTGTCGAACAGCGGCGTCCCGGCTTCGAGCGTGAGCGCGTCCCACGTCCGGTAGCCGAACGGCGCGGCGTTCAGCCCGTGGTTGACGAGCGTGTCGAAGACGCTGGCGGCGGCGTCGGCGCTGCAGACGACCTCGTAGCCCTCGTCGCCCGCTGGTGCGTCGCTCGCGATGACGGTCACGCCGTCGTCGCCCATCGAGCCCCGGTCGAACGAGAGGTGGCCCTCCGGGCTGGCCGCGCCGTTCAGCACGCTCGCGATCTTCTCGGTTGAGTTCGGACCGTGGACGCCGAAGGTGGCGAACTCGTCCGTGGCGACCCGGATCTCGACGTCCTGGATGAACACCTTCCCCGACCAGTCGTCGGCGAGCGGTTCGGCCCGCTGTGGCGGCGTGAAGAGCAGGAGGCGCTCGCCCGCGTTGTAGACGTACATGTCCGTCTCGATGCCGCCCTGCGGGTCGAGCAGCAGTGCGTAACAGCCCTTGCCGTCGGTCTCGGGGACGTCGTTGGAGACCGCGTTGTCGACGAACTCGAGGCGGTCGTCACCCGACACGACGACGACGCCGTAGCCGAGTTCGATGACTCCGACGACACGGCGGACCGCCTTGTGCACGCGCTCCGGGCGACCGTAGTGGTCGACGACCCGACGGCCGCCGCGCTCCGTGAACGTGGCTCCGTGGTCCGCGTGGACCGACTCGATGACCGTCATTCTCTGTGCCGGAGTTGGCATCGTTCGCGGGTAAAGGCTCCCATTCCGGACGGCCGGCGGGCTGGTGGGCGTGACGGGAACCTCGGGCTGTGCCGGGGAGAAGGTGTCTACGCGTCGACGTCGTGGTCCGGGTCGTCCTCGACCGACCGCTTCATCGACTTGCGGCGGGACTTGGCGTCGCGACCGGTCGCCTCGAGGAGGAAGTCGTTCTTCTTGTCGACGGCGTCGCCTGCGGCCTCCAGCTCGTCGGGGCCGAGGTCGGCGACGTCGCGCTCGTGGAACTCGACGGCCAGTTTGTCCTTCTTGCCGGAGTAGGAGACGGCACCGGCGACGACCCGCTCGAACACGGGGTTGGCGGGCTCCTCGATGACGAACAGGTCGCTTCCCTTGAACTCCTCCGTGCCCGTGATGGGGCCGAAGTACTCCTCGACGGTCGATTCGAGGTCCGGGATTCGCTCCTCGAGGTACTCGCCTCGTCGCATCTTGTACTCCTTCATGGGTGGGTCAACGACAGGGTACCGTTTACTTGTTTCGTCACTCCGCCGCCTCCGCCAGGTAGCCCCGCTTGCACTCCGGACAGATGTCGCCGGCGCGCAGCGAGGTGCGCGAGCGGCTCTCGGCGTTCCCACAGGCCGGGCAGACGAGCTGGGCGTCGGGGCTCGTGCTCGTGCCCTCCGAGGGCGCGGTGACCTCGCTCGCGCTGGCGATTCCGGTGACGCTCTCGCCGTCGGTCGGTCGCCGTGAGGACTGCTCCTCGCGTGCTCGCTCGGGTGCGCGTCCGGTCGCGTTGTCGACGAACTCGGCGTCGTGGCCCTCCTCCTCGGGCTCGGCCGTGTCACCCTCCTCGGCCGCGTCGTCGTCGGCAGCTTCCGGCGCGAGCCCACCACCGAACTCCACGTCGGCCGCCTCGTCGTCGGGGGCCTGTGCGTCGTAGCCCCCGTCGTCGGCGTCGTGGTCGGGCCAGTCGGTCGTCCCACCGGCCTCGGGCGCGTCCGTCTGCTCGTGCTCCGGCCACTCGCCGTGGCCGCGTTCGTCGTCGGTCGACGGCTCCGCCTCCTCGCCGGGGAGGATGACGCCGTCGTCCGTCGCGGGGTCCTCGTGGGGGTCGGCCGCTGCGTCGGCGCTGGCCCCGGTCGCGTCGGCCGCTGCGTCGGCGCTGGCCCCGGTCGCGTCGGCGTCGGCCGCCGCCGCGGTCGGTTCGTCGTCCGTCATGACCACCGCGTCCTCGTCAGCCGGGTCGACTGCCGGCTCGTCGGTCGCCGCCGCCGGTTCCCGGGTCGCGTCCGGGGTGACGTCGGCCGCCACCGCGTCGGTCCCCTCGTCGTCCTCGGCGTCGACGATGATGGCGGCATCGTCGCCCTCGACGACCGCGTCCCCGTCGACGGCGTCTTCCACCACCTCCGTCGCCGCATCGTCGGCCGTTGCGGCCTCGTCCTCGGTGTCGTCGGCCCGTCCGGTGTCCGCAGTCGCCCCGTCTGCAGCCGCCTCGTCGGCCTCGTCCGTCTCGTCGTCGGTGCTCGCGACAGACGTGACCTCCGTGTTCTCGCTGACGAGGTTCCGGGAGTCACAGCGAGAGCAGACCTCGTACTCCCGGACCGTCAGCACGACCTCGTTGCCGCGCTCGTCGCGCTCGTCCTCCAGTTCCCTCTCGCTCCAGTCGTGACCGCGGAGCGAACACATCAGACCCATTGTGACGGCCTACCCTGTCCGTGCCTAAAAGGCTACTGCCGCGCCAGTCGGCGTCTGACACGCGTCCGACGGGAACCGGCACGCAGGGACAAACATCAAATCGTATCCACACGAAGTGTGGGGTGATGAAGGCAAAGCGGGAGTATCGGGACCGGGACGAGATCGACGTTTCGGTGCTCGACGCCCTCGTCGACCGCCAGCACGACGGGATGACCGTCTTCGAGCTTCGGTCGCACGTCGAGGTCGAGATCGACGCGCTGGAGGACGCCCTGGCCGGGCTGAAGGAGGACGACCTCATCGTCGTCGAACAGCCGTCTGCCTCGCGGACCGTCATCAAGCCGGCCGAGGAGGTCGTCCCCGACCCCGAGGATCTGGCGGACGACCCGTCGCTCGTCGACGAGATCCGCCGCCGCCTGCCGTTCTAACCGAGCGCCCGCTCGACGGCGGTCGCGACCTGCCGGGCCTGCTCGGCGAGGGGCTCGGGCACGTGACCGGCCGCGACCGCCTCGTCGAGCTCGTCGTCGTCCACGCGTTCGACCGTTCCGTCCTCGTGTTTCACCACGTCGACGTGCAGGTCGACGTACCGCGCCGCGTCGGGGAACAGCTCGACCGGCGTGCAGACGTTGACGTAGGTCCCCTTCGACTCCCCCTCCGAATCGCGGTACACCGTCGGGTACCACCAGCGACCCTCCTTCAGCTTCGTGACCGCGGTGTCGCCCGACTCGCGTGGCGTGCCGAGCGCGTCGTAGGTGCCGCCGCCGGTCATCGAGCGCTCGACGGTGAGCGTGCCTGCGTCCGGGTCGCACTCGGTGACCTCGCCCCGCCCGAGCGTGAACGCCCGGCCCTCCGGTTTGCCGTGGCAGATGCCGAGGCGGTCGCCCAGCCGCGGGCCGAACCCCTCGCTGACGGCGCGGAACGGGAACTCGCCGTCGCCGGGGTCGTCGCAGACGGCCTCGACGAAGTCGACGGCGGTGTTGGCCGACCGGGCGGCCGCCTTCACCCGGTGGTGGCCGACCATCGTCGACTCGACCTCGCGCCGGACGTCGTCGAGGCCGAACCGGCTCTCGCGGCCGAACCAGACCCAGACCGTCGCCTCGCCCTCGGCGACGAACGGGTCGTCGCTCCCCAGGTTGTCCTCGATGGGTGGGGCGTCGGCGACCGCGGCGTCGAGCGCTTCTGCACGCTCGACGGCGTCGGCGAGCGCGTCGCCCAGTGCACCCATCTCGGCGTCCTCGGCGGCGCGCTGCCAGCGGAGCCCCCAGCCGTCGGGCACGTCCGCCGAGAGCAGTTCGACGCTGCGCACGAGCTCGGTCGCGCGGTCGCCGGGCACGTTCGCCGACACGCCGGAGCGCCCACGTGAGAGCTCGACGAGGCCGGTCTGGACCGTCAGCTCGGTCGTCAGCTCGGCGCGGTCGTCGCCCCACGGTGGCGTGGGTTCGGTCACCTGCACGCGGAGCGCGTCGCCGTCCTCGACGTAGCCGTCGGTCGCGCCGAACGGCAGGAAGCCCTCGAAGTCGCCGCAGTCGACGACCGCGCCGGAGCCCAGCGTCTCCGTGACGACGCCGTCGACGACCGCGCCGCGGCCCGCGGGGTCGGCCCACGAGAGCGCGTCGCGTCCGACGCCGGTACAGACCTCGCGGACGGTCGCGACGGTCCCCTCGTCGCCGTGGATGCCGACGCCCTGTCTGTCGTCGGTCGTCTCGACCGCGGCGGCGTCCGGCACCGCCGCGAGGTCGGCGTCGTGGTCGGCGAAGCGGTGCTGGATGGGCGGCGACGCCTGCACCACGTCCACGCCAGAATCGAGCAGGAGCTGGGTGAGCGCGGTCGTGTAGATGCCCCGGATCCGGACCGTCATAGCGCGTCGCGGGTCGGCGCGAACCGCACCCGGTCGTTCACACTCGGCCCCAGCGTCAGCTCGACGGTGCCGTCGTCCAGCAGGCGGCCGTCCTCGACGTACACGCCCCAGGTGTCGAAGCGGAGCCAGCCGCGCATGTCGGCGGCGTGGGTCGTAACGTCGCAGTACTCGACGGTGTGCTCGGGGAACTCCGCCGTCGAGTGCGCCTGGTCCATGTCCGAGTAGACCACGTCGTTCGTCTCGAAGAACCCCTCGATGGCGTCGGCGGCCTCGGCGACGCGCTCGACGACACCCTCCGAGGCGGCCTGTAGCTCCCCGGTCGTCAGGCCGACATCGCGCAGGGCGGCCTGCGTCCGCTGGTCGAAGTGCATACCCGCCGCTACTCGAAGCAGCGTCTTGAACCTGGCTTCCGCCGGCCGGTCAGTCGTCCGCGAGGGTGCCCTGCCAGGAGGTCGGAGATTCGGTGGAGGTGGGACGAGAAGTCTGTTGTTCGGTGGTCGGTGCGTCGGTCGTGGGAGTAGGGGCGTCTGTCGGTCGTGTTAGTGTCGGTACTGGTTTTCTAAAACCGTCCTCCTCGGTTGGGAGGGGAGTGTAGAGCATTCCACGGCTACTCTGGTCTGTCATTGCAACGTACACAGGGTTTCTCGTTGATAAGCTATCCCTAATACGGATATTGTGAATCAATGTCATACTAAGATGGGCGCCGAATCCTTAAGGACACCGGCGGTGGGCGGAGGGGGAACCATTACGGGGCAGTTCGCCCAAATCGGAGCCAATGAGTCCACGACGGGACCCGATAGAACGGGCCGCCGAACGCGGGCGGGACCTGTACGAGGTCGCGACCTGGGACCAGCGCAGCGAGTTCGACGGCATCGCCGTCGCGGTCTACGAGGGACTGCGGCCGGCCGCACGCTGGGTCGTCATCGGCATCGCGACGACCATCACGCTCGCGCTGTTCGCGTTCGGCGGACTGGCCACCGTCTCGAACCCCATCGTCGGGACGTTCGTCCTCCTCTCGCTCGTCCCCGCGCTGTTGCTCGCCGGCTACGTCTACCGCAGCGACGTGACCACGCGCGAACCCCTGCCGATGCTCGCCGGCACGTTCCTGCTCGCCGTCGTGTTCTCGACGTTCGCGAGCATCGTCAACACGTTCACGAGCGCCGTCTTCGCGAGCGTCAACCTCCCCACGCAGGGGTTCTTCGGTGGCGTGCTCTTCTTCCTGTTCATCGTCGGCCCCGGCGAGGAGTTCGTGAAGTGGCTCGCGGTCCGCATCTACGCCTTCCGCCGCGCCGAGTTCGACGCCGTCATCGACGGTGCGGTGTACGGTGCCGTCGCCGGTCTCGGCTTCGCCACCATCGAGAACGCCTTCTACATCACCCGGTTCGTCGAGGCGACCGGCACCACCGTCTCCATCGTCGAGGCCGGGTCGAACATCGCCGCCCTGCGCGCGCTCGCCGGCCCCGGCCACGTCATCTACTCGGGCATCGCCGGCTTCTACCTGGGCCTCGCGAAGTTCAATCGCGAGAACTACGGCCCCATCGTCGTCAAGGGGCTGCTGCTCGCCGCGCTGTTCCACGCCACCTACAACATCACCGTCGGCTACGTCCCCGGCATCATCGCCGTCGTCTCGCCGCTGGACGGCTTCGCCGCGAGCATCGTCTACATCGTCGCCTACGACACCCTCATCGGGCTGTTCCTCTACCGGAAGCTGCGGAACTACAAACGCGCCTACCGCGACACCGGCGTGCTCGAGCACCGGAACCGCCCCAACGACCCCGAACTCACGGAGTTCGACGGCCCGCCGCGGCCCTGAGCCGCCGGCTGCCCCGTATCGCCGGCCACCGACTCAGGCCCGCTCGCCCAGCATGTTCTCGACGTACTTCGCGATGACGTCAACCTCCAGGTGGACCGGGTCGCCCGGCTCCTTCTCCGAGAGGTTCGTCAGCTCGTACGTCGTCGGCACGATGGCCACCGCGAACCCGTCCTCGTCGCGCTCCGCCACCGTGAGGCTGATGCCGTCGAGCGTCACCGAGCCCTTCTCGACGACGTACCGGCCGTAGCCCGCCGGCAGGTCGAACGCGAACCGCCAGTCCTCGCCCACCGCCTCCACCGACCGCACCGTCGCCGTCGTGTCCACGTGACCCTGCACCACGTGCCCGTCGAACCGCCCGTCCGCCGGCATCGCCCGCTCCAGATTGACCGGGTCGCCGACCGCCACGTCCCCGAGGTACGTCTTCGCGACGGTCTCCTCCGCCAGGAACACCTCGAACGCCTCCTCGTCGTACGCCTCGACGGTGAGACAGACGCCACTGACGCTGATGCTCGCGCCGTGGCCCACGTCCGAGAGCACCACGTCGCCCGCGATACGGAGGCGACGACCGTCGTCGGTGTCGGTGACCCCGACGATCTCGCCCGTCTCCTCGACGATTCCAGTGAACATTGGCAGGTGCTTGGGTTCGGGCACCCAAAACGCTCCCGTTCCACGCGCCGGGCACGGGTCGGACACCGTCGGATCGAACGGGGGGTTCACACCCCGGCGTCCAGCTCCTCGTACCGTTCCTGGAACCGCGCCTCACACGACCCACAGCAGAACTGGTAGACGTCGTCGCCGATGCTGGCGGAGGTGCCCTCGCTGGTCACGGTGTTGCCGCACTCGGCACAGGAGAGCGCGAAGTCGACGCCGCCGACGCTGGGCGACCACTCGGAGCTGGCGACCAGCTCCACGTCGACGTCCCGCACCACGGACGGGTCCACGACGGTGTCGAGCCAGCGGTGGACGGCGGCGTCGGGGACGCGGGCGTGGACGGTCACGTCGCCGTCGGCGGTCGTGAACACGTGCTCGACGGCGTCCGCGGCCCGGAACGCGCCCGCGACCTCGTCGCTCGCGCCGGGAGCGAGGTCGAGGCGGGCGAGGACGGGCGTGCCGTCGCGGAGCTGCGAGCGGTCGACGTCGACGGTGAACCGGCGGACGACGCCGACCGCCTCCAGACGGGAGACGCGGTCGGAGATGGCGGGACCGGAGAGGCCGACCTCGTCGCCGATGCTGGCGAACGAGCGGCGGGCGTCGGCGGCGAGCAGGCGGAGGATCTCGATGTCGGTGTCGTCGAGGTCGCGCATGGACGAGGCGACGAGCCCGATGACGAAAAGCGTTGTGCGGACTCGACTTTGGAATCGAAGGGGGAACGAGGAACGACCCCCGAACCCGAACGTGGTCAGTAGACGAGGCCGGAGCCGTAGACGATGAGCGTCGCGTCGACGAGCAGGAGGACGGCGACGACGCTCGCGGCGTAGAGGAACGGCTTCGCCTCGCCGGCGGGCGTCCGGACCTTCTGGTCGTCGAAGCCGCGGTCGAGCTTGCCGGCGGCGACCTCGACCAGGCCGGTGAGGACGAACCAGAGCGCGAGCATGGTGAGCACGAGGTGGCCGCGGCCGCTGCCGGTGAGCGAGTCGACCGTGTACAGTGTGCCGGCGAGGTGGCCGCCGGTCGCGAACAGCAGTGCGGAGCAGCCACGCGAGAGCCAGCGGAACCGCGAGACGATGGCCTGCGAGGGGGTGGCGTTGAGCGAGCCGTCGAGCGCGGCGGGGAGCAGCCCGAACGTGACGAACAGGACGCTCCCCACCCAGACGGCCGACGTGATGCTGTGGACCATCCGGACGGCGACGTCGATGGTGGACATGCTCGTCGGTGACGAAGCACGGGACAAAAGGGTTGCCGAAGTCGGCACACGGGCGGCAGCAGGAGGACCGTCGCTCCCTCAGCCCGACGGGGCGGGCACCGCGATGCGGTCGGGGTGTCGCCACGCCGTGACGGCGGGGCCGACGTCGGTCGAGACGAGCAGGAGGCCGACGATGCCGACGAACGTCGCCAGCGCGCTCCCGGTGGCGAGTCCGACCGCGGCCGGGACGACGCCGAGCAGCAGTGTGGGCGCGGCGAGGCAGAGCCAGTACGCCGTGCGGCGGACCGGCCGCGTCGGATGCACCGAGTGGTGGACCGGGTCGAGCCCGTCGCCGAAGTCGATGCCGGCTTCGACCCGTATCTCCTCCCACGAACAGCGCCCGACGGTGGCGTAGGCGACGGCGTGGACCGCCTCGTGGGCGACGAGCACGGCGGCCACGACGGCGAACTGGAGGAGTTCGCCGGCGGGCAGCGCGTCGGCGTAGGTGAGGTACCGGTCGAGGCCGTAGGTGGCGGCGTAGGCCCCGACGACGGCGAGGGCGACGGTCGCGCCGACGGCGGTCGACCGCGCGGCCCCCCAGCCGTCCTCGTGGCACTCGGGGTCGGGGTCGACGTACATGCGTGGCGAGTTGCGTCGCGAGGGCCGTAAGCGCTCGGGCACGACGGGCTACGGGTCGACCCCGCAACGTCGAGGCGGCTCCGCATCTCGACGCCGGCGGTAGGACGCCAGCACGAGGAGCTGGGCGTACAGCAGTCCCAGCGCGATGGGGAACAGCGCTAGCGCGCCGACCGTCTCCGGGACGTAGCCCCCCTCGACGAGCAGCTCGGCGAGTTCGTTCCCCACGACGACCGTGACGGCCCCGATGTACAGCAGCGGGGAGGTGGTCATGGCCCGGGCGGCCCGGTACAGCGAACGGAGACCGTCGTCGGAGTGGCCGTTCTGTGTCATCGAGTACCGGTACGACCGCTCGCTACTTGGGCGCTCGGAGAACGAATTTTCTATCCGGAATCCGTCAGTTCTCGTCGACCGCGACGACGAGGCCGTCCCCGTCGAGCGTCGCGGTGAGGCTGTCGTCGTCGATGGCGACGGTGACGACGAGCTCGCCGTCGGCGTCGTCCCCGGCGGGTTCGACGGTCGCGTCCTCGCCGACGAACGGGAACTCCCAGACGTGGTCCTCGCGGAGCGTGTAACCGTGGTCGCGGCACCAGCCCGCCACGTCGGGGTCGACGAGCAGGGGGAAGCTGATGGGACCGACGAGCCGGCCGGGACAGGTGTCACAGACCGAGCGGAAGCCCGGCTCGTCGGGGTCGCCGACCGTCGTCTCGACGCTGTCGTAGCACTGCGCACAGACGCCTGCCAGGGCCTGCTCGATGGCCTGGAACGCGAGCAGCTCGGCGAGGTCGACCACCTCGGCGAGCGTGGCGTCCCTCGTCGCGTTCGCGGGTACATGCCACGAGAACAGCGGGTGCTCGTCGCCGCAGGAGACGACGCACTGGCCGTCGTGGACAGTCGCGACCGCGGTCGTCCCACAGAACGGACAGGTGCTGTCGAGTTCGGCCGGCCCCAGCGAGACCGACCCGGTGTAGGTGCCCGCGAGGATGGCCCCGGCAACGCGCGCACCGGTGGCGGTCAGCCGGTAGCCGTCGTCGCTCCGCTCGACGAACCGGTCGCGCAGCTGGTTCAGGTGGTAGCGAAAGCGCCCGGAGTCACGGACGCCGACCCGCCGACGCAGCACCGCGAAGCCGATCGGGGCGAGCCCCTCGTCCCGATGGTGGTCGGTCAGCGCGTCGAGGATTTCCACACGGATCGGGTCGCTCAGTGCGGCGAACGCGTCGGCGGGCGCGGGCTCGTCGTCGGTGTCGGTGTCTGGATCTGCCATCGGCCGGAATCACTCCGCGTCGGCGGCACAGACCGCACAGAGCAGCTCGATGGTCGCGGTCTTCGAGCCGATGACCGTCTCCAGGTCGTTGACCGGGTGGCTGTCGCCGCAGCGCTCGCAGTCGGCGGTCGGCTGGGACACCTCGCCGAGGAGGTTCTCCACGTCGAAGGCATCGTCGCCGAGGTCCGCGTCGAGCTCGTCCGCCGAGCCACCGCGCAGGAGGGCGTCCTCGGCGGGCCCGGGGTCGTCCGGCTCGTCGGGCTCGTCGTCGACGACCGACCGCATCGCCTCGCCGAAGAACTCGCCGGCGAGGTCGTCCGGCAGCCCGGCGTTGCCGTACAGCGTCGAGACGAGGTCCGCCCGAAGGTCCTCCGGCGAGACACCCTCGCGCCGGGCGACGGCGGCGACGGCGTCGGCCTCGCGCTCGTCGTGACCGGTGTACTCGTTCGGGTTGTGGACGTAGCGGTCGACGACCGCGTGCAGCCGACGGCGGACCGTCGGGTCGGCGTCCCAGCGGGCCGGGAACGCCTCGTCGATGCGCTCGACGAGGTCGCTCGTCGGGCCCGGCGGGCTCTCGTGCCGGGTCGTCGCGTCGGTGGTCGGCCCGGGGGCCGCGGTCGCGCCCCCGTCGGCGTCGGCCGGTGCCGGGTCGAGTCGCCCCTCGGCCAGGTCACAGAGCACGCTGAGACTCTCCTGGGTCGACGCGGGCTCGTAGCCACGGCAGTCGACGAAGATGCGCTCGATGCGGTCGGCCACCGCCGTCGGTATCTCGACCGCGACGGCCTCGCCGTCCCGGTCGTCGCGCTGTTCCATCGTCCATTGTCTTGCCCCCGAGACCTATAAATTTCACTGAAAGTCGGCGTGGGGATTGGACGCAGTGCGTTGCTAACGGATATCGTCGCCGGTGAGTGGGCGGCGCTGTGGGCCGTCAGTGAAGGGGGTTCGACGGGTACTGTTATCACGCGTCGTCTGCTAGGAGGATGCAGCATCGCAACCATGTGGACACGAAACCGGGTGCTCGTGCTGGTGTTCGCGGTGACCATCCTGCTGGTCGGCACGACGTTCGTCTCGCCCTCGGTCCAGACGCCACCCGACGATCCGGCCGACGACGACGAGGCGCTCGTCGCACTCGGTGACACCGAGACCGACGTGTGGCCGTACGTCAGCAGCAGGCAGGCGTTCAGTGGGCGGGCCAGCGCGCTCAATCTGCTCGTCCGTGGGAACCCCGAACAGGTGAAAGCACGGCTCCAGGCCGGCGGCGATGGCTGGAACGAGACGGAGCCGGTGTTCACCGAGGAGAACGACGAGAACCCGCAGTTCGGCAACGACTCGCGCATCGTCTGGGCCGACGCCGTCGGGGCGAAGCGCTATGTCTACTACGAACGCGCGAACGGCGCGGGAACGTGGACGCCCCAGTCCTACCAGCTCCACCGGGGCGACTACTTCGGCGGCCAGTACCACATCCGGGCGTACCAGATCGAGAGCGAGACCGGGAACTGGACGGCGGTACAGGCCCACGCCGAGCACTTCGACTGGTTCACGCTGACCCACACCGTCGACAGTCTGGAGGAGGCCCGGGTCGACATCGAACGCGACTTCATCGATTCCAGGCCGTCCAGCGACGTCCAGCGGGTGTACCACGACAACGGCGACACCCACGACCACGACGGCTGGACGACCATCGTCTACCTGCTCGCGCTCCCGCTGCTCGGCAGCGTCTCCCTCGGTTCCGCGCAGGCGACAGCCCGGACCATCTTCGACGGCGTCTGGACCTACCGGACCCGGCTCCGGGTCGCGGTGTTCGTCGGTCCGGCCGCCGTCCTGCTCGGGGTGCGCTTCGCCGGCATCGCCATCGAGAACGCGATGTCGGTCGACCCCAACGCCATCGTCGCCGCGCTCTACCCCATCCTCGTCTTCGGGACGGCCGCGGCCGCCTACGTCGCCGGCCGGAACCTCGACCCCGTCGACGGCTTCATCTTCGGCACGCTCGGCTTCGGCACCGGCGTCGTCCTCGACTACGGCTTCATCGGCGTCCGCGTGCTCCCCATCGAGATCGTGCTCCATCGGGTCGGTCTCGCCACCGGCATCGGCCTCATCGCGGCCGGCGCGAGCGCGTTCGACGACTTCGAGCTCCGCCGCTCGCTCGTCGCCGGTGGGCTGCTCTGGTACGGGCTCATCGTCGCCGCCCACTACGTCTGATCCGGTGTGGCTGCCGGCTCCCCGTCCGCGTTTTCCGACCCAGCAGTCGTCGGAGCGATTTAACTCGGTCGCGGCCGACGCTCCGGACATGAGACAGGCCGCCCGCTCCACGAGACGGCTCGCGCCGTGGTGGTTCCGGTGATAGACCACGGACACGTTCGTCGAATCGCCCGGATGGAGTTCCGTCGGACCCTCCGCAAGCTCGGCGACAGCACGGTGCAGGTCGTCGCACTGGCGTTCGCCGGCCTCATGTTCAGCACCATCTCGCTCGGGGCGGCGTCCCTGTTCGCCATCCTCGGGCGCGACCTCCGCACCGGCAGCCTCGGGGACCTGCCCATCGAGGGCGGCCTCGTCGCCGGCGTCCGCGGCGCGGTCGGCCTCGCCGTCCTCGGCCTGCTCGCGCTGGCGACGTTCCGGACCATCGCCCAGCGCGGCAGCGTCGACGAACCCGAGACGGTCCTGCTGGCCGCCCGCGTCCGCGACGTGGTCGCCGGCATCCTCGTCGCCGAGACGGTGAACTACCTGGCGTGGCTGACCGTCCCCCTCGCCTTCACCGTCGGCGGCTTCGCCTACGGTGCCCGTGCGCCGCTCGTCCTCCTCGCGTTGCCCGTCGTGCTACTCGGCGTCCTCCTGCCCGCCATCTGGCTCGGCTTCTGTCTGGGGCTCGTCGGCCGGCACCTCGTGACCCGGTACGAACCCATCGCGCGCAACCGGACCGCCATCGGACTGCTCGCGTTCCTCGTCTACATGGGGCTCGTCTTCGGCAACGGCTTCGCCGTGCTCACCGAACTCCTGTTCGAGCCACTGCAGTCCACGCCGCTGTCGGGCTACGGCGACCTGCTGCTGCTCGGCGCGCCGAACGTCGACGCCTCCCCCCTGCGGGCCGGAGGGGCGGTCGCGACCACCGTCGCGGTCGTCCTCGTCGGCCACCTCCTCGCGGTCAGGCTGGCGAACTACCACTGGTTCTCCGACCCCGCGACCGAGACCGAACACGAGCGCGTCGAGACGGATTCTGGGCTCGCACTCGGAGACCGCCTCCTCGCGGTCGTCGACCGGCCAACCCGGAGCGTCGTCCGCGTCGCCTGGACCCGGACCCGCCGCGCGCCCATCAAACTCATCTACGCGGTCTACCCGCTGTTCTTCCTGATCTCCGACGTCCAGACCATCGTCCGGACCGGAACCATCCCCTCGCACCTCCCCTGGCTGCTCGGGCTCTACGTCGCCTGGACCGTCGCGCTCGCGTTCGCGCTCAACCCGCTCGGCGACGACGGCCCCGCCCTCGAAGCCACGCTCACCGCACCCATCTCCGGTCGACAGTACGTCGTCGGCCACGTCCTCGCCGGTGCCGTGGTCGGCATCCCCGCCGCCGTCCTCGTCGTCGCCCCGGTCGCGTTCCTCAGCCCGCTCCCACCCGCCGAGGCCGCCGCGGCCGTCGGTGTCGCGGTGCTGGGCACACTGCTCACACCGCTGCTCGCCATCGGCGTCGGCATGACCTTCCCCCGCTTCGGCAGCGTGCAGGTCGCCGGCAACAAGCAGGCCGTCGTCCCGAGCAAGACCGCCCTCGCCACGTTCTCGGTCGCGCTCGTCACCATCGCCGGCAACGTCGCGCTCGCGACCGACGCCGGCACCCGCCAGCTGCTCGCCGCGCTCGCCAACGGCCTCGTCGGCTTCCTCACGCCGTGGACGCTCGGGCTCGACCCCGCGTGGCTCCTGCCGGTGAGCGGCGTCGTCGTCGCCGCCGGCCTCGCCGCGCCGCTGCTGTCGTACGTCTACGCAGTCGATCGGTTCGAGCGGTTCACGCTCTCCTGAGAACCCGACGGCATCGCCGTACCGTACCGCCCTACCGGAACCGCTCCGGCGTGACGTCGGGCAGCCGTTTCCTGACGACCGTGTACGCCAGCGAGACCACCAGCCCCGCCAGGGCGGCCTGCTCGACCCAGCCGTCGAAGACGACCAGCCCCGGGAGCGCGAACGCCGCCCCGACGACGAAGTCCTCCGGCGCGCCGTCGTACCGGACCACGCGACGCGGCCGGAGCCACCGCCGCTTCGGGTGGACGTACACCGCCTTCTCGCCCGTCGCCTCCCACGGCCGCAGTTCGAGCCCCCCGCCGAGCACGTCGCTCGCGGAGTGGACCGCCGCCGCGACGAGGAAGAGCGCGACCGCGACGGTCGTGGTGGTCGGGTTCACGAGCGCGACGAGTGCGGCCGGGACGGCCGCGACGCTGTAGTACACCGGGAAGTGCAGCGTCTTCCGGTGGGCGGCGGCGAGGTCGAGGTCCGGGAAGACCCCGCCCGCGAGTGCGCCGGTGGCCGCGGCGACACCGAGCTCCGGTGCGACCAGCGCCACGGGCACTGCCAGCGCGAGCCCGACGAACGCGTGCGTGGTCGCCATCATGTGCCGACCTCTAGGGCCCTCGTCGGCAATGAGCGTTTTCGTCGCGGTACCTCGGAGGCCGGGTGCTCCGAGAGGAGACCGACAGGAACAGCCAGAAAGCCGCTGCCCGGTCGACTTCCGCGGCTCGCTGCGCCGCGGGTCGCGCGCCGGTGGTGAACGGTATCCGTACCCCGCTCCGAGGCGACGGACCCCTCGCCCTCACTCGGTCCGGATGTCGACCAGCTCCTCGACGTCGGGGATCTCGACGTCCTCGTCGGTGATCTGGGTCATGCGCTCGGCGTGTTTCGTCGCGGCGTACTCGGCGAGTTCGTCGGGGCTGACGCCGGTCCGACCGTCGGTCGCGGCGTCGGAGACGGCCTGCTGGGTGAGCATGGCCAGTTCCGTCGTCAGCTCGGAGAGCTCGTCGGGGTCGACCGCGCCGGACTCGACGAGCTCTTCGAGTTTGGCCATGCCGAAGCCGACGTGGCGGCCCTCGTCGGCGCGGATGTTGCCGAACCCCTCGACGAGGCCGGGGAGTTCGGGCACGCCCGGGACGCTGCCGTCGAAGCTGGTCTGGATGCCGTAGTACCCCGTCTGGGCGAGGATGCCCTCGATGGTGAGGTGGTAGTGGCAAAATGCCTCGGCGCGGGTCCGGGGCGTGTCCTCGGTCAGGAGCCGGTGCATCGCATCCTCGGTGCGCTCGAACAGCTCGACGTAGGCGTCGGAGTACCACTTCGGGTCCCGCGGGTTGGTTCGTGTCATGCCGCGGCTGTCCTCCTCCGGGGCGATGACGGTCGACCAGTACCGGTGGAAGAAGTCGGCGTGTTTGGCCTCCTCGTAGAGCTGGGTGGTGATGAACAGCTGGTCGTTCAGGTCGGAGAGGACCACCCCGAGCGGGGCGAGGTCCTCCGTGACGGCCTCCTCGCCCGCGCCGAACAGCGCGAGCACGCCCCGGAGCTGGTCGAACGTGTCGTCGTCGAGGGCGGCGATGCGCACGCGGTCCTGCTGGAGTTCGATGTCGGCGGGGTCCCAGTGGCGCTCGACCGCGTTGCGGTAGTAGCGGTACGACCGGGCGTCGGTGTCGATGCGGTCGGCACCGTCGAAGGCATCCGTCATGTGTCGGTGTACGCGACCCCTGGAAAAAACCGTACCGGCGTTGTGGGTTGTCGGCGGCTACCGGGTCCGTGCCGTCGCGAAGGCGACGTAGTACTCGTCGTCGTACATGAGCGAGACGTGCTCGACCGAGTCGACGCCGAGCGGGACGGTGTCGCCCGGGGCGAACTCCCCATCGAGCTCGTCGTCGAGCTCGACCACGGTCCGGTCGCCGTCCCAGACGTGGGCCGCGAGCTTCGACGCGGGCACGGCGTCACCCTCGACGTGTTCGAGTTCGATCTCGTCGCCGAGGACCAGGTCGAGCTCGATCCCCGGGACGGCCCGTTCGGACGCGATGACGGCGTCGTTCTCGCCCCAGACGACGGCGACCGACGTCCCGACGGCCACGTCATCGACGGTCACGCTGTCGCCGGTCTCGACGGTGTCGCTCCACCCCGACTCGACGGTCTCGTCGTCGACGAGCACGCCGTACTCCGCCGCCGGCCGGGGCTCCGAGAGGTCGAGCGTGACGGTCATCGAGCGAGCCTCGAAGTCGTACTCGACGGTCGCCTCGCCCGGCGGGTCGGGCCGGAAGTACGCGATGCCGTCCTGGGGGTCGGTACCACCGTAGGTGACGATGACCGTCTCGCCGGGGTCGACGTCGGCGAGCGAGGCGGTGTCGCCCTCGGTGACTGTCTCGTCGGTCCAGGGGCTCTCGGCTCGCGTCTCGTCGTCCGCGTCGTGACGCCACCACTGCCGCCCCTCGAAGACGACCACGGAGAGCTCGTCGCCGTCGATGTCGAACGTGTCGGCGTACTCGATGTCGAGGCGGCGGTCGTCGAACGCGTAGGCGAAGTCGAACTCGAGCGACCCGAGCACGTAGGTGGTGCTCGAACTCGTGCCGTACTCCCGTTCGTGGGTGATGGTGACCTCGAGGTTCGGCTCGACGTCGGCCGCCCGGAAGCGGACGGTGTCGCCCTCGGCGATGGTCTCCTGGTCGCCGGCCCAGACGGACCGGTCGTACGTCTCGCCGCCGACCTCGAGGGTGAGCTCGTCGACCGGGGTCGGGTCGCCGTCGGTCACCTCGACCGTGACGTACTCGTCGTTGCTCCGGAGGTTCTCGCGGTCGACCCGGAGCCCGCCCGGACTGTCGTGCTCGCGCGCTCGACGACGGGCGGCCAGGTCGATGACCGTCGTCACGGTGACGACCGCCCCGTCGGTCTCGACGGTCGAGTTCTCGCCGTCGCCGTAGAACCCGTCCTCCCGGAGCGTCTCGGCGACCTGTTCGGTGTCGGACTCGTCCGCCAGCCCGAACAGGAAGGTGCGTTCCAGCGTATCGGGGTCGCGGACGGTCGTCGCGTACCCCGAGAACCGGACCTCGACGTCGAACGCCTGTCCGTACCCGATCTCGTCGCCCACCATGACGGCGCGGGTGTCGGCGTCGCCGAAGGCGTCGATACCCTCCGAGACGACCTCGTTGGCGTCGAGCAGGCGTTCGGTATCGCCGGCCTTCGCCGCGAGCGCGTCGGTCAGCAGGTCGTCGGACGAGGCGACGACGAGCCGGTCGTCGACGGCCGCGACGACGTTCCCGCCGCGTTCGTAGCGTTCGTACTCCGTGCCGGCCGGCCCCTCGACGACCTCGCCCTCGGCGTCGAGGGACACGTCGCCGGTGAGGACCAGCAGCTCGACCGAGCCGCCGTACTGGCCGTTCTGGAGCACGACACCCTTCGAGAGTGCGTCGGTGTCGACGTCGAGGCCCGCGACCGGGACGGAGGTCGACCCCTGGCGGTTCGACTCGCGCATCGTCGCGTAGTCGATGCCACCGAAGACGAACTCGTCCCCGGCGGCCGACGCCGGGACGTACTCGAAGAGCTCGCCGAACTCGGCGGCGTCGCCCCACGTGCGGTCGAGGACGGTCGACCGGCCGGAACGGCCGTCGCTCGCGGCCGCGGAGACGGAGCCGAGGGTGGCGATGGAGAGGGCTGTACCGATACTGCGGAGGACCTGTCTGCGGGGACTGTCCTGCATACATCGGACGTCTGACTGGTAGTCTCATAAAGGAACCGACACAGTTTCACAGCCTGAAAGTCGGGGGCTGGAACGCTTTTTTCGACAGAACTCGCACGAGTTCACCGGAATCTTAACTTATTCAGGTCCGCTGGCCGAGAGTTCCCGATTCTCGCTCCCGTTGGGCTGGCTCACCCCGGACGGTGCGCCCCTCGTGGGGCCAGACGACGGTGCTCGGTCCGGCCGCTTCGGATAGGCTCTTGGGGGCGGGGGCCCTGCCGGCGAGTATGCGACTCGAAGACTACTGGGGCGTCGGGCCGAAGACCCGGGAGCTGCTCGTCGCGGAACTCGGTGTCGAGCGCGCGGTCGACGCCATCGAGTCGGCGGACGTGCGGACGCTGGCCGAGGCGGGGCTCTCGCGCGGCCGGGCGACACGTATCCTCCGGCGGGCCGGCGGCGGCGAGGGCATGGGCATCCTCGCGACCGGCGACACGCGCTCGGTGTACAAGCAGTGCATCGAGCTCGCGCGCCGCCACGCCGTCACGCAGGACGCCGCCGACAGCATCCGCGTGCTGACGCCGCTGGCACACCGCGAGGCGATGGTGGACCGACTCGACGACGTGACCACGGCGCGGGAGTCCTGGGAGTCCCTCGTCGAAGACGACCGCGAGGCCATCATCGACGCCTTCGCGCAGTACGACGAGGCCGGTGGGGGCGAGCTCGCGGCCGTCGAGACCGCACTCGCCCTGCTCGAACTGGACCTGACCGAGGGAACCTTCGAACCGCTCGCGGACCTCGACCGCGAGGGGTTGGCCGACGCTGCGGACGCACTCGGCGCGCTCGAGGATGGCCGTGTCGCCCCCGGCGCGGACGACCGGCTCGACCGGCTCCGCGACGCCCGTGCCGCCGTGGAGACGATGGACGCCAACGCCGTGGACGTCATCGAGGCGGTGCGGGACGCCGGCGCGCGCTCGCCCGACGAGTTCCGCAGCGCGTTCGTCGACCACGTCCGCGGCGAGGCCGAGGTCGACGCCGAGCGCATCCGCGACGCGGTTCCCTCGGACGCACGGGACGCCACCGACTTCGTGGGCTCGGCGCTCCGTTCGCTGACCCAGGAGCTCGCCACGGCCGTCGACGAGCGCGAGCGCGAGGTCCGGGTCGACCTCCAGCACGCCATCAGCGACGCCCGCGCGGACATCGACCGCGCCGTCTCGGCCGTCGACGACATCGCGCTCGACCTCTCGCTGGCGCGGTTCGCCGCCGCCTACGACCTCACCCGGCCGACCTTCGTCGAGGGCGAGGCCACCGTCGCCGTCGAGGGGGCCCGCAACCTGGACCTGCTCGCGGGCGACGCCGACGTCCAGCCGGTGCGCTACGCGCTGGGCGAGCACACGCTGGCCCCGCCGCCGGGCGACGAGCGCGTCGCCGTCCTCACCGGGGCGAACTCCGGCGGGAAGACGACGCTGCTGGAGACGGTGTGTCAGGTCGTCGTCCTCGCGCACATGGGCCTGCCCGTCCCCGCCGAGTCGGCCGAGCTCACCACCTTCGACGACGTGGTGTTCCACCGTCGGCACGCCTCGTTCAACGCCGGCGTGCTCGAATCCACCCTCAAATCCGTCGTCCCGCCGCTCACCGGCGAGGGCCGGACGCTCATGCTCGTCGACGAGTTCGAGGCCATCACCGAGCCCGGCAGCGCCGCCGACCTGCTCCACGGGCTCGTCACCCTGACCGTCGACCGCGACGCCGTCGGCGCGTTCGTCACCCACCTCGCCGACGACCTCGAACCGCTCCCCGAGGAGGCCCGCGTCGACGGCATCTTCGCCGAGGGGCTCACCCGCGACCTCGAACTCCGGGTCGACTACCAGCCCCGGTTCGACCAGCTCGGGCGCTCCACGCCGGAGTTCATCGTCTCCCGGCTCGTCGCCGACGCCGACGACCGCGTCGAGCGCGCCGGCTTCGAGACCCTCGCCGCGGCTGTCGGCGAGGAGACGGTGCAGAAGACGCTCGCCGACGCCGAGTGGGCCGAGTAGTCAGCTCCCGTACGTCGTCTCCAGGTACTCGACGATGTTCGCCGACTCGTTCATCGTCACGCCGTGCTCGTCGTCGACCAGCACCGGCACCGCCCGCTGTCCGGAGACGCGCTTGACCTCGTTCCGCTTCGAGTGCAGCGCCTCCACCCAGATCGTCTCGTAGTCGAGGCCCATCTCGTCGAGCTCGTCCGCGACCGTCTCGCACCACGGGCAGCCCTCCAGCTGGTAGAGTGTCAGGCTCATGGCTCGGGGTTGGGCGTGGAGGGACTTGTCGGCACCGACGTTTCGGGTCGGACGGCCGTTGGCGGCCGTATCGTCCGCTGGAAGTTTACGAATATTGTAAACTTCCGGCGGCGTGCCGCTTCGCCGCGGCAACCAGCACGGCGCGCGGTGCGCGGTTCGAAGCGCGCAGCGAGTACGAACCGCGACTGCGAACGGGGGAGCGCAGCGCGTCTCCCGAGTCGAGGGGACCTTCTGGCCGTACGGGACGGGAGAATCAAGCGCTGGAGAACGGTCAGTGCGCGTTCGAGGCGGTCACATCCCTCCCGAACTTGCTGCGGTCGCGACACACCACCCGGAGTCCGAGACCACAACGAACTTCGCCCGCCCACCCCACCAGCGCACATGGACGCGACGGAAGCGGAGACGGCCTGTTTCGAGGCGGGCATCAAGTTCGGGACGCTGTACCATCAGTTCGCGGGGACGCCGGTGTCCCCGGACTCGGCAGCCAGTCTGGAGACCGCGATGGCCGAAGCCATCGAGAACCAGCCGCACTGCGTCGACGTGACGGTGGACGTGCTCGAAGCGGAGATCGCCGCGGCGCTCGCGGAGCAGTCGGCGGACTACCTCGAGCTGACGGGCCGGTTCATGGAGGTCGAGCTGGTCGTCGAGTACGAGGGCACCCGGGTGGAGACGAGCATGTCGATGGAGGGCGACTACCCGATGATGCGGGTGGACGACGTCGAATGAGGTACCTCGAGGACCTCGAAGCCGGCGAGTCCCACGACCTGGGGACGTTCTCGCTCTCGGCCGACGAGATACGCGCGTTCGCCGAGCAGTTCGACCCGATGCCGATGCACGTCGACCCCGACGTGGCGGAGCCGTTCGGCGGGCTGGTGGCCAGCGGGTACCACACGCTGGCGGCGGCGAACCGGCTCGTCGTCGACGAGTTCCGGGCAGACGTGGCGGGCATCGCGGGCATGAGCATAGAGAACCACCGGTGGCACGCCCCCGTCTTCCCCGACGAGGAGCTGGCGGTCGCGCTCGAACTCGCGGAGAAACGACCGTCGGCGGGGCGACCGGGGACGGGGGTCATCCGCGAGCGCGTCCGGGTCACCCGCGAGGGCGCGGACGGCCGTGACCCCGTGCTGACCTACGAGAGCGTCGGGCTGGTGCGCCGGCGCGAGGACTGACGCCGGGGCGACACGTTCGACGGCGGAGTTCCGGTTCCGCTGAGCTATCCGGCCGCGAGGGAGCCCGAGACCGCCGGTTTCACTTTCACTTTCAGGCAGGTACTTAACCACCTCCCGCTCGAACCGTGAGCCATGAGCCAGTCCACCCTGAACGACGACGAACTGTTCGGCGAGGCGGCCAGCGAGATGCGCGAGGACGTCGAGGAGTCGCTCGCGGAGGCGTGGGACGAGCTCCCCGACCCCGACGACGTCTGGGAGACCGACGCCGACAACGTGCTGGGCGTGCTCAACGGCCTGCGCTCGGCGCTGGACGTCGGCGACGCCGAGGACCACCTGCGCGACGCGAAGAAGTGGTTCACGATGGGCCAGCGCGCCGACGCGTTCGACGACGCCGACGACCTCGAGGCGGAGCTCGAGGACCTGGAGGAGGTCATCGAGGACATCTCGTCCGCCGGCGAGCAGGTCGGCGAGCTCACCTCCACCATCCCGGGGCTCCGGAGCACGCTGGAGGAGGCCGCCGGCGACGACGACGAAGACGAGGAGTAGTCCTACGCCGACCGCTCCCTGAGCCCGTCGACCAGCGCCAGCAGTTTTGCGGCCGCGTCCTCGAGCACGGCAGCGCCCCGTTCGGCGCTCGCCGTGCTCGGGTCGCCGACGTTGCCGCTTTCGGCGAACTCGCTGAAGTCGTAGGCGACGTTGACGCCCGCGACCCAGTCGCCGAAGCCGTCGCCAGCGCCGGCTGCGGCCTCGTCGTACCGGTCCGGGTGGACGAGGTCGCTGTCGATGGCCGCGACGACGCTCGTCTCGACGGGGCCGCCGTGGCCGAGCCCGTCGAGCAGGTCGCTGTCGACGGTGTCGAACCACGTGAACGGCACCGCGTAGGCCGTCTCGTCACGCGTTACTCGGGCACAGATCTCCTGTACGGCGGCGGTGTTGCCGCCGTGACCGTTCACGACGACGACGTAGTCGACGCCGTGGTGGGCGAGGCTCTCGGCCGTCTCGCGGACGTACGCCCGGAACGTGTCCTCGCTCACCCAGAGCGTGCCGTCGAACTGCCGGTGCTCCTCGGCGATTCCCACGGGGACGACGGGCGCGACGAGCGGGTCGAAGTCGGCGGCGTCGGCCGCCCGCGCGGCGATCTCGGCGGCGCTCATCGCGTCGGTGCCCAGCGGTGCGTGTGGCCCGTGCTGTTCGGTGCTGCCGACCGGGAGGAAAGCGACATCGGCGTCGGCGTCACGCACGTCCGTCCACGTGGCGTCGGTGAGCTGCATACCGGAACCGACGGACGGTCGGGTCTTGTATCCGCTGCCTCGACCCCGGCTCGTCGCGCTCTATGCGCCGCCGAAGTCGTCGGTGAGGTGGAACCGCCAGGCGTCGAAGCCCGAACTGCACTCGGGGCTGGTCTTCAGGTGGTCCATGAAGCCCGCGCCGGGGTTCGGGAGCGTGGCGTCACAGAACGGACAGGTGTTCTCGTCGGTCCAGTTTGCGGTGGGCGTGCCGACTGACATACATACGGGTTCGCGTGCATCACGTATCAATCCCGCCTACAAAGTAATAGGAGACATTAGTGGTGATTAAACACCCTTTAAGTCTGGTCGGCCGTCACGGACTCGACCGCGCGGCGTGCCGCATCGTCCGTCGCCGCGTCGACGACCTGTAGCTCGACGACGAACGCGGCACCGCCCCGCTCGCTGTCCTCGATCCAGACGTCGCCCCCGAAGGCGTCCGTGAGCGTGTCGACGAGGTAGAGCCCGACGCCCGTCCCCTCGCTCTCCAGACCCTTCGCGCCGCGGCCGAAGATCTCCTCGCGCTGGTTCTCGGGGACGCCGGGTCCGTCGTCGGCGATGCGGACCCGTGCAACCCCGTCGTCGACGGTGCAGTCCACCCAGACGCCTGGCTCGTCGCCGCCGTTGTGGACAACCGCGTTGTTCAGCAGGTTCGTGAACACCGACGTGAGCATCTCGTTGCCGGCGACACGGGTCGACGGTACGTCGCCGAGGTGGAAGCTCGCATGCGGGAAGTTCGCGCGCGCTTTCTCGACCTCCGTCCCGAGGACCTGGTCGAGCACGACCGGCTTGAGCGTGAGCGAGCCGTCGCTGGTGATGGTCTCCATCAGCTCGCGCACCGTCTCGGTGATCTCGATGACGTGCTCCGCGCTCTCCATGACGAGGCGGTAGTCGTCCTCTCCCGCCGGGTCGACGTGCGGTTCGAGGAGCTGCCCACGCCCGTGGAGCACGTTCATCTCGTTGCGGATGTCGTGGCGGACGATGCGGTTCAGGATGGTTATCTCCTGCTCGCGGTTCCGTCGCTCGGTGATGTCGTGGAAGACCGCGACCGCACCCGTCCCGTCGGGGAACCGCGAGAGCTTCAGGTCGTAGAACCGCGTCTCACCGTCGCGGTCCAGGGTGAGCTCCCGGCTGGCGAGTTGCTCTCCAGCCCCGGCGTCGCCAGCTGCCACGACGTCCGCGAGCTCCACGTCGAGCACGTCGTCGATGACCTCGTGGACGACGCTCCGGTCGCCGACGAGCTCCTCCGCGGCAGGGTTCACGTCGACGATGTGGCCCGTGTCGGTGAGTACGAACACGGCCTCCTCCATGTTCCGGAGGACGGTCGTTCGCGCCACCGGCAGGGTGTCGAGCAGCTGGAGACGCTCGATGGCGACGTAGAACGCGAGCACCTTGACGGTGCTCGTGAGTGCGAGCGTATCGAGTGGGACGATGCGGAGCCACCAGACGGTCACCCCGACCATCACGAGCGTGATGGTACCGACGAGGACGCCGGTCTGGACCGCGAAGCCGCTCCGGGACCGGAACAGGCCGAGAAGCAACCCGACACCGACGACGAGGAGGCCGACCATGACGGTGGCGTAGACCCAGTACAACGGGCCGAACGAGGGGACGAGCAGGCCGTCCTGGAGTTCGCCCGCAGTGTAGAACAGCCCGTCGGTCCCGTTCGTCCACGTCGCGACCTGGACGAGGGCGACGAGGGCGACGAGCGCGGCCACGACCCGGCGGGTCAGCAGGTGCTCGTTGTCGGTGTACTGGACCGCCATCAGCATGTAGCCGATCGACATGAACGACACCGCGAGGAACCGCCAGTTCCACCAGAACAGCTTCGTCGCGGGGTCCGTCGCGCTCACCTTCAGCGCGACGACCGCCGACAGGAGGACGACGCCGGTCACGTCGAGCAGGAAGCCCTTCGCGGCCCGTCGGTCACGGTGTCGCCACAGGAGCATCCAGAGCCCTGCGGTCAGGAGAAAGGCGACGACGTACGGGATAGCGAGGGGCGTCAGTTCGTATGGCATGGGCGACCTCCGACGAGAGTCGTCCCAACGATAGGACGACAGGTCCTTTAGCCTACGGGCTGGTCAGTCGTCGTCGCTCGCCTCGACCCGGTTCTCGCGCTCCCTCGCGCGCTCGATGAACTCCTCGGGGAGCTCGTCGATCTCGCCGGCCTGCACGCCCCAGAGGTGGGCGTAGAGGTCGTCGTTGCCGAGCAGCTCCTCGTGGCTGCCGCGCTCGGCGACCTGGCCGTCCTCGAGGACGAGGATCTGGTCGGCGTCCTTGATGGTCGAGAGTCGGTGGGCGATGGCGAACGTGGTGCGGTCGGCCGCCAGCTCGTCGATGGAGCGCTGGATGAGCATCTCCGTCTCCGTGTCCACGTCGGAGGTCGCCTCGTCGAGCACGAGGATGGCGGGGTCCTTCAGGATGGCCCGCGCGATGGAGATGCGCTGGCGCTGGCCGCCCGAGAGCTTCACGCCGCGTTCGCCGACCTCGGTGTCGTAGCCCTCGGGGAGGTTCTGGATGAACTCGTGGGCCTCGGCCATCTTCGCGGCCTCGACGACGTCCTCGCGGTCGGCGTCGAAGCTGCCGTAGGTGATGTTCTCCTCGACGGTACCGTAGAACAGGAACGTGTCCTGACTGACGTAGCCGATGTGCCGGCGCAGGCTCGGGATGGTCACGTCGCGGAGGTCCTGCCCGTCGATCTCGATTGCGCCCTCGTTCACGTCGTACATCCGGAGCAGCAGCTTGAGGACGGTGGACTTGCCGGCCCCGGTCGGGCCGACGAGCGCGAGCGTCTCGCCGCCCGACACGTCGAAGCTGATGTCCTCGACGATGGTCTCCTCCTCGTCGTAGCCGAACGTCACGTCGTCGTAGGTGACGTTCCCGTCCTCGACGACGAGGTCCTCGGCGTCGGGGTCCTCGGCGATACGCGAGGGCTCGTCCATCAGCCCGAAGATGCGCTCGCTGGAGGCGCGAGCCCGCTGGTACATGTTGATGATCTGCCCGAACTGTGCCATCGGCCAGATGAAGCGCTGGCTGAGGAGGATGAACACGACGAACTCGCCCTCGGAGAGCGTCCCGGTGAGAAAGCCCGGCCCCTCGCCACTGTACACCCAGAGCCCCCCGATGAGGAAGGTGATGACGAAGCCGACGCCAGCGAGCACGCGCAGCGCCGGGAAGAACTTGATACGGGTGTTGATGGCGTCCCAGTTCGCGTCGTAGTAGTCCTGGGAGACGTCCTCGACCCGGTCGGACTCGAAGTCCTCGGTGTTGTACGTCTTGATGACCTGCACGCCGCCGAGGTTGTTCTCCAGGCGGGAGTTCATCTGCCCGACCGAGGAGCGAACGTCGGCGTACTTCGGCTGGATGATGCTGACGAACTTGTACGTCGTCAGCCCGATGAGCGGGACGACGACGAGCGTGATGAACGCGAGCTGCCAGTTGTAGTAGAAGAGGATGCCGGCGATGCCGAGCACCATCACGCTCAGGCGGAACGCCGAGTTCATCCCGTCGTTCAGGAACCGCTCCAGGCGGTTCACGTCGTTCGACAGGATGGACATCATCTCGCCGGTCTGCTTGTCGGCGAAGAAGTCCATGTTGAGCCGCTGCATCTTGTCGTACGTGTCCGTCCTGACCTCGTGCTGGATGTGCTGGGCGAAGGAGTTCCAGCCCCAGTTGCGTGTCCAGTGGAACGCCGCCCCACCGAAGAACGCGAACCCGATGATGGAGGAGGCGAGGATCACCTGCGACTCCGGGTCGGGCGCGTACCTGTACAGCGGGATCGGCCCGAGCGCGAACGGCCGCGAGTCGCGGAACGTCGCGTCGATCGCGACGCCGAGGAGGACCGGCGGGAGCAGGTCGAGGAGGCGGGCGACGATGCTGGAGAGCAATCCCACCACGAAGGCGAGTTTGCTGTCGGACCCGTACTCGAGGAACAGCCGCTTCATCGGGTTCTCCGCGTTCTCCCGTTGTTCCTCGAACGGGTCGTCGTCTTCAGCTTCGAAACTCATTGTGAATCTTCTGGTGGCTCGAACTGAAAAGGCTTGTTACGTTTCGAAACAGTTGCCGGAATCGACACCGGCCGTGGGGGCGATGGCGCTGCCTGGACCCCTCCCTGGCACGCCGTCCGTAGACGGATCACCGTGTGTGCTAGCAGGTGTCTGCCGGGGACCGTCGCCGGCGAGCCAGCTCAGAGCTGGCGATGCTCGGCCTCGGGGTCGATACCCGCCTCGCTCAGGTCCTCCCGAATCCGCGCCCGGAGCGGGTCGGGGACGGTGTTCCGTCCGACCGGCACGGCGACGTCCCCGTCGCCCTTCACCTTCCAGTAGAGGACGCAGTCGCTCGGCGCGTAGTACTCGATGCTGTAGCGGTCGCCCGCACCCTCGTAGTGGACGCGGGCCGCGAACCCCTCGGCGCGCCAGCCGTCGCGGGCCGCCAGCGCGGCAACGGCGTCGGTCATGTGCCGACCTGCGACCGGTGGGCGGGTAGTCGTTCCGGTCGGGAGTCGTCGCCGGTCAGTTCGACCCGTTGTAGTGCGGTTCGACGTAGTCCCCGACCTCCATGCCGGTCTCGTTGGCGTAGCCCCGCGGGACCTCCAGCACGTACTGGCCGGTGCCGGTCGCGGTGATGTCGTTCCCGTCTTCGTTGGGATCGGGCGCGCGCCGGTGGTGGATGCTGTTGATGCGGCCGTCCGCACCGACGAAGATGATGTCGAGCGGGAAGTCCATCCGGCGCATCACGTACGTGTGCTGGCTCTCGGTGTCGTAGACGAACCACATGCCGTGTCCGTCCTCGAGGTTATCGTGGTCGCTCAGCCCGGTGAATCGCTCCTGGCGGGTGTCCGCGACCTCGACCTCGATGACGGCCTTCTCCGTGCCGTTCCCGTCGGAGACCACGACGGTCCCGCCCTCGTACTGGCTCTCGCCCGGCAGCTCGATCACCCCCAGGTACCAGAACATGGCGACGAGGAGGACCGCCGCGAACCCCAACAGGGCGAACTGAAAGAGGCGTTCTCGGTTCACACCCGACGATGGGGCCCGCATCAGAAAAAGGGAAGCGTTATTCCGCCGGGTCGGTTACCGCCGAACGCGGGGTGGTGGTCTAGCCGGTTATGACATCTCCCTTACAAGGAGAAGGTCGCCAGTTCGAACCTGGCCCACCCCACTGGTCGTTTTCGGACGGGTCTACGACAGTTCGTCTGGAGAGGCTCACCCGTTCGGCTGTGAACTACCTCGAAAGCCCCTGCTCGCTCTCCGACCATCTGGTCTCACTCGCACAGTCTCGCCAGCCGCGCCACCCGGGTGATCCGGTATCGTCACGCGAAGCCGTCACACACTTCACCCCCCACCCAGTAGTGACGGCGACGATGGCAGAGTACTACGTCGTGGTCGATGGGCACGAGTTCGAGGGGCCGTTCGAGAACCGGAAGTCGGCGAAGAAGCGCGCGGACGAGCTGAACACGAACGAGGTCGGCGGGCGGTACCGCGTCGCGTCGAAGTAGCGGTCTGGTAACCGACTCCGCGGCAGTTTTGTGTCGGAGGGGCGTCGGCTGGAACATGGACGAACGCATCCACGAGCACGCCGCGGTGCTCGTGAACTGGAGCGCCCGCGTGAGCGAGGGAGACAACGTCGTCGTCAGCGTCGACGAGGGCGCACACGACCTCGCCGTCGCGGTCGCCGCGGAGCTCGGCGACGTCGGCGCGAACATGTCGATGCAGTACGGCTCCAGCGAGGTCGGCCGCGCGTACACGAAGGCCCACGACGGCGAGTTCGAGGAGAGCACACACGAGCTGGCGCTGTACGAGGAGAGCGACGTGGTGCTCCGCCTCGGCGGCGGGCGCAACACCAGCGCGGACGCCGACGTGCCCGCGGAGACGCGACAGGCGTCCATGCAGGCGGCCCAGGGCGTGCGCGAGGCCGTGATGGCCACCGACTGGGTGTCGACGGTCCACCCGACGCGCTCGCTCGCCCAGCAGGCCGGCATGGCCTACGAAGAGTACCAGGACTTCGTCTACGACGCCGTGCTCCGCGACTGGGAGGCGCTCGCCGACGAGATGGCGAAGATGAAGACCATCCTCGACGAGGGCAGTGAGGTCCGGCTGGTCAAGGAGAACACCGACATCACGATGTCCATCGAGGGCCGCACCGCGGTCAACTCCGCGGCGAGCGTCGCCTACGACAGCCACAACCTCCCCAGCGGCGAGGTGTTCACGGCACCCTACGACGTCGCGGGCGAGGTGTTCTTCGACGTGCCGATGACGCTCCGCGGGACGCGGGTCCAGAACGTCCACCTCACGTTCGAGGACGGGGAAGTCATCGACTACAGCGCCGACCAGGGCGAGGACGTCCTCGGTGAGATCCTCGACACCGACAAGGGCGCGCGCCGCCTCGGCGAGCTCGGCATCGGCATGAACCGCGGCATCGACCGCTTCACCGACAGCATCCTGTTCGACGAGAAGATGGGCGACACCGTCCACATGGCCGTCGGCCGCGCCTACGACGCGAACCTGCCCGAGGGCGAGACGGGGAACGACTCCGCGGTCCACGTCGACATGATAACCGACGTGAGCGAGGACTCGCGCATGGAGGTCGACGGCGAGGTCGTGCAGCGCAACGGCGTCTTCCGGTGGGAGGACGGGTTCGAATGATAGCCGTCGCTACGCGTCGCTGGAGAAGCGGTGGTGGTTGAGAGGAGTAAGCCCCCTTCTGTTCGTCCCGGCATTCGGCTGAGCGTCCGTCGCCTCGTCCGGACTACCTGACGGCGCGGACTTGCACCGGTGGGGATTCGCCGTTCCATCCGTTCTCGCCCGTCGACGCTCGGCGGGTCAGCTCCCTTCCCTTGCGGGTCGGTTCGCACGCCTCATCGCTCGGGGCGAGGGGTCTCGTTTCTGTTCCAGAGCCAGCGGTCTCCCGCTCCGGACTTGCGTCCGGCCACCTGTCCGGACGGTGGGGGGACTTTCCTCACGTCGTGGCGGTGCCACGTCGCGGCGGCCGGGCTCTCTCTACCGTCAGAACGTAGCCCCGTTCCGCGTTTAAACCCCTCGGTCACAGGGGGCGGTAGGAGGAGCCTACTCCCGGCGAGACGAAACGAAAGCGTTCAAGAGCGTGTCGCCCCACATACGTTCTATGTCGCAGGCAAAAGGCGTCCAGTTGACGTACGATGACGGGGCGCGTGCCGTCGAACTTGCGCGAGAAGCGGTCGAGGGCTTCGTCGTGAACGGTCGACGTGAGCAGCCAGGCAGCATGATCGACGCCTTCTACAACCGAACCGGAGCGTTCGTCCGGCTCGAATCGACCCGTGGCCGCGGGAGCCTCCGGGGCTGTGCCGGTGGCTACGAGTCCGACGACCAGCTCGGCCACGTCATCGTCGACGCCGCCATCGAAGCCGCCAGCGAGGACTCCTGTGGCTCCGAGGTCACGCCGACGGAGCTCTCGAGTCTCACCGTCTCCGTCTGCTGTGTCTGTAACCTCGTCCTCACCGACGACCCGGTCGCCGACATGGAGCTCGGTACACACGGTGTCGCCGTCGACACCGGCAGCGAACGCGGCTGGCTCTACCCGACCGTCCCGGTCGAGCACGGCTGGTCGGAGGCCGAGTACCTCGGTCGCGTCTGCCGGAAGGCCGGCCTGCCGCCCATGGCATGGCAGCAGGAGGACGTGATGGTGACGCTGTTCGAGGGCCAGATCTTCCGCGAGCGCGAGCCCGAGGGCAGCATCGAGGAGCTGACGAACTAGAAGCCGACCAGCTCGGCGTCGCGGAGCGCACGTTCTGCCGCCGCGTCGATGTCGAACTCGCCGACGATCTCGCCATCCCGGAGCAACGGCTCCAGCAACGGTTCGGCATCTTCGGGCCCCTCGCGGTCGGCCAGCCCGACCGCGTGCGCACCGTCCGCGGTCCGGTACACCTGCTTCCTCCCCGACAGCTTCCCGCGCTTGGCCGCCGGTTCGCCGTCGACGGTCACGATGTCGAGCGCGAAGTCGACCGGGTTCGCGTTCGTGACGTGGCTCCCGACGCCGAAGCCGTCGGCGAGGTCGCCCAGCTCCCGGATGCGCTCGGGGGTGAGCCCGCCGCTGACGAAGATGTCCACGTCGCCGTGGCCCCGGACGTCGAGCTCCCAGCGCACCTCGCGGACGATGTGTGGGAAGTCCCCCCGGCGCGAGCCCGTCGTGTCGAGACGCACGCCGTCTAACTCGTCGCCCAGCTCCTCGACCGCGCGCAGCGTCTCGTCGACCTCGTCGGTGTAGGTGTCACAGAGCGCGATGCGGGGCACCTCGGGCGGTGCGGCCTCGTGGAACGCTCGCCACGCGTCCTCCTGCTGCCCCCGTCCCATGCAGATGACGAGCGCGTGGGGCATCGTCCCGCCCGCCTCCCGACCGAGCAGTTCCCCCGCGGCGACGTGCGAGAAACCGTCCAGTCCGCCGACCAGCGCGCTCCGCTCGACGACGGCCGCGATGGCCGGGTGGACGTGGCGCGCGCCGAACGAGAGGACCTGCGAGTCGGGAGCGGCGAGCTTGGCCTCCAGCGCCGCCGTCGCGAACCCCGACGCCTGCGAGAGGAATCCCAGAATCGAGGTCTCAAGCCGGGCGAAGTCGAGGTACTCCCCCTCGATACGCATCACCGGACCACCGTCGAACAGCCGCCCCTCCGGGATCGCATCGACGTCGACCGGGCGACCCTCCAGCAGCCGTGCGACGCTCTCGACCCCGGCCAGCAGCTCGAACTCGCCGGAGGGGAACTGGTCGGCGGTCACCTCCGCCACGACACGGGGGTTCACCCCGGCGTGCGCCAGTGCCCCCTCCGTGCGCTCGAAGTAGGCGTCCGTCGCGGTACCGTCGCGTATCGCCTCGCCGGGAATCACGTCGAACGAGTCGTCCATACCGGGCGCTTCTCGCCCGCGAGCAAAAACCTAGGCGGCTCCGGTCCGGTTCGCCGTCGAACCCGTCGGCGTCGACCCAGTCGGCGACGGTGGCGACAACGCCGCCGCCACGGAGCCCTCGACCGAGAGCGACCCGGGTTCGTGCACCGCGTCGAGGTCGCCGACCGTCGGCGCGTTCACGACGAGGACGGTGTCGTCGACGCGGACCAGCCGGAACGCGTCGGCGAAGCCGCCGTCGGGCACGACGTAGACGCCGTCGCCGCGCGATTCGGCCCCGTTTGCGGTCAGCAGCTCGCGGTAGGCGTCGGTGAACTCACGGGCGTCCTCGGCCGACTCCCACTGCGACCGCCAGACGTACGCGCCCTCGTCGCCGTCGGTGTAGAACACCAGCCGGTCGCCGGCCCAGCCGGTCGAGTACGGGTGGTCGTACGTGTAGCGGTTCACACCCTCGCCGCTGGTGTAGTGCTCGCGGGGCACCGTCTCGCCGTACCAGAACATCGAGTAGATGTGGGCCTCGCCCGCCGTTTCGAGGACCGACTCGCCGCCGACCGCGATGCGCCGCCAGCTGTCGACCGACCGATCCGGGACCGTCACCGTGGCGGGCTGCTCGTCCGGGTACGCCTCCGGGTGGATGAGCTGTTCGGTGCTGACCGGACGGTCAGCGAAGGCGGCGTCGACGGCGTCCCAGCCGCCTCGCTCGTGCAGCGTCGCCACGAACCGCTCGCCGGCCGCGTACGGCGTGTACGTCGCCACCGAGAGCCCGACGTTCACGTCGCTCCGGCCGCCTCCAGCGCCGTCCGCCTGTGGCACCTCGACGCAGTCCCACGTCCCCTCGGTGCAGCGACGCTCGTACAGTCCCTCGACGTAGTTCGCGTCGCCCTCGACGACGCCGGAGGCGGCCATCCGCGCGTCGCGCGTCTCCGCGCTCGAACCGAGCCCGAACTGCTGGTCCTGCAGCGCGTGTTCGAGTTCGTGCACGAGCGTCCCGCGCGAGAGCCGGAGCTGCTCGGAGCCGTCGCTCACGATGACGATGTCGCCCGCCGAGTAGTAGCCGAGCACGGACGACCCGTACAGCTCGCCGAACGCCTCGTCCACTGTCGTGTCCTCGTCGACGACGAACAGCGCCTCCCAGAACTGCTCGCGCCACGCCGGCGAGGAGCCGCCCCCCGACCGCTGCTCGCGGTACGTCTCCCGCGAGATTATCTCGACGGACACCGACTCCTCGAACTCGTGCCCGCGGATGCGTTCGATGCGGGCCATCGCCCGTGCGGTCACCGCCTCGATCTCGGGCTTGCTCAGCCCGTCGCTCGCGTCGACCGGGAGCGAGTCGTTCCACCAGTAGCCGTCCTCCCAGCCCCGCACGTCGGTGTCCGGGTCGGGGCGGTTCGACTCGGGTTCGGCGAGGCGTGTCTCGCCGAACCCGAGCCCGAGACAGCCCGACAGCAGGATCAGGGCGACGAGACAGGCGACCGGGAGGATGCGTCTCATGGCGGTGGGTTCGGCCCGGGCGACAAAGGAGTTTGGCCTGCCTCAGGCCGCGACGACGCTGGCGTTCGTCGTGCCCGCGCCGCTGCGGACGCCGCTCAGGTCGTCGACCGTCGGCGCGTTGACGATGGTGACGGTAGTCCCCTGCTGAACGACGTAGTAGGCGTCACCGTACTCGGCGCTGTCGTCGATGGCGAACGTGTTCGGCCGGTCGCTCACCGCCTGCGCGCCGTGGTGGTCGAGCAGGTCGCGGTAGGCGTCGGCGAACTCGCTGGCGTCGCTCTCGCTGTCCCACTCGGTCTGCCAGACGTAGCCCGTCTCGTTCGTGCTCATCGAGTCGTCGGTGACGTACGGCAGGAGCCGGTCACCGGCCCACCCGTCCGTGATGGGGTGGTCGTAGTTGAACGGGTCCGTCTGGTTGAGCTGCTGGCCGTCGTAGTTCAGATGGTCCCGGTAGGGGATGACGACGTCGGTCAGCTGGCCGGTCGCCTGGGTCGTCTCGTAGGACGGGTACCAGAACATCACGTACAGTCCGGCCTCGCCGAAGGATGCGTAGTCGATGCCCCCTTCGAGGTCGAGCACCTCCCACTCGCCCGAGCTCCGGTCCTCGATGGTCGGATAGTTCGGTTCCTCGTCCGGGTACCGCTCGGGGTGGATGGTCTGCTCCGTGCTCGCCGGCGGGTTCTCGTACACGGCGTTCACGGCGTCCCAGCCGCCCTGCTCGTAGAGCTGCTGGACGAACAGCACGCCGTCGCTGTACGGCTGGAAGGAGACCTGGTACAGCCCGATGTGGATGTCGCTGGAACCGCCGCCACCTTGCTGCCCCTGGGGCATCAGGCAGTCCCAGTCGGACTCACAGCGCTCCTGGTACAGCTGGTCGACGAGGTTGCCGTCACCCTCGATGATGCCGTCCCGGGCGTTGTGAAGCTCCTGTGTGGACTGGTTGAACGAGCCGATGTCGAAGCGCTGGTCCTGCAGCCCGTGGAACAGCTCCTGTGAGAGCGTGACCTCGTTCATCTCCGGCGTCTCGGAGTCGGAGATGATGACGATCTGCTCCTGGCTCGGCGAGTAGTAGCCGCCGACCCCGCCCGCGAAGTTCCGGTTCTGCACCGCGATGGCGTCGGTCGACTCGTCGACCATCAGCATCGCCTCCCACTTCACGTTCTGGTGGAGGCGGTTCTCGGGCGTCGTGTTGCCCGACTGGACCTGCTCGCGGTACTCCTCGCGGGAGATTATCTCGACGGGGACGCGGCTCTCGAACTCCAGGCCGCGGACCTCCTCGACACGCGCCATCGAACGGGAGACGACCCTGTCGAGCTCGGAGTCGTTGAGACCGTCGCTCCGGTCGACGGAGATGCTCTCGTTGTACCAGTAGCCGTCCTCCCAGCCGATGACGTCCTCCTCGGGGTCCGCGGGGGCGGAGGAGCCGTCGCCGCCGTCGCTGGTCGTCGTGGTCGGTTCTCCCGTCGTCTGCATCGTCTCCGTCGGTGCCGTGGTCTCCGCGTCGGGCGCACTCGAACCGGTGAGTGCGCTACAGCCCGCGAGGACCACGAGCAGGGCGACGAGGACGCTCGCCGTTGCTCGCATACCTCAGGCGAGGTCCCACGCGGGAATAAACGGCCCGGTGCTGCCAGCACAACGGACTTTGTGCTACCGCCCGAAGACCCGGCTATGGAGTTCGACTCGACCGACACCGCACTGGTCGTCGTGGACATGCAGAACGGGTTCTGCAAGCCGGACGGAAGCCTCTACGCGCCCGGGAGCGAGGCGGTCGTCGACCCGGTCGCGTCGCTGGTCGACCGGGCACACGACGCCGGCGTCCGCGTCGTCTTCACGCGCGACGTGCACCCGCCGGGACAGTTCGACGACGCGCACTACTACGACGAGTTCGAGCAGTGGGGCGAGCACGTCGTCGAGGGCTCGTGGGAGGCACAGCTGGTCGCGGAGCTGGAGGTGCGCGAGGGCGACCACATCGTCGAGAAGCACACCTACGACGCGTTCCACCAGACCGAGCTGGACGGCTGGCTGACGGCGCGGGGCATCGACGACCTCGTCATCTGCGGGACGCTCGCGAACGTCTGCGTCCTCCACACGGCCGGGAGCGCCGGGCTGCGGGACTACAGGCCGGTGCTCGTGGAGGACTGCATCGGCGCCATCGAGGACGACCACCGGGAGTACGCCCTCGACCACGCGGACTGGCTCTTCGGCGAGGTGGCTCAGTCGGAGGACGTGTCTTTCGTCGGCGGGAAGTAGCGACCGCCGCAGGCATTACCGACGCGGTCGCTGGCGTGGCCGGATAGTGTGGCGAACAGGCGACGCGGCGCTGCTCGACCGACGGGGCGTCGCACACCCGCGAAACCGACGGTCGACGTGGTATCAGCGCACGCCGTCGTTGGCCGCGGTATCGTTCATAAACCCCCGGAGCGACAGGACCCCAGATTATGCGGGGTCGACGGTGACCGCGACCGCCTCGCCGACGGCGAACTCGCGGTCCGGGCAGACGAGCTTCGCGCCGAAGCCAGAATCACGGGCGAGGAACAGCGAGAGCCCGTGGACCGGTTCACCGTTCGCCCGGACGGTCACGTCGTCCCAGCGGACGGTGCGTCCGTCGGCGACGCCGACCCGTTCGCCGAGGAAGGTGACCGGGCCGTCGCCGTCGCATCGGGAGCCGCGCTCGTCGAACAGGCCGCCGCAGTCGTAGTGCCTGAAGCCGCCGTCGAGCGCCGCGGGAGCGCCGGCGGCGTCGGTCGCCTCGATGCCGACGAACCGACCGGGTGCGGGATGTGCTGGCGCGTCGAGCATCGCCCACGTGTCGCCCGTCGCGATGACCTCGCCGGTGCCGTCCCAGGGGACCGCCTCGACCGGTAGGTCGGCGACGAGCGGGAGCGAGCCCGATGCGCGCCGGAGGTGCTGGTCCGGGCGACGGAAGCCGACGTGCAGGTGCGGGTCGACCCACGGGCCGAAGAAGCCGGGGAAGACGAGGTCGCCGAGGTCGTCGCCGACCGCGACCCTGGTTCCGGGTTCGAGCGGCGAGTCGACGTGCATGATCCGGGCGACGAGCGGGGGGACGGTGGACTCGGTATCGTCTCCGGCGACCGACAGGCCCGGTGTCGCCGCGACGTCCACGTCCACGAGCAGCAGGTGGTCATCCTCGTCGGCGTAGTCGCGGGGGGGCGCTCTGACGGTCACCGTGTCTCGAACCGTGCCGGCGACGGGGCTCGGTGCCGCGTCGTCGCCGGGGTAGCAGTCGACTGCGTGGCCGGCGTCGTGGGCCGGGTACGGCGAGTTGTACAGCGAGAGCCGGTCGTACTGGTCGAGGACGGCGGGACAGAGCGTGACCTCCATCGGGCAGGCCTTCGGACCCGATGGGTTTAGACGCGTCGCCCCCAAGCCGGAGCCATGCGCGTGGTTCGCGGCCGCGGGGAGGACCCGACGGCCGACGGCGAGGTGACGGCACGGCTGCTCGACGAGGTCGGCGAGCGCCGGGAGCGGGCGGTCCGGGTGTGGGCTCCGCACCGCATCGTCGCGTTCGGGCGGCGCGACGCGAACGAGCCCGGATACGACGCGGCGGCGAGTGCGGCGAGAGAACGCGGCTTCGAACCCGTCACGCGGAGCGTCGGTGGCCGCGCGGTCGCCTACGACGGCGCGACGACGCTCGCGTTCGCCCGCATCACGCCGGTCGACGACGTGCGAGGTGGGCTCGACGAGCGGTACGAGGCGCTCACGGTCGACGTCCGGCGTGCGCTCCGGCGGCTCGGTGTGCCGGCCGAACGCGGCGAGCCGTCGGACTCGTTCTGCCCCGGCCAGCACTCGCTCCAGCGCGACGGCAAGCTCGTCGGCATCGCCCAGCGCGTCCGCTCCGACGCCGCCATCACCTCCGGCGTCTGCATCGTCCGGAACCACTCAGAACTCGCGGACGTGCTCGCCGCGGTCTACGGCGCGCTCGACGCCCCGTTCGACCCGGAGTCGCTGGGGAGCATCGAGCGCGCCGGTGGGACGAGCGACCCCGAGACGGTGCGGGCGACCATCGAGACGGAGCTGGTCGGCGATGCGGAGCCGACCGTCGAGCAGCTCGACGGGGTGTAGGGTCAGTCGCTCGACGCACCGTAGTTCGGGAGACTTAGGACGCCCGACGCGGGAGACACTGGTATGCTCATCGGCAACGCGACGCTGCCGGACGGGACGACCGCCGACGTGCGCGTCGACGGCGAGACCATCGACGCCGTCGGCGACCTCGGCGGCGAGGCCGACGTCGACGCGACCGGGAAGCTGCTCATGCCCGGCGCGATCGACGTCCACGTCCACTTCCGCCAGCCCGGCTTCTCGCACAAGGAGACGTGGGCGACCGGCTCGCGGAGCGCCGCCGCGGGCGGCGTGACGACCGTCGTCGACCAGCCCAACACCGACCCGCCGACCGTCACCGGGGACGCCTTCGACGAGAAGGCCGCCCTCGCCGCCGACTCGCTCGTCGACTGGGGCATCAACGGTGGCGTCACCGACTCGTGGGAACCCGACTCGCTGTTCGACCGGCCGCTGTTCGCGCTCGGCGAGGTGTTCCTCGCGGACTCGACGGGCGACATGGGCATCGAGGCCGCCCTGTTCGACGACGCGGTCGAGCTGGCCGCCGACAACGACGTACCCGTCACCGTCCACGCCGAGGACGCCGACCTGTTCGACGAGGCGGCGCTCGACGCTGCTGACGATGGCATCGGGAAGGACGCCGACGCCGACGCGTGGTCGGCCTACCGCCCCGCCGAGGCCGAGGCCGCCGCGGTCGAACGTGCCTGCGAGGTCGCCGCCGACTCCGGTGCCGACCTCCACATCGCCCACACGTCGACGCCGGAGGGCATCGACGCCGCTGCCGACGCGGGCGCGACCTGCGAGGTCACGCCCCACCACCTGTTCATCTCGCGCGACGACCTCCCCGAGCTCGGCACGTACGGCCGGATGAACCCGCCGCTTCGCTCCGAACCGCGCCGCGAGGCCGTCTTCGAGCGCGTCGCCGACGGCACCGTCGACGTGATAGCCACCGACCACGCCCCGCACACCGTCGAGGAGAAGGAGGCGACCATCCGCGACGCGCCGTCGGGCGTCCCCGGCGTCGAGACGATGGTCCCGCTCCTGCTCGTCGAAGCCACCGCGACCGACGGCGCGTTCGGCTACGAGCGCGTCCGCGACCTCGTCGCCACGAACCCCGCCGAGATATTCGGGCTCGACGCGAAAGGGCGGGTCGCCGAGGGCTACGACGCGGACCTCGCGCTGTACGACATCGACACCGGTCGCGAGATCCGTGGTTCGGACCTGCACTCGAACTGCGGGTGGACACCGTTCGAGGGCTGGACCGGCATCTTCCCCGAGTGGACGACCGTCCGCGGGACCGTCGTCTGGGACGGCGAGGAGTTCGGCGAGAACGACGGGCGGAACGTCAGGAACTGAGTCCGAAGCTCACAGCAACGCGGTCGCGAGCGACGCGGCGAGCATCACGCCGACGCCGAAGCCGCTGATTCTGGCCATCGCGCGCCGCGAGTCGGCCTCGGTCCAGTCCGAGCCCGTGTCCATGTAGCGCTGCATGTTCTCGATGCCCCGGCCGGCCATCACGGAGCCGGACCAGCCGAGCACGCCGAACCCGAGCAGGAGCGCGCCGAGGGCGAACGTCGTCTCGGTCGCACCCCGGAGCGTGCCGTTCACGGTGAGCCCGACGACCAGGAGGAGGCCGGCGGCGACGCCGGCGACCGCTGCGGTCGCGAGCCGGCGAGCGGGCGCGGCGAGCCCCGTGTCGGGAGCCACGTCAGTCGACGGCGTCCTGCATCCGCGGGTCCAGTGCGTCGCGCATCCCGTCGCCGAGCAGGTTGAACCCGAGGACGGTCAGCGCGAGGAACAGGCCGGGGAAGAAGGACATCCACCAGAGGCCGTTGATGAGCCCGTTCTCGACGCCCTTCGTCAGCATCCAGCCCCACGACGGCGTCCCGGCGGTCGCACCGAAGCCGAGGAACGACAGGGCCGCGAGGTCGATGACCGCCAGCCCGAAGTTCAGCGTGCTCTGGACGGTGATCGGCGCGAGCGAGTTCGGGAGCACGTGCCTGACGAGGACCCGCCAGTCACGCGCTCCGAGCGCGACGGTCGCCTCGACGTACTCGTCCTCGAGTACCTTCAACGCCGCACCGCGGACGACGCGGGCGAACCGGGGCGTGTAGACGAGCGTCAGCGCGAACACGGCCTTCCAGAGCCCCGTCCCGAAGACGGCGACGACCGCGAGCGCCAGCAGCAGCGACGGGAACGACAGCAGCACGTCCATCGTCCGCATGATGACGTTGTCCGTCCAGCCGCCGTAGTACGCGGCCACGGTCCCGAGGCCGACGCCGAGCACCGTCGAGGCGGCGACCGTGACGGTGCCGTACTTCAGCGCGAGCCACGCCCCGTACATCGTCCGCAGGAACACGTCCCTGCGCTGTGCGTCGGTCCCGAAGAAGTGCTGACAGGAGCCGAGCGACGAGAGCCAGCCGGTGAGCGTCGGGTCGCCACACGGCGGGTAGTACTGCTCCTGTGCGAACTGCGTATCGAGCAGCTGGCCGAAGTCGAGGACGCCGAAGAACACCGCCAGTCGGGTCCCGACACCCATGACGGTGATCAGCAGTATCAGCGACAGGCCGAATATCGCGAGCCGGTTCGACAGGAGTTCGGTGATGAACGGCGACGCACGGAGTCGGTCGACGAATCCCCGCTCGTCGCGGTTCGGTGCGGCTGTTTCAGTACTCATTGTTCGATCCTCGGGTCGAGGTAGGAGTAGGTCAGGTCGACGATAAGATTCACCATGGTGAACACGAGCGCGAACAGCAGGACGGTCCCCTGGATGATCGGGTAGTCGCCGTCGGTGATCGCGTCGACGAGCAACATCCCGATACCCCTGATGTTGAACACGGTCTCGGTCAGCACCGCCCCACCGAGGAGGCTCCCGAACTGGATGCCGATGACGGTGACGACGGGGATGAGAGCGTTCCGGAGACCGTGTTTCAGCAGCGTGATCTTCCGTCCCTGTCCCTTCGCGTGTGCGGTCCGGATGTAGTCCTGGCGGATGACCTCCAGCATCGAGGAGCGCATCATCCGGGAGATGAGTGCCATCGAGTAGATGCCGATGACCATCGCCGGGAGGAACAGGTGCCAGGTGGCGTCGATGAACATGATGATGTTCCCCTCGAGCAGGGAGTCCACGAGCAGGACGCCTGTCGACTGGGGCGCACCGCCTTCGTACGCCCGCTGCGTGAGACGCCCGCTCGTCGGGAACCACCCCAGGTAGACCGAGAACAGCAGGATCACCAGCGGCCCACTCCAGAAGATGGGGATGCTGATGCCGGAGAGTGCACCGACCCGGCTGAGGTGATCCGTGATGGTGTCCTGCTTGATGGCGCTGACGATGCCGATCGGGATGCCGAACATGATACCGGCGATCTGCCCGAGAACCGCCAGCTCGAGCGTGATGGGGAACTTCCACCGCAGGACGCTCGTGACCGGCTCACCCTTCCGGATGACCCAGGACTCGCCGAGGTCGAGCTGGACCGTGTCGAGCATGAACCGCCCGTACTGGACCCAGATCGGGTCGGTGAGGCCGAGCCGTTCCTCGACCTGTCGGACCTCCTCGGCCGAGGCCTGCTGTCCCGCGACGACGGTCGCCGGGTTGCCGGGCGAGAGGTGCAGGATGGAGAAGACGAGCGTCGCGACTCCGAACAGCACCGGGACCAGCAACAGCAATCGCTTGATTACGTATCGCTTTGATATCATCAGGGAGAGATGGCGGAGGCAGTTACTCGAGCTCGACCTGGTTCAGGAACGGCCCACCGATGAGCTCGACGACGTAGTTCGAGACGTTCGTGCCGGTCGCACGGACCTCCTCGGTGTGGACCAGCGGGACCCAGGGGCACTCCTCGTGGAAGACGGAGCCGGCCTCCTGGTAGAGCGACTCGCGCTCGCCCTCGTCGTAGGTCGTCTGTCCCTGCTCGACGAGGCCCATGAACTCGTTGTTCGCCCAGGCGGCACGGTTGCTCGTGTTCATCCCCTCGGTGCCCCACTCGACGTAGTCCTGGTCGGAGCTCGACTCCACCTGCGGGTGGAGCAGGGCGTAGTAGAAGTTGTCCGGGTCGCCGTTGTCGGTCATCCAGCCGAGGAAGCAGGCGTCGTGGCTCCCCTCACCGGTGTAGGTGAGGTACGTCTCCCACGTCTTCTGCTCGATGTTCGCCGTGATGCCGACCTCGCCGAGGTACGAGCGGACCGTCTCGGCAGCCTGCACCGGCGACGGGTTGTACGCCCGCGGGTTCTGGAACGTCGCGAGCTCGAACTCAAAGCCGTCGCCGTAGCCGGCCTCCTCGAGCAGCGTCTGTGCCTGCTCGGGGTCGTGCGGGTACGGGTCGAGCTCCTCGTTGTACCCCATGATGGAGTCCGGAATGGGCTGGCTCGCGGGCACCGCGATACCCTCGTAGACGCTGCTGGCCAGCTCCTCGGTGTCGATGGCGTAGTTCATCGCCTTCCGGACCTTCTTGTCCTGGAACGGCTCGAACTCGGCGATGTTCATCGCGAGATAGCCGACGTTCATCCCCGCAGTGCGGTGGATCTCACCCTCCCCGTCCTCGACCTGCGTGATGGTCTGCGGGTCGAGCCCGTCGATGATGTCGAGTTCGCCTGCGTTGAGCGAGGATCCACGGGTGGAGTTCTCGCCGACGACCTCGAAGACGACCTCGTCCACGTTGGGGCCGTCACCGTAGTAGTCGCCGTAGCCGGAGAGGCGGATCGTCCCCGAGCCCTCGTCGAGGCTCTCGAACTCGAACGCGCTCGTGCCGACCATGTTCGACGAGAAGTCGGTGCCGGCCTCGATCTCGGACTTCGGCAGCACGACCAGCGCGAACGCCGCGAGGTTCGCGAGGAACGGGGCGTACTGCTTCGAGATATCGAACTCGACGGTGTAGTCGTCCGGTGCCGTGACCTCGTTCACCGACCCGAGGAGGTAGGGTCCGTAGATAGAGCCCTCCTCGAAGAAGTACTCGTAGTTCTCGTCGAGGAAGCGGCGGTACGTCGCGATGAAGTCGTCGGCCGTGAAGTCGTCGCCGTTGTGGAACGTCGCGTCCTCGCGGAGCTGTAGTGTCGCGGTCGTCCCGTTCAGCTCGAAGTCGGTCGCGAGCGACTCGACGAGTGCGGAGCCGCCCGGCTCGAAGCCGATGAGCGCGTCGTACACCTGGTTCGTCACCTTGGCGACCTCGCCGCTGGTCGTCGCCTGCGGGTCTAGTGTCTCGGATGCGGCACCGCGTCCGTAGACGAGTGTTCCACCGCTGCCGCCACCGACGAGGTCGCCGATACACCCCGCGCTCGCGGTCATCGTCGTCGTTGCTGCGGCGGCACCCGCCGATTTGAGGAAGCTTCGTCGATCCAGATCTCGTGCCATAGGACGGCATCCTCGGCTATCTCCAATAAATATAACGAAACCCCGGCAAAGTATACCAAACGTAGATTTCGGTAGAAACTACCGGTCAGCGCGGGGGATATGGCAGGCGGCTGTGTGTGACCCGTCGCCGAGTTCGGGCTCCTCGCGTTCGCAGACGCTCCCGAACTCCTCGGCGAGCACGTCGGCCGCCTCGTCGTACTCGCCGGCCGCGACGAGTCGTAGCGAGTCGTCGACGACACGTCGCACCTCCGCCGGGAGCGTCGTCTCGAACAGCTCCGCTCGGGCGTCGGCGACCGACACGTCGGCCGCCGGCCCGCCGTCGGTCACCGCCGTCGAGTCGCCCCCTGGACCGTCCCCGGGGACCGCCGGGAGCTGGACCGGGACGCTCCCCTCGGCGACCTGCTGGCGGTAGTCCATCAGCTCGCGGAACGTCGCCTGCTCGATGTCGAGGTCCTCGGGTGGGATGACCTTCGGACACCGCGTCCGGAACCGACAGCCGCTCGGCGGGTCGATGGGGCTAGGGACGCTCCCGGACAGGAGTATCCGGTCGTCGGTCTCCGCGAACGGGTCGGCGACGGGTATCGACGAGAGCAGCGCCTCGGTGTAGGGGTGCTGTGGGTCGTCGAACAGCTCGTCCGTTTCCGCGACCTCGACCACCTTCCCGAGGTACATCACCGCGACGCGGTCGGAGATGTGGCGGACGACGCTCAGGTCGTGTGCGATGAACAGGTACGTCAGCCCGAACTCCTCCTGGAGGTCCTCCAGCAGGTTGAGTATCTGTGCCTGCACGCTCACGTCGAGCGCCGACACCGGCTCGTCGGCGACGATGAAGTCCGGGTCCACCGCGAGTGCGCGGGCGATGCCGACGCGCTGGCGCTGCCCACCGGAGAGCTCGTGCGGATAGCGGTCGCGCTGGTCGACCTCCAGGCCGACCGCCTCGATGAGTTCGTCGACCCGCTCGCGCCGGCGCTGTCGCTTCGAACGGTCGCCGCTCCCGTCGGACTCGGGCAGGTCGTGTATCTTGAGCGGCTCCCGGATGGTCTGGGCGACGGTCATGCGGGGGTCGAGTGAGGACATCGGGTCCTGGAATATCATCTGCATGTCCCGCCGCCGCCTGCGGAGCCCGTCCTTGTCGAGCGAGGCGAGGTCCTCACCGGCGAACAGGACCCGTCCGTCCGTCGGTTCGATCAGCCGGAGGAGCGTCCGACCGGTCGTCGACTTGCCACAGCCGGACTCGCCAACCAGGCCGAGGGTCTCGCCCTCGTACAGCTCGAAGTCGACGCCGTCGACGGCGCGGACCGGACGCTGCTCGTCGGCGAACAGTCTGTCGAGGAAGTCGTCGGCTTGCGAGAAGTGCTTGGTGAGGCCGTCGACGTCGACCAACGGCTCGCCGCCGAACTGCTCGGCCGACGCGGACATCCCGGCTCCCGCCTCGCCGTACAGCGACTCGTCGAAGTCGTCGAGGATGCACTTCGACCGGTGGTCGATATCGTCGGGGCCGTGCTGGAGGTAGGGTATCTCCCCCTCGCGGCACGCCGGCTCCGCCCACGGACAGCGCGGCGCGAAGTGACACCCTTCGGGAAGGTCGACGAGGTCGGGCACGTTCCCCTCGATGGGGGTGAGGCGCTCCGTGTCCTCGGACGGGATCGACTCCAGCAGCGTGTACGTGTACGGGTGGCTCGGGTCGGCGAAGATCTCCTCGACGGGGCCCTCCTCGACGATCTCGCCCGCGTACATCACCGCGACCCGGTCGCAGGTCTCCGCGATGACGCCGAGGTCGTGCGTGATGAAGAGCACGGACATCCCGATGTCCGCCTGCAGTTCGTTGATGAGTTCGAGGATCTGGGCCTGGATCGTCACGTCGAGCGCCGTCGTCGGCTCGTCGGCGATGAGGAGTTTCGGCTGACAGGCCAGCGCGATGGCGATGAGCACGCGCTGGCGCATCCCGCCGGAGAACTCGTGTGGGTAGTCGTCCAGCCGCTCGTCGGGGTCGGGGATACCGACCTGCTCCAGGATCGAGACGGTCGATTCGAGCACCTCCTCGTCGATGCCCCCACCCCGTAGCGACGGGAGGACCTCCCGGACCGCGTTCCACCAGTTGTCCTTCTTCCGCCCGCCGTACTGATGCAGCTGCAGGCTCTCGGCGACCTGCTCGCCGACGGTCAGGGCGGGGTTGAGGGACGTCATCGGGTCCTGGAAGATCATGCTCATCTCGCCGCCCCGGATGGACCGCATCGCCGGCTCGGGCGCGGCGGTCAGGTCGACGACGCCCTCGCCCGTATCGACGAAGGAGTCGGTGCGGTTCGGGAACTCGTCGGCCAGCTGCTCGGCGAGCTCGGCGTCGCGGAGCTCCACCGTGCCGTCGACGACCTCGCCGGGGTCCTCGACGAGCCCCATCGTCGACAGGGCGGTGACGCTCTTGCCGGAGCCGCTCTCGCCGACGAGACCGACGGTCTCCCCTTCGCGGACCGTCAGGTCGACGCCGTCGACGGCCTTGACCTGCCCCCGGTCGGTCGCGAACTGTGTTCTGAGACCGGAGACGGAGAGTAGTTCGTTCATTGTCTCCGTAGCTACGAGCGAGAATAAAGTATCTTTCTACCGACGCTAGCGAACGGCACCCCGCCGTCGGCGCGGACGGGAACGCTTTTCACCGTCCCCCCGCGCACCTACGCCCATGAAGACGCCCGGTGTCGACGATTCGGTCCTCAGCTCGTGGGAGCGCGTAGTCGAGGACATGGAGGCCACGGCCGCCGAGTACCGCGAGGACGGGTGGGAGGTCGTCGAACTGCACCCCGGCGACGTGACGCCGCTGCCGCCGGACCACGACCGCTTCGGGCTCGACGTGCTCGTCGGCGGCGACGAGTACGAGACCGTCAGCACGATGGTGACCGACGAGGGAGCCGCCTTCGACGAGTTCGAGGTGTTCCGCGCGGTCCAGGGCGGCCACGTGTTCCTCGTCGTCGCCGTCGAGGACCGCGCGCGCGAGCAGGTCGTCCTCGTGCCGGCGTACTACGGCATCAAGGACGCCGAGGACACCATCGAGGGCGTCCTCGAACGCGAGACCTTCCCGGTGCACGTCCGCCCGCTCACCATCGAGGACGTCGTCACCGTCGAGCCGTCGGACCCGTCGCTACTGCTGCCGCCGACAGAGTAACCACCATGGGTCAACATTTTTGCTGCTGGTAGTCGCGCACCTATTCTACCACCGGTATTATGTTCTGTAGTTGTGATTTTGGAACAGATGACGCCTAGGTCCTGGCTACGAAGAGTCGCCCCTTGGTGGGACAAGTTCGATACGATATTCACGGTGATATTACTCGGAGTAGTCACTGTTGGCTACGGTTCCTTTGTTCTTTCACGACCAGAACCGGGATTGGCCAAATTGCTACCGGCATTTGCCGAATTTTTAAAAAATTCAGGAATACTTGCCCTACTGACTGCATGGACAGCCATCATCGCGCTCTATCGCCTCCGCCATCGTCCGAATAAGATACGACCAACCGTCCGTGAGGATTTCGATGAAAGGGACGGAGAGACCGACTTCGGTCTCCGCAACTATGGACCAGGGCCGGCGCTTTACATTCAGGCATTAGTTACAGTGGGGGTGAAAGATGGTACTGAAAAAGTTGCACATTTTCAGGTTCACGACCGTCCCCTCCATTTGAGCGAAGGTGAATTCATGAGTCTCGCTCGCGACGCAGAGTGGGGATGGGTTGAGGAAATGGCAAAAGAATACAAAATTGGGGAGTCAGGGGATGGGAACGAAGAGGAGAGCCGACAGTCGCCGATGGTAAACCTACATTTCAGCTACGTTTCCCGTTCCGGTGCGCGCGAGCCGACTCATATGTCGACAGAGGGGGATAACGAGGATGTATTCGAAATTTCAAACCGGGGTGACACTGGAGAAGGTAGTTCAAAAAGTGTCCAGAAGAGCAGCAAACCCCGTCATATCGAACTAAGACGTGTCGTCGAGGAATGTCGAACCTCGTCGTGACTACTTCAGATTTCCCTAGTTGACATTCGAATCTTCAGTGCGAGAGACCTCGGCAGAGACCTACTCCGTGTCTTCGTCCTCGCGCAGCTCCGCGCTCGCCTCGCGCACCTCTCGCATGACCGACGAGATGCGCTCCTCGGCCTCCAGCTCCTCCTCGACCGAGAGGTCGACGCCCTCGACCTCCAGCAGGAACTTCGCGACCTCGGTGGACTCGTACATCACGTCGTCGAGCTCCTCGGCGGTGAAGAAGTCGCACATCGCCCCGTAGAGGAACGTCGCGCCCGCGGTCCGTATCTTGTCCTCGAAGGCGGCGCGGGCCTGGTTGACCGCCTGTGGCGTGTACGTGTCGGTCATGAACGGCACCAGCTCGGGCAGGTTCTCGCCGATCTTCGTCATCTCGACGCCCGTCTCGGTGCGGAAGTCGGAGCAGAGCCGGGCGATGGCCCACTCGCGAGCCGTGATGTAGGTGCGGTCGCGCAGGAACTCGTTGACGCGCTCGTACTGCGCGCCGTCCATCTTCTTGAAGCGGTCGTAGGTGGCCACGTCCTCGGGGACGTCCAGCGTCTCCTCGTCTGGGACACCCGGCGTGGGGCCGCCGGCGTCGGCCGACTCGCCTGGGGTCGACCCCGCGTCGTCGCTGGCGGGTGGTTCGGCCGCGTCGTCGCCGGTGGGGCCTTCGGGCGCGTCCTGCTCCGCCGGTGTGTCAGCCGAGGGGGCGGGCTCCTGGGCCGCCTCGGTGGCTGGCGTCTCCTCTTCGTCCCCGTCCGTGCCCGGCGACTGCTCGGTCATGCCCTGCCCTACCTCGCTCTCGGCTAAAAAGGTTCGCCGGTGGTGCCGGCGCAGTCTCAGTCGGCGGTCCGACGGAGCACGACGGCGAAGCCGCCGACCGACAGCAGGAACGCTGCCGTCGCGACGGGGTACTGCGCGTGGCTGAGCGTGGCGGCGACCGAGCCCGCACCGAGCGAGCCCGCGACACCGGCGACCAGGGGCGCGGTACAGCTCACGCAGGCGAGCAGGCCGACCGCGCCGGGCATCGACGCACTCCACGTCCGGTCGACGGCGACCGCGGCGAGCAGGCCGAGCGTCGCGTAGCCGAAGACGAGGAACGGGACGACGGTGAGCGCGACGACCGGGCCGACGTAGTGCACCGCCGGCCCCCAGCCCGGGATGGCCAGGTGGACCGAGAACGTCGGGTCGGAGGCCGCCGGCGCGAGCAGCCCCGCGGTCCACAGCAGCACGAGTACGTACGCGCCACCGGCGAGGGCCGGGAGCGGCGAGAGCGAGCGAGCCCCCGATTCGACGGCGACCGCGACCCCGACGGCGCTGACTGCCAGCCACAGCAGCGGGTAGGCGACCTGTGCGGGCGACTGGACGACGGGGTCGACCGCCAGCCAGTAGCCGAGCGTCACGCCGACGACGACGGCGAGCCCGACCCACGACAGCGGAAGCCGGGGACGGTGGTCGACGACCGACATCTCAGGCCTCCCGCTGTGCCGACGCGCGCTGGAAGTCCGCCAGCACGGCAAACAGCGTCAGCACGACGGCCAGCGTGCCGAGGTACGGGACCGCCGGGACGTCGATACCCAGGAACAGCCCGAGCGCCGTCCGGAGCTCGAAGCCGAGGACGAGCAGGAACGCCCAGGCGACGAGCAGTCCGCCACGGGTCTGGACGATGGGGCCACGGTCGCTCATCGTCCCACCCCCAGGAGCTCGCGGACCGCCTCGAGGCCGACGCCGGGGTCGAACGCACCGAGCACCGACACCGGGTAGGCGTCTCCGCCGGTGCCGAACAGGCCGCCGTTCTGGACGATGGCCCCGAGCGGCAGCGCGTACGCGAGCACGACGAGCACCAGCGCGATGCCGGCCCAGAGCTTCATGTTGTCGAGCACGCGCGGGCTGTCCTCCGGGCCGGAGAGCGGCTCTGGGAGCGACTGCCCGAGCCCCTCGACCGTCGGGTTGCCCAGCGAGAGCGTGAGGTTCCCGAGGAACAGCAGCGTCGAGACGAACAGCAGCGTCCCGCCGACGGCGAGCTGGATGTTCAGCTCCGCCATGCTCCCGAACGCGGTCTGGAAGTCGAAGCCGGAGTACTGCGGCTCGGCGGTCCGGCGCGGCACGCCGTACAGCCCGGCGACGTGCATCGAGTTGGACATCAGCGCCATCCCGCCGAACCACATCACGACCTGCAGCAGGCCGATGGGCCGGGAGTAGAGCCGACGGTTCGTGAGCTGGGGCCACAGCCAGTACGTCCCCGCCATGAACGTCAGCGCGACGGCGGTACCGACGGTGAGGTGGAAGTGGCCGGGGACCCAGATGGTGTTGTGGACGAGGTAGTTGATGTTCATCCCGGCGTTGATCATGCCGGAGAAGCCGCCGGCGGCGAACATCAGGCCGGCGAGCGCCATCCCGGTGAACGCGGGGTCGCGCCACGGGAGGGCGGTGAGCCAGCCGAACAGGCCCTCGCCGCCGCGCTGGCGTGCCCCGTGCTCCATGCTCGCGACGACGGTGAACGCGGTCAGCAGGCTCGGCAACAGCAGGAACATCGTGTTCGTCATCGCGATGAACTTGAACCCCTCCGCGATGCCGGGGTCGACGTACTGGTGGTGGATGCCGACCGGGGTCGACAGCAGCACGAACAGCACGAAGACGACCCGTGCGAGGGGGTCGCTGAACAGCCGCCCGCCGGCGAGCTTCGGCAGCACCGTGTACCAGAGCAGGTACGCCGGCAGCAGCCAGAAGTAGACGACCGGGTGGCCGAAGAACCAGAACAGCGTCCGGGTCAACAGCGGGTTCACCGTCTCGATGAGCCCGAGCGACCACGGCAGCAGGAAGAAGAGCGTCGCGATGGCGACGCCGATGGTGGCGACGTACCACATGATCATCGACGTCAGCACCATGAACGTCTGCAGCGGGATGCGCTCGTCGGGGTTGTCCTCCTTCCAGTGCAGCCACGTGCGGAACCAGTCCACGCCGGCGAGCCACGTCCCGATGATGAACACGACCAGTCCCGTGTAGAACAGCGGGTGGGCCTGCAGCGGCGCGTAGAAGGTGAACAGCACGTCGGCGCTGATGCCGACCTGGTCGACGAACCCGAGCAGGATGGTGATGCCGGTGACGGCCGACCCGACGGTCATCAGCGTGAGCCACGCCCGGGTGAAGTTGATGTTCGTCGGCGACCGGTCCAGGCTGCGGGTGATTGCCCACTGGTACAGGCCGACGAGGTAGAAGATGGTGAAGACGATCGCGAGCAGGACTCCGTGTGCGGTCAGCGCCGTGTAGTAGTCCGTCGATGGGATGATACGCAGGACGTTGGTCCGGTGGAGCGCCTGGAAGATGCCGAACAGGGCACCGAGCCCGAGCGCGGTGAACGCGACCAGGAACGACCGCCGGACGAGCTCTGCCTCCTCGGGGTACCGGTCCACGAAGGTCTCCTGTTCGACGCTCATTGGCTCCCTCCGTCGCTGGCGTTGTACTCACCCTCGGGTACCACCCGGAGGAGCCCCTCCATGGTGTGGTGGCCGGAGCCGCAGTACTCGTGACAGACGATGCCGTACTCGTTGGGCTCGTTCACCTCGACGGTGATCTCCGCGACCTCACCGGGGATGACCATCGTGTTGGCGTTGGTCCCCACGACCGCGAAGCCGTGGATGACGTCGGCGGAGGTCACGTAGAACGTCACCGTGCTGTTGGCGGGCACGACGATGGGGTCGGGCTGGAAGATGAACTGCCGGGCGACGACGTACACCTCGTACTCGTTCTCGCCGACCTTCTGGACGCCGGGGTCGCTGAACTCGGGGTGCTCGTCGAGGGCGTTCGGGTCGACGTTGCCGCCGCTGTCGTCGACCATCGACACGCCGACGCCGACCGCACCGTAGGTGATGGTCGCGATGAAGCCGACGATGAGCAGCAGCGACATCCCGAGCCAGAGCTTCTCGTACTGGTGGATGTGCACCCGTGATCACCCCACCACGACGAGGTCGTTGCCGAGGAACTCGATGAAGTACATGAACACCCACATGACGACCAGTATCGCGAAGTACATCAGTATCAACGCGAGCGTCCCCTTCGGGTCGAACTCCTCGTGGGTGAGCTCGCGCTCCGGTTCCTCCTGCGTGACGGGGGCCGAAACACTCTGTTCCCCCGCGTCAGGTTCGCTTTCCTCCTCCACTGCTGGTACGCCCCTACTCATGCGAACGTATTCGGGAGGCTTTTCTCTTAACTATCGGGGTGGCTTCAGCGACGTGGGAATCGGACCAGAGTTTATACTCTCACGGGACAACAGCCACCAGCATGGACATCACACCGCGTGTGATCGGACTCATCTCGCTGGCCGCGCTGGTGCCCGCGGTGGTCTTCGTGGCGCTCTCGGGCGAGACCATCGCCGCCGTCACGCTCCTCAACGTGCTCATCATCACCGGCTGTCTGGCGCTCGCGCTCTCGCCCCACGAGGACGAGCACCACGACGCCGACGCGAACGGGGTGTGAGGTGAGCGGGTGGGCCGTGAGCGCCACGGTCGCCACGCAGGGTGTCACCGAGAACGCCGACCTGTTCCTGTTCCTCGTTATCGGCGTCCTCGGCGGCGCGCACTGCCTCGGGATGTGCGGCCCGCTGGTGTCGACGTACGCCGACCGCATCACCGCGAGCCGCGACGACCGCCGGAGCGACCAGCTCACGACGGTCGACGTGCGCCAGCACGGGCTGTTCAACCTCGGCCGGACCGCGGGGTACGCCGTCGTCGGCGCGGCCCTCGGGCTCGCCGGGAGCCTCTTCGTCGGGAGCATCACGGCCGTCACGTCGCTCTCGGACGTCGTCCGCGGGGGCATGGGCGTGCTCGTCGGGCTGTTCATCCTCGCCGCTGGCGTGGGCTACCTGTTCCGGGGGACCGCCGGCGGCGCGGCCGTCGGGAACTCCATCCCCGGACTCTCGGCGGTGTTCCGACGCGTCAGCGGGCTCCTGACGGGGCACCTCGACCGGGCGACGAACTCGACGGGCATCGTCGGACTCGGCGCGGTCCACGCGACCCTCCCCTGTCCCATCACCTACCCGGCGTACCTGTACGCGTTCGTCATCGGCGACCCACTCCGGGGCGCGCTCGCGCTCTCACTGCTCGGCATCGGCACCGTTCCGACCCTGTTCGCGTACGGGCTCGCCATCGGGTCGCTGTCGGTCCGCCACCGGACCCTCTTGCACCGCACGATGGGCGTTGCGTTCCTCGGCCTGGGCTACCTGCCGCTCGCCCACGGGCTGATGCTGTTCGGCATCCACCTGCCGCACCCGCCCGTGCCGTACTACCAGCCGCTGTGAGACACCCATGACCGGCTGTACGCTCTGCGATCTGGACCTGCCCGCCGACCCGGTGACCGACCCGGACGTCGACGGCGAGTTCTGCTGTCGGGGCTGTCTCGCCGTCGCACGGTCGCTGGACGACGCAGACCTCGACGCGGCCTCGCCCGAGGAGCTGCTCGACCCCGGCGACGACGACGCCGACGGCGAGGTCTGCTACCTCTCGGTCGACGGCATGCACTGTGCGACCTGCGAGCTGTTCCTCGAGTCGACCGCCACCGACCACGCCGGCGTCGAGGGTGCATCGGCGAGCTACGCGACGGACACGATGAAGCTCGTCTACGACCCCGGGCGCGTCGACGCCGGCGACCTGCCAGACGTGGTCTCGACGGCCGGGTACGAGGCGCGCGAGCGGGGCGTCGAGGACGACCACGAGCCGGACTCGCCCACGGCGACGTTCCTCGTCGGCGGCGGCTTCTTCGGGATGATGACGATGCTGTGGTACGTGCTGTTCATCTACCCGCAGCACTTCGGCTTCGCGCCGGTCGTCGAGTTCGGCTCGTTCGGCCGGCTCTACCTGCTCGCACAGATCTGGCTGTTCACGAGCGTCGTGCTATTCTACAGTGGCTTCCCGCTCCTGCGCGGTGCGTACGTGAGTCTGCGTGCGGGCCAGCCGAACATGGACCTGCTCGTCTCCCTCGCGGCGACCAGCGCGTACGTCTACAGCACCGCGGTGATGCTCACCGGCGGCATCGACGTCTACTTCGACGTCACCGTCGCCATCGTGCTCGTCGTCAGTGCCGGCAACTACTACGAGGACCGCGTGAAGCGCTCGGCCGTCTCGCTGCTGTCGGACCTCACCGCGGCGTCGGTCGAGGAGGCCCGCCTCCGCGACGGCCGGACGCTTCCGGTCGAGGACGTCGCACCGGGCTCCGAACTGCTCGTCCGCCCGGGCGAGCGCGTCCCGCTCGACGGCACCGTCGTCGAGGGCGTCGCCGCGGTCGACGAGGCGCTCGTGACCGGCGAGTCCCTGCCGGTGACGAAGCGCGAGGGCGACGACGTCGTCGGCGGCTCGGTCGTCACGGACACGCCGCTCGTCGTCGCGGTGAGCGAGGACGCGACGAGCACGCTCGACCGCATCGTCGGCCTGCTGTGGGAGGTCCAGAGCGCCCGCCCGGGCGTCCAGCGCCTCGCAGACCGGCTCGCGACGGTGTTCGTGCCGACGGTGACGGCCCTCGCGCTGCTGGTCGCCGCCGGGACGCTCGTGCTCGGCGGCACCGCCACCGGAGCCCTGCTCGTCGGACTGACGGTCCTCGTCGTCGCCTGTCCCTGTGCCCTGGGCCTCGCCACGCCACTGGCCGTCGCCGCGGGCATCCAGCGCGCCGCCGAGTCCGGCGTCGTCGTCGCCTCGGAGACCATCTTCGAGGTGCTGCCCGACGTCGACGTGGTCGCGCTCGACAAGACGGGGACGCTCACCAGCGGTGAGATGACCGTCACCGGCGTCGATGCCGACGACGGCGAACACCTCCTCGCCCGCGCCGCCGCGCTGGAGCGCTACTCGAACCACCCCGTCGCCGACGCCGTCGTCGCGTTCGCCGCCGGCGAGGGCCTGCGACCGGCCCCGGAGAACCCAGCGACCGACGGCGGCGGACCGGCCGAGGCCACGGGACGGAATCGGGAGGCGGACGACTGGGACGACCCCGCGTCGTCAGTCGAGGGACGCCCGACCGGTGTCGTCGGGACCGTCGACGGCGAGGAGACCGTCGTCGGCAACCGCGACCTGTTCGAATCCGAGGGTCTCGCCGTCCCCGAGCGCTTCGAGGAGCGCGCCGACACCATCGCCGGCGACGGCGGCGTCCCCGTCCTCGTCGGCTGGAACGGTCGCTGTCGGGGCGTCCTCGCGGTCACCGACCGGCCGCGCGACGACTGGGACGAGACGGTCACGGCGCTCGCCGACGACGGCCGCTCCGTCGTCGTGCTGACCGGCGACGACGGGGCCGCCGCGGACCGCTTCCGCGACCATCCGGCGGTCGACGAGGTGTTCGCGGGCGTCCCGCCTGACGGGAAGGTCGCCACGGTCCAGCGACTCCGCGCGCAAGGGACCGTCGCGATGGTCGGCGACGGCGACAACGACGCGCCCGCACTGGCCGCCGCAGACGTCGGCGTCGCCATCGCGGGGAGCGGTGGGCTGGCTGCCGAGGCAGCCGACGCGGTCGTGACCGACGGCCGGCTCGACGCGGTCCCCGTGCTGTTCGACGTGGCAACGGCGACCCGGCGACGCGTCCGGGAGAACCTCACGTGGGCGTTCGGCTACAACGCCGTCGCAATCCCGCTGGCCGCGACGGGGCTCCTGAACCCACTGTTCGCCGCACTGGCGATGGGGTCCAGCAGCGCCCTCGTGGTGCTGAACTCGGCGCGGTCGCTCGTTCCCAGGGAGTGAAAATCTAGAGATCGGGTTTATACGTGGACCGCGTCCTTACAGCTATGACCCAGTACCCGAAGCAGACGAACGACGGACTCCCGACCGAAGAGCGCATCCTCTGGATCGCCGGCGCACTCGGCCTCCTCGTGGCGTTCCTGCTGACGGCCGCCGTCGTCTTCGCGACCGTCGGGACTGGCACGCTCACGGCGGGCTACGTCCCGGTGGCGCTGGTGTTCACGGCCCTGCTCGTGCTCGTCGTGGCCGCGATGCGCCACTACGGTACCCCTCGCCCGCGCTGACGGACAGCTATCTTCTGCAGAACCGGCACCTAGAGGGGAGCGAGGGTTCTAGCGCAGTCATGCACGTCAGAGCGGCGGAACCAGACGACTCCGCGGCCATCCTCTCGGTCCACGAGGCCGCGATCGCCGAGCGCGGACCGCTTGCCTACGACGACGCCGTCGTCGACGCGTGGCACGCTGGACGGAGCGTCGACGACTACACCTTCGACGGCGAGGACACGTTCCTCGTCGCGGAGACCAACGCCGGAACCGTCGTCGGGTTCGGCATCGCCCTCCCCGAGTGCCGGGACCACCTCGTCGCCGACGTCGACGGCGAGGTGACCGCGCTGTACGTCGACCCGAACCGGGCGGGCGAGGGTGTCGGTACCCTGTTGCTCGATGCACTCCACGGGTCGCTCCGCGAACAGGATGTGGCCTCGGCGGCGTGCTGGGCGTCGGCCAACGCCGCCAGCTTCTACGAGCGCCGGGGCTACGAGCGCGTGACGACCCACCGCCACGAGTTCGGCGACGGCGTCACCGGCGACGTGGTCGAGCTGTGGACCAGCCTGTGAGTCCGCCATCTCGGCCCGGTTGCCGGCCCGTCCCGAGCCCACGTGACACGAGTGTAACCTGCCGACACAGGCGTCCACACGCTATTTCCCCGCCGGACGCCTACGACTCGGTATGACCGACACGGACAGACTCCACGGCATCCACCACGTGACAGCCGTCGCGGCGGACCCCGCCGAGAACGTCGCGTTCTACACCGACGTACTCGGCCTCCGAATGGTCAAGCAGACCGTCAACTTCGACGACGTCACCACGTACCACCTCTACTACGGCGACGAGACGGGCACGCCGGGGACGGCGATGACGTTCTTCCCCTTCGGCCAGACGCGACAGGGCCGCGTCGGAAAGGGGATGACGAGCGCGACGGCGTTCCGCGCGCCGGAGGGTTCGCTGTCGTACTGGCAGGGCCGTCTGTCCGAGAGCGACGCCGACGTGACCGAACCCGTCGAGCGCTTCGGCGAGACGGTCCTGCCGTTCCGCGACCCGGACGGCCAGCCGCTCGAACTCGTCTTCGGCGAGGACCCGCACGACGACGGCGCGGTCGAGCCGTGGGGCGACGGGCCGGTGCCCACGGAACACGCCCTGCGCGGCTTCGCCGGCGTGACGCTGCTGCCGACCGACCCCGAGTCGACCGCCGACGTGCTCGCGACGATGGGCTACGAGGCGACCGGGACCGCCGGCGACCGGACCCGCTACGAGGTGCCCGACCGTGCCGGCGTCGTCGACGTGCTCGACCGGCCCGATGCGCCCGCCGCACGGCCCGGTGCCGGCACCGTCCACCACGTCGCCTTCCGCACGCCGGACTCCGAGAGCGAGCTCGCGTGGCGGGAGAAACTGCTCGACGCCGGCCAGCGCGTCACCGAGCAGAAGGACCGGCAGTACTTCCAGTCCATCTACTACCGCGAGCCCGGCGGAGTCCTCTTCGAGATCGCGACGAACGGCCCCGGCTTCACCGCCGACGAGTCCGTCGAGGACCTCGGCAGCGGGCTCAAGCTCCCGCCGTGGCTCGAAGGCGACCGCGAGCGCATCGAGGCGAACCTCGCGCCGCTGTCGGTCCGGGAGACGGAACAGGTGACCGACGGCGGCGTCGATGACGACGGCGGAACCGACGCGGACGACGAAACCGCGGGTGGGCGGTGACGATGGTCGAGGGACCACACGCCGACGCGCAGGTCCTGACGACCGGTGCATCGCTGGACGAGGCCCGTGTCGCCGTCGTCGCGCTCCACGGCCGGGGCGCGATGGCCCGGAGCGTCCTCGGCCTCGCGACCGAGCTCGACGTGTCCGACGTGGCGTGGCTCGGCCCGCAGGCCGCCGGCAACACCTGGTACCCGTACTCGTTCATGGCGGACACAGCGAACAACGAGCCGCACCTCTCGTCGGCGCTCGAACTCGTCGACGAGACCGTCGAGCGAGCCGTCGACGCCGGTATCCCGCGCGAGCGGGTCGTCCTGCTCGGCTTCTCGCAGGGAGCCTGCCTCGCCAGCGAGTACGTCGCCCGGAACGCGAGCAGATTCGGCGGCCTCGTCGCCTTCAGCGGCGGCCTCATCGGCCCCGAAGGCACCCCGCGAGAGTACGACGGCCATCTCGACGGCACTCCCGTCTACCTCGGCTGCGACGCGAACGACCCGCACATCCCGAAGGAGCGCGTCCACGAGACCCGCGACGTGCTCTCCGACCTCGGCGCGGACGTGACCGAGCAGATCTTCGAGGGGATGGGCCACACCATCATCCCCGAGGAGGTCGAGGGCGCACGGGACGTGCTCGTGAGTGCCGTCACCGACGACGACGAGTAGCCGCCCCGCGACTCCGACCGTCACCAACGCTCATTATCTCGGTCCGAGAACGGAGCAGTATGAGCGATTCCGACATCGTCATCGAGCGCCTCCCGCCGGACGAGGCGTTCGGCCTGGTGGCCCACGAGACGCGGGTCCGCGTCCTCGAAGCGCTGCTCGACGCCGCCGAGCCGCTGTCGTTCAGCGAGCTCAACGACCGCGTCGGGATGCGCGACACCGGCCAGTTCAACTACCACCTCGGGAAGCTCACCGACCGCTTCGTCGAGGAGCGCGACGACGGCTACGCCCTCACCCGCGAAGGCGCACGCGTCGGCGGGGCCATCCTCTCCGGCGGCTACACGAAAGGCATCGACGCCGACCCCGTCCAGATGGACGCTCCGTGTCTCGACTGCGGCTCGTCGATGACGGCGACGTTCGACGAATCCCGGGTCGACATCACCTGCCCCGACTGCGGCGAGGACTTCGCACAGGTCGAGGTCCCGCCGGGTGCCCTCTACGACTGCACGCCCGAGGAGGCCGTCGACGTGGCCCACCGCTGGGCGATCCGGAACCACAGCACCGCCGAGCTCGGCTTCTGCACGCGCTGCGACGGCCGGATGGACCGCTGGGTCATAGACGGCGAGAGCGACGACTCCCCGGACTGGCTCGTCGAGGGACGGTTCGAGGCGTTCGTCCGCTACGACTGCGAGCGGTGTGGGTCGGGCTGGTTCACCGACGTCGGGCTCGCGCTCCTGTCGCATCCCGCCGTCGTCGCCTTCCACTACGACCACGGCATCGACACGCGCGAGACGCGGCTCTGGGAGCTCGAATGGGTCAGCGCCGACGCGTCCACCGTCGTCGGCCGCGACCCGCTTCGGGTCGCCGTCTCGGTCACACTGGACGACGAGACGCTGACCCTCACCGTCGACGACGGGCTGTCAGTGCTCGACGAGGAACGGACGCCCGCCTGAGTCACCCGCGCTGGTCCGTCGTGCTCACCGGATCGCGAGCCCGCGCACCGGGCCGGTTTCGTCCCACGTAACCGCCTGCTTCCACGAGCGACCGCCGTCCTCACTCCGGTAGAGTCCGTCGTCGGCCGCCGCGAGGAAGGTTCCGTGGCCAGCAGGCGCGAGGACGGGCCGACGGAACCCCTCCGGCTCCGGCAGCCCGCCCATCGACACCTCCCACGGGTCGTCGCCGTGCTTCCGGTAGACGTAGCTCTCGGCGGTTCCCGAGCGGTGGGCACGCGACGCACCCGATGCTGCCGAGACCACGCGAAGGTCCGGGTCGCCGGGGTCGACCGCGACGCTCCAGCAGTAGCGGTGGTCGAGCCCGGACTGCGGCTGCACCCACGTCCGTCCGTGGTCGGTGCTCTCGGCGTAGCCGTCGCCGGCCGCGCTGTACACCCGACCGACGGCCGCGGGATGCGTCGCCAGCTGGTGGTTGTCACGGCGGCTCCCCCCGGGACGCTCGGTCCACGTCTCGCCGCCGTCGTCGGTGACGACGAGCGCACCCGCCTCGATGCCGACGTAGAGACGCCCCTCGCGGTGTGGGTCGGGTTCCAGCCAACGGATGTGGTGGGTGTCCGGCCGCGGTGGGAAGTACCAGCTGTCTGCCGACGGGAGGTCGGTGAGTCCGGTCCGCTCGGTCCAGCTATCGCCGCCGTCGGCGGAGTGGAAGACGCGACTCGGCTCCGTGCCGACCCAGACGCCGTCGCCGTCGTGCGGGTCGAGCGCGACCGCCGTCACCGAATCGGGGAGCGAGTCGCCGACGCGGTGCCAGTCGTCGTCGCCGGAGCCGCCGTCCTCGCGGCGGTAGAGCCCGGCCTCGAACGTCCCTGCGAAGACGCGGTTGGGGCCGGCGACCACGCACTCGAACTCGTGTCCGTCGAACCGCTCGGTCACCGTGTCGTCGTCGACCGTCAGGAGCGCGTCGTCCAGTGCGACGAACTGCATGGCTCCGGATACGCGCTCCCGAACAAAAACCTCGGGTGCCAGCGGCTGGGTGGGCGTCTAGCGGTAGCCCAGCGCGCTGAGCCGGTCCTCCAGCTCCCGGGGGACCTCCTCGTCGTCCTCGGCGTCACGCTCGCCGGCGACGGTTGCCAGCGCGTCGAGCCGACGCTCGGCGACCCGGCGGAGCGCGGCGACACCGTCCTCGTCGGCAGCCGCATCCCACCGATTCTCCTGCTCCTCGGGGTCGACGGTCCGGTCGTACAGCTCGCGCTCGTCGGCCGCCCGGCACTCGATGTACGTCCAGCGGTCGTCGCGGACGCTGACGACCGTGTCGCCGTCGCCGAGGTTCCGCGGGATGGGCTGCTGAGTGACCGAGTCGCCACGGACCGTCACGGAGACGCTCGGCGTGGCGGCTGGCTCGGTGCCGTCCCGGACGGTCGGCACGAGGCTGTCGGCGGTGAACCCCTCCGGTCGCCGGACGTCGTGGAGGTCACACAGCGTCGGCGGGATGGCATCGAGCGCGACCGGCGCCTCAACCCGGCGGCTCGTCGTGTCCGGTACGTCGACGATGAACGGCACGTGCGTCAGCTCCCGGTAGAGCTTCGGGTAGTGCGAGAGGTGGCCGTGCTCCATGAACTCCTCGCCGTGGTCGCCCGCGACGACGACCGTCGTCTCGTCGCGGATCCCCTCGCGTTCGAGCGCGTCGAGCACCCGGCCGATGCTCTGGTCGACCTGGTGGGTGGCGGCGCGGTACAGCGTCCGCAGGTCCGCGAGCGTCTCCGGGCCGACCTCGCGGCCGAGCCCCGTCCGCAGGTGCGGGCTGAGCATCCGGAGGGTGCCGTAGTCCTCGTCGGTGACCGCCCGGACGTTCACCGGCGCGGGGACGTACGGCGTATGGGTGTCCATGTAGTGGATCCAGCAGAAGAACTCGCCCTCGGCGTCCTCGATGAACGAGACGGCGGCGTTCTCCACGTCGCGCATCCGGGAGGTGTTCTCGGCGGGATAGCTCTCCTGCCCACGCAGTCGGCGGTAGGCCGCGCGGAACGGCTGGGTGGCGAACTGCGCCCACGCCTGCCAGGTCGGGTGCGCCGAGAGTACCCGGCTCACCGGGTTCGACGCCTCGGCGTGGAACGACTCGAACTCCTCGAACCCGCGGTCATAGCCCCAGTACGCGGTGAGGAACCCGTTCGATGCGTTGAACCCACCCGTGGCGATGCCGGACCGGCCGAGCGTCTCCGCGAGCGTCGGCCCGTTCCCGACGCCGATGCGTGGCCCGTCGGCGAACACCGGCGCGCCGCCGAGGATGCTCGGGAAGGAGAAGGGCGTCCAGTTCCCCTGTGCGAAGGCGTTCTCGAACACGGTCGCCCGCCCGGCGAGGTCCCGAAGTGCCGGGGTGTGCGACGACTCGGATGTCAGGTCGAGTGCGTCCGCTCGTAGCGAATCGACGGTTATCAGAACGGTGGCTCGTACGTCCTCACTCATGCGTGTCTGACCGGGATACACCCCGGCCTCTCGCGTATCCGTAGCGCCGGTGACGCAAAATAGCTATCGGGGTGAATATATATAGTTCTCCGGAGTCCCGGTGGCGGATTCGGTGGCGAACAGGCGACACTCGACAGCCCCCCGACGACGTGTCGCACACCCGCTCCCCGTCGGAGGCGACGGTCAGCGCATCGGCGGGTCTGGGGCCGGCATCCGATATAAACCATCGCCCGGAGTCGAGCCGTCGGCGACGGTCAGAGCTCCCGCTCGACGACGTACCCCCACCGTTCGTACTCCAGTTCCTCGTAGAACCGGTGCGTGCGCTCCTTCTCGCGGGGCGAGGCGAGCGCGACCCGCTCGCAGTCACGGCCCGCCGCCCACTCCTCGACGAAGTTGACGAGTTCCGTGCCGTAGCCCTCGCCGCGGTGTGCCTCGTCCACGACGAGGTCGTAGAGCCAGGCGTGGCGGGCGTGGTGGAGGACGTTCGTGAGCACGACGCCGGCGACCCCGACGAGCTCGCCGTCGACGTGGCCGCCGAACAGGTGGTAGTCGTCGTCGCCCGTCCAGGCGAACACGTCCGCTGGGTCGCGCTCGGACCACAGCTGGCGGAGGATGGTCACGGCGGCACGGCGCTCGGCGTCGCTCGTCAGCTCGCGAGTGTCCATATCCGGCCTCCGGCGGCGGGGACGAAAAAGGTCGTCCCGGCGCGCTCAGTCGTCGTCGGTCGGCGTCGCCATCTCTCGCGTCTCCGGTTCGACGCGCTGGCCGCGGGGCCCCTCGACGTCGACGGCGGGGAGCAGGTCGCGCAGGTAGCGGCCGGTGTGGGAGGCGTCGACCTCGGAGACCTCCTCGGGCGTGCCGGTGGCGACGACCTCGCCGCCGTGTTCGCCGCCCTCGGGGCCGAGGTCGACGACGTGGTCGGCGTTCTTGACGAGGTCGAGCTCGTGCTCGATGACGACGACGGTGTTGTCGTTGTCGACGAGCCGGTGCAGTACGTCGATGAGCTTCTTCTCGTCGGCCGAGTGCAGTCCCGTCGTGGGCTCGTCGAGCAGGTAGAGCGTGTTGCCGGTGTCGCGCTTGCCCAGCTCCTCGGCGAGCTTGATGCGCTGGGCCTCGCCGCCGGAGAGCGTGGTCGACGGCTGCCCGAGGGTCATGTAGTCCAGCCCGACGTCCTTCAGGAGCTTCAGCCGACGGCGCAGGCGCGAGGAGGACTCGAAGAAGTCGTGGGCCTCCTCGACGCTCATGTCGAGCACGTCCGCGATGGTCTTGCCCTTGTAGGTCACGTCGAGCGTGGCGTCGTTGTAGCGTGCGCCCTCGCACTCCTCGCAGGGGACGTAGACGTCCGAGAGGAAGTTCATCTCGATCTTCACCGTCCCTTGCCCGCCGCACTCCTCGCAGCGACCGCCCTTGACGTTGAACGAGAAGCGGCCCTTCTCGTAGCCGCGCTGCTTCGAGAGCTTCGTCTCGGCGAACAGCTCGCGGACGTAGTCGAAGATGCCGGTGTAGGTCGCGGGGTTCGAGCGCGGGGTGCGCCCGATGGGGCTCTGGTCGATGAGCCGCACCGTCTCGATGCCCTCGATGCCCTCGATGTCGTCGTGCTCGCCGGGGTTGACGGATGTGTTGTCGTTCATCCGGCGGGCGAGTCCCTTGTAGAGCACGTCGTGCATCAGCGTCGACTTGCCGGAGCCGGAGACGCCGGTGATGGCGGTGAAACAGCCCAGCGGGAGGTCCACGTCGACGTCCGCGAGGTTGTGCTGGCGTGCGCCGAGGACGGACAGATGGTCGTCCGCGGTGCGGCGCGTGTCCGGCACGGGAATCTGCCTGCGCCCGGCGAGGAAGTCGCCGGTGATGCTGTCGTCGCTGGCGACGATGTCGTCGAAGTCCCCCTGCGCGACGACCTCGCCGCCGCGCTTGCCCGGGCCGGGCCCCATGTCGATGACGTTGTCCGCGCGACGCATCGTCTCCTCGTCGTGCTCGACGACGATGAGGGTGTTCCCGAGGTCCCTGAGTCCTTCGAGCGTGTCGAGCAGCTTGTCGTTGTCGCGCTGGTGCAGGCCGATGGAGGGCTCGTCGAGGACGTACAGCACGCCGACGAGGCCGGAACCGACCTGCGTCGCGAGCCGGATGCGCTGGCTCTCGCCACCCGAGAGCGTCGATGCTTCCCGGTCGAGTGTGAGGTACTCCAGCCCGACCTCGGTCATGAAGCCGAGGCGGGCGCGGATCTCCTTCAGTATCTCCTCGGCGATGGTCGTCTGGCGCTCGTCGAGCCGGGCCTCCATGCCATCGAAGTGCGCCAGGGCGTCGCCGATGCTCATCCGGTTGACCTCGCTGATTGCGGTGCCGGCGACGTACACCGACCGCGAGGCCGGCTTCAGGCGCGTGCCGTCACAGGCGGGGCACTCGGTGACCGACATGTAGTCCTCGATGTGGTCGCGGGTGCCCTGCGAGTCGGTCTCGACGTAGCGCCGTTCGAGGTTCGGGATGATTCCCTCGAACCGCTTCTGCTTGCGCCGGGTGCCGTTTTTCGTCTGTCGCTCGAACACCACCTCGTCGTCGGTGCCGTAGAGGAACTGGCGCTGTATCTCGTCGTCTACCTCCTCGAACGGCGTGTCGAGGCTCACGTCGAAGTGCGCGGCGACCGCGTCGAGTCTGGTCTGGTAGTACGAGCGGTTGTAGCTCCAGGGCTCGAACACGTGCTTCAGCGGCTTCGACTCGTCGACGACGACCCGCTTCTCGCTGACCTCCTTCGTCTCGCCGATGCCCTCGCACTCGGGACACGCACCGTGGGGCGAGTTGAACGAGAACGAGCGCGTCTCTATCTCGGTGAAGTCGATGCCGCAGTGCGTGCAGGCGAGCTCCTCGGAGAACTCCAGCACGAGTCGGTCCGCGGCGTCGGCAACGTCCTCGTCGCTCCCCACGTTCGCGAGGTCACCCGTCGAGCGCGCCTCGCTCCCGCCGATGTCCGGGTCCTCGGGTGGGTCGGGCAGGATCAGCTTCATGACGCCGCCGGCTTCCTCCAGTGCGGTCTCGACGGAGTCCGTGATGCGCGGGCGTGCCTCCGACGAGAGCTTCACGCGGTCGACGACCACGTCGATGGTGTGGTCGTAGTTCTCGTCGAGTTCGGGCCGGTCGACGGTCAGGTCGTACTCCTCGCCGTCGACCTCGACGCGGGCGTAGCCCTCGCTCACGAGCTCGTCGAAGCGGTCCTCGAACGCGCCCTTCTGGTCCCGGACGACCGGCGCGGCGATCTTCGCACGGGTCCCATCGGGCAGGTCGAGGATCCGCGAGACCATCGTCTCCGCGGACTGCTCGCCGACCTCGCGGCCGCACTCCGGGCAGTGCGGCGTACCGACGCGGGCGTACAGCAGGCGGAGGTAGTCGTGCAGTTCGGTGACCGTCCCGACGGTCGAACGGGGGTTGTTCGCCGCGTTCTTCTGGTCGATGGAGATCGCAGGTGAAAGCCCCTCGACGTTCTCGACCTGTGGCTTGTCCATCTGGCCCAGGAAGTTCCGTGCGTACGCCGACAGCGACTCGATGTAGCGTCGCTGGCCCTCTGCGTACACCGTCTCGAACGCGAGCGAGGACTTGCCCGACCCGGACAGCCCCGTCACCACGTTGAACTGCTCGCGTGGGATGCGAACGTCGAGGTCTTTCAGGTTGTGCTCCTCGGCACCCTTGACCTCGATGAAGTCCTTGCTCATCTGGTCATAGCCTGGGGCGGGACGACCCTTAGGGTGTCGGTTCCGGGTCGTCCCGCGTGGGCACGACGCAGTCGATGTCAGGCTTTAAATGTCGGGCGGCGGGCAGTGGGAGTAATGAGCACGTCAGCACGCTACGACATCTCGGGCGTCGAGCTCACCGACGACCGCTACACCGTCGTCCAGAGCCTCATCCGGAACAGGTACGAGGCGCTCGACGCCGCCGGGAACACGGTGCTGAAGGGGAAACAGAAGCTGTTCAAGATGAAAGAGGAGTTCCCGTTCACCGACGCCAACGGGGAGGAGGTGTTCACCGTCAAGGCCGGCGGCATCATCGACGTGGCGGGCAACTACATGCTGACGGACGCCCGCACCGGCGAGGACATCGTCATCCTCGACAACGACTTCTCGCTGCTGCAGGACACGTGGCGCATCCGCGACGCGGAGACCGAGGCGGTCATCGCACGCATCGACTCCCGCGGCGCGGCCGTCACGCTCGCCCGCAACTTCGTCCCGTTCGGCGAACTCATCCCGCACAAGTACGAGATAACCGACGCGAACGGGAACCACGTCGGCAAGATAACCGGCCAGTTCTCGCTGAAGGACAAGTACGACATCGTCATCGACGACGCCAGCGACGTCCCCAAAGAACCCATCATCGCGGCCGCGATGGTCATCGACGCCATCCAGGGCAACTGAGGGCGGACTCACGCCGGTCGCAGGTGAACGACGACCTCCGTCCCGACGTCGGGGTCGCCGAAGGTCACCTCGCCGCCGAGCGACCGCACCACCCAGTTGACGACCCACAGGCCGAGGCCGTCACCGTGTTCGACCTGCGAGACGTCCCGGTCGCCCGTGAGGAACGCCCGCTCGTGGGCGGGGATGCCCGGCCCGTCGTCGGTGACGTGGATGTCGACGCCGTCGGCGTCCGTCTCGACCCGGACGCCGACGGTCGGTTCCGGCGCGTGGGTGTGCTGGATGCCGTTCTCCACGAGGTTCTCCACCGCGAGGTCGAGGCGCTCGTCGGCGTGGGCCATCGCGGTCTCGGGCGCTTCGACGTCGATCGTCGCCCCGGGGTAGCGGTCGCGGAGCCCGTCGGCGAGCGGTTCGAGTCGGGCGACCACGTCCGTCGGCCCGGGCGTCAGGTCGGTGTCCCGCTGGATGACCTGCTCGAGCTGGTGGACCTTGTCCGCGAGGCGGGCCACGTCCTCCGCCCGGCCCGTGACACGCTCGATGAGCGCGTGGTCGTCGGGGTCGTCGAGGCGGTCGTCGAGCTGGTCGAGATAGCCGATGACGACGCCCATGTCGGTGCGCAGGTTGTGCCGGAGGACACGGTGCAGCACCTGGAGGTGCCGTTCGCGGTCGCGCTGGTCGGAGATGTCCGTGTAGATGCCGAAGGCGTGGGTGCCCCGGTCGTCGGTACGGTACGGGATTCCACGGAACAGGAAGTAGCGGTCGCCGTCGGCCGTCTCCCGACGGACCTCGGCGGAGACCGGGTCGTCGCCCTCGGCGAGCGTCCGACGGTCGAGTTCCCGTCCGGTGTCCTCGTCGTCGGCCGGGACGAGCACGTCGTTGACCGACTGCCCGACGACCGCACCCGTCTCGTGGCCGAAGACGCGCTCGAACGCCGGGTTCACGGTGTCGACGATGGGCTCGTCGCCCTCGAAGCGCGCGTCGACGACGGGGTCGGGCAGGTGCTCGAACAGCGAGCGGAAGCGGTCGCGTTCGTGGGCTAACCGCTCCTCCGTCTCGACGAGGTCGGAGATGTCCCGCACCGCGCCGATGGTGCCGCGGAACTCGCCGTCGTCGCTCGGCAGCAACGAGAGCTCGATCTCGATAGGGACGTCCGTCCCGTCTGCCCGGAGGCCCGTCGTCCGGTACGTCCGGCTGCCGTCGTCGCCGGCCGCGAACAGCTCGGCGACGAGCTCGCCGCCGCGGCGGAACCCTCCTTCGTCGATGAACTTCGAGACGTGCTCGCCGACGAGCTCGTCGCGGTCGTAGCCGGTCGCCTCGACGATCTGGCGACTGACCAGGACGATGCGGGCGGTCTCGTCGAGGACGTACACCATCTCGCGGACGTTGTCGACGACGGTGCGGTACAGCTCCAGCGTCTCTTCGCGGGCGGCGCGCTCGAAGGCGGCCGAGGCGTTCGCCGTGAGTATCTCCGCGAGCTGGACGTCCGACTCCTCGATGTCGGTGACGCTGCCGGTGCCGACCGCGAGGACGCCATGGTCGCCGAGCGGGAAGTAGAGTGCAGCGTCCTCGTCGCGACGCTGGACGGTGGGTTGACCGGTCTCGAACACGCGCCCGACGGGTGGCTCGCCAACCTCGTACGCCGGGTCGTCACCGCCCGTCGCGGGGGTCAGCCGCTCGTCGTGGTCGTCGACGAGCCAGACCGTCGTCCACTCGAAGTCGAGGGTTCCCACCGCCGCGTCGATGACGACGTCGGCGATCTCGTCCGGCGAGTGGATGGTGAGCAGCTGCCGGGCGGTCGCCAGCAGGCCGCTGAGCGTGCGCTCGTCCGGTCTGGTCGGGTCCTGCTCCTGCGAGAGGAGCGTGACCCGCTCGGCGAGCCGGCTGGCGGGGTCGCGCCAGATGGCGAGTGGGAGGTACTCCGAGGCGGTGCCGTCGGCGACCGCGGCGGCGACCTCGTCGCTGGGCTCGTCGGTGAGCAGGATGCTCGGGATGTGTGGGTACGCGCTACGCAGCCGGCCGAGGAGTTCGAGCCCGGACAGCCCGTCGCGCTCGTTCGCACAGACGACGCAGTCGACGGGGTCGGTCGCGAGGTGGTCCGCGGCGTCGGCGTGGTCGTCGACCACGGTGACGGCGACGTCCGAGTGGTTCGACAGGAGTGGCTCCTCACCGGAACCACGGATCGACAGGACCACCGGACGCGAGCTCATGCGGGGGAAGTCACTCGGACGATGGGCAGGCGGCTACATCAAACTGTCTCCCCTCCCCCGTCCGCAAGACGTGTCGGTACTCGGGCGCGAGTAAATCTAACCGCTTAAGTGCCAGCCCGCCCGTACCACTCGTTGCATGGCCACGTACGCGGGCGTCGACCTCGGCGCGACGAACGTCCGGGCGGTCGTCGGCGACGGCGACGCCCGCATACTCGGGTCGCACCGAACAAGCACGCCACAGGGTCCGACCGGTATCGCGGTGACCGAGGCGGTGCTCGACACGTTGCGGAACGCCTGCGCAGACGCCGGGGTCGACCCGACCGCCGTCCGTGCCTGCGGCATCGGCTCCATCGGCCCCCTCGACCTCGCCGAAGGTGCCGTCGAGGACCCGGCGAACCTGCCCGACACGGTCGAGCGCATCCCGCTCTCGGGCCCCATCGGGCAGCTCATCGACAGCGACCGGGTCTACCTGCACAACGACACCGCCGCCGGGGTCATCGGCGAGCGCTACCACGCCGACCGCAACCCCGACGACATGGCGTACATCACCATCTCCTCGGGTATCGGCGCGGGCGTCTGCGTCGACGGCGACGTCATCGCAGGCTGGGACGGCAACGCCGGCGAGGTCGGGCACTACGTCGTCGACCCGCAGGGGCGGCTCACCTGCGGCTGCGGGAAGGACGGCCACTGGGAGGCGTACTGCTCGGGCAACAACATCCCGAACTACGCCCGGCTGCTCGCCGAAGACGACCCCGAGGTCCAGACGATCCTCCCGCTCGACGACCCGGACTTCACCGCGAAGGACGTGTTCGACGCCGTCGGCGAGGACGCCTTCGCCGACCACGTCGTCGACCAGCTCGCACACTGGAACACCATCGGCGTGAGCAACGTCGTCCACTCGTTCGCACCCATCGTCATCTACATCGGCGGCGCGGTCGCCCTCCACAACACCGACCTCGTCCTCGACCCCATTCGCGAGCGCATCGACGAGATGGTGATGACGAACATCCCCGACATCCAGCTCACGACGCTCGGCGACGACGTCGTGGTCAAGGGTGCGCTCGCCAGCGCCCTCACCGGCGGCACCGGTGACAGGTCACGGACACATCGCTGACGCGACCGCGAGTTCGGCTCGGTCGGCCCGACGACCGTCTCCCCTTTCGACGCGCGAACTAGTAACAAAAAGACATCTTTGAGCTTCCTGAACCTTTAGTTAGGGTGGGACATTGGATGCGGGTATGGAGCGAAGAGATGTACTCCGTGCGGGTGCAGGCGCGCTCGCACTGGGTGCGGTTGGAGGGACAGTCTCCGCAACACGAGCACAGGAAGCCTACGAGCCACTCGGCAGCGTCGACATCGAGGGGACCATGGAGGTCGCACCGACCGAGGACGGGAACTTCGCGTTCGTCGCGACCGGTGACGGCTTCGTCTCGGTCGACATCTCGGACGAGGCGAACCCGAGCATCGCCTTCGAGGATCGCGACCTGCTCGCCGACCGCGACGCCGGCCCGATGCAGGCCGTCGCGGACGTCAAGGTCGACGGCGACCGCCTGCTCGTGGTCGGCCCCAACCAGCCCGGCGAGGTCATCAAGGCGGCACTGCTCTACGACATCTCCGATCCCGCGAACCCCGAACAGCTGGCGGTCCAGACGGTCGACCACTCCATCCACAACAGCTTCTTCGAGGACGGCTACGCCTACCTGACCAAGAGCGACCGGTTCCGCATCATGGACACCTCGAACGACGAGTTCAGCGCGGTCTCCGAGTGGGGCATCCACCAGACCGACGACATCTGGAACGAGGTCAACCCCGCGTTCCGGAACGTCCACGACCTGTGGGTGCAGGGCGACTACGCCTACCTCGCGAACTGGGACGCCGGCACCGTCATCGTCGACATCTCCGACAGGGCGAACCCGTCGATGGTCACCCGACTGGGCGGTGCGGACCCCCAGAAGCTCGCACAGGTCCAGCGACAGGACATCGCGAACATCTTCTACCAGCCTCCCGGCAACGACCACTACGTCACCGTCGACGAGAACGCGGAGACGCTGTACGTCGGCGCGGAGTCCTGGGACGCCAACCCCGACGACGACCGCCGCGGCGCGAGCGGCATCGACATCTGGGACATCTCGGACAAGGCCAACGCCGAGAAGCTCACCACCATCCGCGCCCCCGGCGCGGAGAACGAGGGCTTCCAGGGCCAGTTCACCACCTCCCACAACTTCTCCCTCCACCGGGACCGCCTCTACACGTCCTGGTACTACGGCGGCGTCATGATCCACGACGTCTCGGACCCCGCCAACCCGGAGCGCATCGCCTGGTGGCGCGACCCCGACAGCACGCAGTTCTGGGGCGCGAAGTACGCCCGGTACAACGGTCCGGACGCCGTTGGCGTCTTCGTCGCCGGCAACATGGGGCCGGGGCAGAGCACCGGTGGCCTCTACGTCTTCCCGGACACCGATGGCGAGATGGCGGAGCCCCCGGGCGTGTTCACCCCGCCGGAGGAGACCAGCATGATCACGAGCGTCGACTGGCCGGACTACGTCGAGAACGAGAGCCCGAACACGCAGACCCCGACGGAGACACCGACCCCGACGGAGACACCCACCGCAACGCCGACCGAGGCGCCCACCGCGACCCCGACCGACAGCGGCACCACCGCGATGGACGGCACCACCGCCGGGACGACCGACAGCGGCGACGACGGTGGCTCGCCCGGCTTCGGCGCGCTCACCGCCATCGCCGGCCTCGGCCTCGGTGCCGCCCGCTTCCTCCGCGGCGACGGGGAGTAGGGCGGACCGGGACGAGCGAGAACCGCGTCCCGAAACGGCGACCGCAGAGAGCCGTGGCGGAGTAGGTAGTTCGGCTTACATTCCGGCAGTCTTTTTTCGATTCGACCGTTTCAGCAGTGTATGCAACGGAGAACCCTCCTTCGCGCCGGTGCGGGCGCGCTCGCAGCGAGTACGCTCGCTCGGACGGTCGCCGCCAGCGGGACGACAGCGTACGAACCGTCCGGCGAACTCGAGATCGACGGTGCGGCCGAGGTCGTCCTCGACGACGACGGCTCGACGGCGTACGTCGCCGCGAGCACCGGGTTCGTGACCGTGGACGTCTCCGACCCCGCCAACCCGACCGTGCTGGCCGAGGAGCGTCCCATCGAGACCGGCGGCGGAAGCTCCGCCCGTGAGATCCTCGATATCAAGGTCGACGGGGACAAGCTCCTCGTCCCGACCGCCGCACAGGGTGGCGGCCCGCTGGGCTTCTTCCTCTACGATGTCTCCGACCCCGCCGAGCCGACCCGGATCGGCGACTTCTTCGACACGCCCCACGGCAACCACAACTCGTTCATCGAGGACGACGTGGTGTACCTGACCGGCAACACCCAGCAGTCGGCCTACCTCAACATGATCGACGTCTCGGGCGAGGCGTTCGAACAGCTCGGTCGCTGGTCGCCGAGCCAGGACCTCGACGCTGGCTGGGGTGAGGTACTCGGCAAGGTCCTCCACGACATGTACGTGCAGGACGGGATGGCCTACTGTGCGTACTGGGACGCCGGGACGTTCGTCGTCGACGTCTCCGACCCGACCGACCCGGAGTTCGTGGTCCGCATCGGCGACTACGCGTTCCAGGACCTGCGCGAGTGGAAGGGGTCGCGCGCCAGCACCGACTACACGGAGCCACGCGGGAACGCTCACTACGTCGAGGTCAACGACGACGCGAGCATCCTCGGCGTCGGGCGCGAGACGTGGGACACACAGACCGACGACGACCACGGCGGCCCCGCCGGTATCTCCCTGTACGACATCTCCGACCCGACGAGCCCCACGCACCTGTCGACCATCGAGCCGCCCATGCCGGCGGACGGCGACACCACTCGCAGCGGGACGTGGACCACTTCGCACAACTTCCAGTTCGTGGGCGACCGCCTCTACACCTCCTGGTACCAGGGTGGCGTGAAGGTGTTCGACGTCTCCGACCCAACGGGTCCCGAACAGCTCTCGTGGTGGCGCGACCCGTCGTACGCCTTCTGGACGGCGGTCTCGACGCCCGACGTGGGGTATTACGCCGCCACGAGCTACAGCGGCGTCCCCGGCGCGGAGAACGAAGGACTCCTCCTGTTCCCCGACGAGGCCGGCGAGCAGTCCTCGCCGCCGTCGAGTCTCGTCGACGCGGACCCGCTGCTGCGCGCGGAGAACGAGCACTACGTCGACCTGCCGAGCGCGTTCGGTAGCGACGGTGGCGACGGAGGTGAAAGCACGGCGACGCCGACGGCAACGCCCGAGCCGACGCCGACGGCCACACCGACGCAGACCGACACCCCGACGCCGACGGAGCGCGGTGGGGACGGCGGCTCGCCGGGCTTCGGCGCGCTCACCGCCATCGCCGGCCTCGGGCTCGGCGCGGCCCGCTTCCTCCGCGGTCGCGACGAGAAGTAGCGCGGTCCCTCACGGTCGTTCCTGTCGAATCGTGCGAAACGGACCCAAAGCTTTCTCACCGTCGGAGTCCCTACCACCGAGTGATGAGTACCGACGGGGCCGAGACGGACGACGCGCTCGCCGAGCGGGTAGAGCAGTGGCTGGCGCGCGAGATGCCGATCATCCAGATGCACGGCGGGACCAGCTCCGTGCGGCGCGCCGACCCCGAGACCGGCGAGGTCGTCGTCGAACTCGGCGGCGGCTGTTCGGGCTGTGGCGTCGCCGATATCACCACGGGCAACATCGAGTCCGAGCTGCTGCAGTGGCCGGAGGTCGAGGAGGTGACGGTTCGGGTGCCAGAGAGTGGCGAGTCACTCGGGGTCGAGCAGGCCGAGTCCATCATGGGTGTCGACCGGACCGAGGGCGGCCGTGGCGACTGGGGCTCCTCGAACCCCGGAAAGGACCACCTCTGACCGGAGGCGTCGCCATCGGTTCTGGCGAACAGGCGGTGCGTTGGCTCCCGCGCGGGGCGCACCGCACACCCGCCCAGACCACCGCGCGGCCGAGTCGTGGCTGACGCTGGCTCTGGGTGCGGCTTCGTAGATAAACGCTGACACCGAGGCGATGGCTCAGTCGCGGCCGAGCTTCTCGCGGCTGATCTTCACACCGGTCGGCGTGACGATGAGCTGGTCGTCGCCCTTCTGGACGATGTCGCCGTCGACCTCCTGGGCGACCTGTCTGAGCTCGTCGACGATGTGTTCGACCGTCCTGTCCTCCGTTCGCAGGCGGGTGATGTCGGCGATGACGAGGTCGCCGTCGTAGACAGCGTCCTTGATGTCGATAGCGTCGGCCTGTCCGGCGACCTCGGCGATGTGAACCTCCATCGCCGCGTCGCCCGAGACCGTATCGAAGTCGTCGAGGTCGAGTTCGAGATAGTCCTCGGTACTGTGAGAGTTGTTGCCGCCGAGGATCTTGCTCATGAGGCCCATGGGTGTCTACCTACGGTGGCGAGCGTTTAGTTCTTACGTCAGACAGCGTGCTGGTCGCCGGAATCGACCCACCGGTCGAGATGCTACACACGACGGAACCTCCCGTTTCGTTTTGGAAATTTTCCCAGGAACACCCGGCCACCAATTTCTGTAAATCGGTATGCAAATATAGTTAATTATATAACCTACGGTGCGTGACATCGGCTCGCATGGTCAGAGATACCGATGGCGTTTCCCGGCGGCGATTGCTGAAGGGAGCGGGAGCTGGACTGGCGGCGACGACGATGGCGGGCGAGGTCGTCGCCGGCGAGGGTGCACAGGACGTGATCGTGGGCGTGTCGGACGATCACGGGCTCCAGAGGGCGAGAGAGCAGGCGTCGTCGATCAGACACGAGTTCGACTTCGACGACATCGGGCAGGCCGTCGCGGGGCGGTTCCCCACCGAGGCCCTCGAGGCGCTCCAGAACAACCCGCACGTCCGGTACGTCGAGGACGACGGCGAGTACCACGCGCTCGCCCAGACGCTCCCGTGGGGCGTCGACCGGGTGGACGCCGACGTGCTACACGCCAACGGCGACACCGGCAGCGGGGCCGACATCGCCATCCTCGACACGGGCATCGACAGCGACCACCCCGACCTGGCCGGCAACGTCCAGGGCGGGAAGTGCTTCACCGACAACTGCTGTGGCGAGGCCGGCGGGGGCGGCGGCCCGTTCGGGTGTGACACGAACAACAACGACTGCCCGAACGCCTGGGACGACGACAACGACCACGGGACACACTGCGCGGGCATCGCCGACGCGGTGAACAACACCGAGGGCGTCGTCGGCGTCTCGACGCAGGCGAACCTCTGGGCGGGGAAGGTGCTCGACGGCTGTGGCTCGGGCTCCCTGTCGGCCATCGCGGCCGGCATCGAGTGGGCCGCCGACCAGGGCTTCGACGTGGCGTCGATGTCGCTCGGGGCGTCCTCGGGCGACCAGACGCTGCAGGACGCCGTGCAGTACGCCGCGAACAATGGCCTGCTGATGGTCGCGGCGGCGGGCAACGACGGCCCCTGTAGCGACTGCGTGGGCTACCCGGCGGCCTACTCGGAGGTCGTCGCGGTCTCCTCGACGGCCAGCGACGACAGCCTCTCGGACTTCTCCTCGACCGGTCCGGAGGTCGAGCTCGCCGCACCGGGCACCGACATCTACTCGTCGGTCCCGAGCGGCTACGCGACGTTCTCGGGCACCTCGATGGCGTGTCCGCACGTCTCCGGCGCGGCCGCACAGGTGATGGCGACGGGCGCGACCGCCTCCGAGGCCCGCACGATTCTCCAGGACAGCGCCGAGGACATCGGGCTCGGCGACAACGAGCAGGGTTACGGGCTCCTCGACGCCGAGAACGCCGTCGCTGCCGCCGGCGGTGGTGGCGGGGGCGACGACGCCGCGCCCAGCGTCTCGTGGGCGAACCCGGCGGACGGCGACACGGTCAGCGACTCGGTGACGCTCCAGATCAGCGCCTCGGACGCCGAGGACGGCGACGACAGTCTCGCCGTCGAGTGGAGCGTCGACGGCGGCACGGCACAGTCGGCGTCGTACAACAGCACGTCGGGCTACTACGAGGCCAGCTGGGACAGCACGGCCGTCTCCGACGGCGACCACACGCTGTCGGCGACGGCCACCGACTCCGCCGGCAACACCAGCAGCTCGTCCATCACGGTGACGACGGACAACAGCAGCAGCGGGAGCACGGCCCCCGCTATCGACGAGTTCGGTCTCAGCAACCGGAGCAACGGTGGCTGGGCCCGCTTCGAGGTGAGCTGGGCCGTCTCGGACGCCGACGGCGACCTCGCGTCGGTCGACGTCGTCCTCGACCAGAACGGCACCGTCGACAGCGCGAGCAACAGCGTCAGCGGCGCCAGTGCGTCGGGGTCGGACAGGCTGCAGGACAAGAAGGGCTCGGGCAGCTACGACGTCACGCTGACCGTGACCGACGCGGCCGGCAACTCGACCAGCCAGACGAAGACCGTCTCGGCCTGACGGGGCCGGCGCGACCGCGGTCGCGGGCACGACCCCGCAGCGACTTCCGGCACACCGGCTTTTTTGCTCGGTTCCGCCCTGTACCTGCGTGTGACGTTCAGCATCTGCGTCCACGAGACGTACACCGACGACGACGGCGAGGAACAGGACCGCTTCGGCGTGGCGGTCACGACGCGGCTCCCCGGCGTCGGGACGCTCTGTCCGTTCGCCAGCGAGTCCGGCGCGGTGGCGACACAGAGCCTCGTCAACGTCGAACTCGGCCGGAAGGGAATCGAGTACATGGACGACGGGCTCGCGGTCGACGACGCCCTCCAGGCGCTCCTGAACGCCGACGAGGGCGCGGAGAACCGCCAGCTCCACGGCGTCGACGCCGACGGGACCTTCGTCTTCTCCGGCGAGGACTGCAAGGACTGGTACGGGCACGTCGAGGGCGACTCCTACACGGTCGCGGGCAACCTGCTGACGGGCGAGGCCGTCATCGACGCCGTGGCCGAGGAGTACGAATCGAGCCGCGACGACGACCGACCGCTCGCGGAACGACTCGTCGATGCGCTCGCGGCGGGCCACGAACAGGGCGGCGACAGGCGCGAGGAGCTGCACGTCCAGAGCGCGGCGCTCGTCGTGGAATCGACCGAGGAGCGCGTCGTCGACCCGTACTACGAGGACCTGCGGGTCGATGCGACGGAGACCCCCATCGCGGACCTGCGAGAGACCTACGAGTACGCGGTCGAGGGCTACGAGATGGCGATGGAGCTGTACGAGGACGCGTACGACGAGGACGAGAGCTAGCCGGGGAACTCGAAGAGGTCGTCGCCGACGTGGTGGATGGATTCGACGACCTTCCCGGAGTCACCGGTCATGTCGTCGCCGTCGACCTTCGCGCGGCCGACCGCGAGCACCTTCCCGTGGGTCTCCTCGGCGACGACGACGAGGTCGCCCGGCGCGATGTCCGCGGTGGCCTCGACGATGCCGGGGCGCATCACGTCCGCCCCGTCCGAGACGAACGAGATCGCGCCGGCGTCGACGGTCACCACGCGACGGGTCGGTTCGGTCGCGTTCGCGCCCACGACGGTGAGGAACGGTTCGTCGTCGACGTAGAAGACGTGGGGCTCGCCGTCGACGAGGACGACGTCGAACTCGCTGTCCTCGAACTCGACCAGCTCGTACGTGTCACCGTCGAGATCGACGCCCAGTGCGTCCACCACAGCGCTCTCGACGTCCCTGACGTCGTCGCTGCGGAGATGATGTCGGGACTTCACCTGCATACCCAATCCGTCCACGGGGAGCCGCATAAACCGGTCGTTCTCGCGGAGCCGGCGCAGTCGCCCCGTCCGTACTTAAACTGGGTGAGAAACTCGCGGCAACGTCTTTATACGGGCCCACCGTTGGCAAAACCATGTGGGGTTCCCGGCGAGACGTCGACGACGGCCCCGTGACGTGCATCGCGTGCGGCGACGAGGTCCCTCGCGACGACGCCCGCGAGTACGACAAACACGGTAACCGGTGGGAGCGCACGGACAAGGAGTTCGAGTACCTCTGCAAGCCCTGCGACCGGGATTGCTGTCACCAGCCGCGGAAGGGGCTGGAGTCCATGCTCGTCGACCTCGGTGCCGGCGAGGTCCCGCAGGAGGAGTTCCTCGCCCGGTTCCGCGACGCGACCGCCACCCGACAGGAACGACGGGACTGAGCGACCGACCGACGACACGGCCACCCCGATACGTTTTCCCGTGCCCCCTGCGTAGCCCGGCCCATGACCGACGACGCCAGCGCGCAGGCTGCCGCGGGCACCGCCGAAGGGCAGGGCCCCGTCGAAATCGACGAGGAGCTCGCGCGCCATCTGGAGAACAAGCGCGACGACCTGTTCGAGAAGTTCGAGATCGCCGACGCGTTCCCGCCCGAGGTGCTGGAGGAGGCCGAGGAGCGCACCGAGGGCGTCCAGCAGGAGATCCAGGACGAGCTGGACGAGCGCGAGGACCTGCGCGACCTGACGACGTGGACGACCGACCCCATCGACGCACAGGACTTCGACGACGCCATCTCCATCCGCGAGAACGAGGAGACGTTCACGCTGTGGGTCCACATCGCCGACGTGACCCACTACGTCCACCCCGAGAGCGCGATGTGGGCGGAGGCCGTCGAGCGCGGCAACACCGTCTACCTCCCGGCGTACACCATCCACATGCTGCCACCGACGCTCGCGGAGACGGTCTGCTCGCTCGTCCCCGAGGAGGACCGCCTCGCCCACACCGTCGAGATGGAGCTCGACAAGGAGCACCTGAGCTACGAGTCCATCGACATCTACAAGTCCGTCATCCACTCGAACGAACGCCTCACCTACACCCAGACGGAGAACCGCCTCGACGACGAGGACGCCGAACTCCACGACGAGATTTCGCTCGTCTTCGAGGTGGCCGACCAGATGCACGAACAGCGCAAGGAGGACGGCTCGCTCGTGCTCAATCCGCGCCGGGACCGCGCCCACACCATCATCGAGGAGTGCATGCTGAAGGCGAACAAGGCAGTCACGCACGAACTGATGTGGAACCGTGGCGTCGAGGCGATGTACCGCGTCCACCCGCAGCCGACCCCGGACGAGTGGGACAAGGCGCTCGTCGAGATTCAGGAGTTGGACGGCGTGAGCATCCCGGGCGACTCCTGGGACGACCCCCGGAAGGCCGTCAACGCGACGCTCGAGCAGGCACCCGGCCGCCAGCTCGGCAAGATCCAGTGGGCCGTCATGAAGGTGATGCCCCGGGCGAAGTACATGAGCGACCCCTTCGGCGGTCACCACGCGCTCAACTTCGACATCTACGGCCACTTCACGAGCCCCATCCGGCGGCTCTCCGACCTCATCAACCACTGGATCGTCTACACGAACGACGTCCCGGAGGACCTCGCCGCGCTCTGTTCGCGCGCCTCGGACAAGCAGAAGGCCGCCGAGCAGTGCGAGCGCGAGTACAAGGGGTTCCTCCAGGAGGTCGGACTCGACCCCGACGCGGTGAACAACCGCGGCATCGAGGTCGTCGACGACCCCGACGAGGAGTGAGGGCTGGCTGCACCGACGACTGGACGCCACGGTGACAGTATCGGCGTCATCTCTTTCCTCGTTGCCGTCGTACCCCTTCGTATGTACCGCATCGTACTCCCCGAAGGCGTCATCGAGTGCGACGACTACGAGCACGTCGAGCACGGTATCGAGTGCTACATCGACGGCACGTTCGCCGCGTTCGTTCCCTACGAGAACTGCTACGCGCTCGTCGACGAGGAGGTCGTCGACAGCGACGAACGCTCAGTCTGGTAGTCGGCGCTCAGTCTGTGGTCGGGACGCTCCTCAGGCGGGCGGTGGCCGACCGGCCGGCACCGTCCGTCGGACCGTGACGTACGCGACCACGGCCGCGACGAGGATACACGCCGGCAGCCCGAACACGAGCACGGCGATCCCGAGCTCGCCCACGTCGAACACGACGGCGGCGGTCCCGAGCGGCACGACGACCACGCAGGTAGCGACGGCCACGACCGACGCCCGGTACGCGGCAACGACGCCGGCGTCGAGGTCGCCCACACGACGGCGGTCACGGTAGCGCAGTGTCGCCACCGTCGCGAGGAACGCGGTCACCCCCACGGTGACGCCGACCGGCGCACCGACGAGCAGCGACGGCCAGATGTGGGGGTCGAGAACCGCGGTGACCGCGACCCCTGCGGCGATGAAGGCGAGCAGCCCGACTGCGAGGCCGGCGAGGACCTTCGAGAGTGTCTTCATGTACGGAGAGACGCGCTCTCGTCGGATATAGCCGTATTCTGCTTCCCGGCCGGTGGGAACGAATCCACCACAACCATCATGCGAGTCACTGCCGTAGGCAACGAGCATGGGCGCGTTCTCCTCGCTGTTCACCCGGACGCCGAACCAGCTCCGCTCGCGAGCCATCGTCAAGACGCTGCTGTACCGGGTGCTGATGGTCTTAATCACCGTCGCTGTCGCCTTCGCCGTCACTGACGACGTGCTGGCCGCTGTGAACATCGGGCTGGTGACCAACGTCGTGAAGACCGGGACGTACTACGGCTACGAGCGACTCTGGGACCGGATCGCATGGGGCGTCTGAACCGCGAGCCACGCGGCTCGCTGGGCGTGCAGACGTCCCCGAGAACGCTTCATTACGAGCCGTTATTGCGAGAAGCACTTAAAGAGCCGGGCGAGACGGCACCGGCTCTCCAGGACGGTGGGTCCCCGTAGAACGCCTCACTACGAGCCGTTATCGCGAGAGATACTTAAATGGGTCCGCGAGGGCCGTCCCACGCGAGAGCGGAAGGAGCGACGACGGGACCAAGGAGCGACGACGGGACCACCCCACTGCGCCGCCCCGAACGCACACCGTTCCGGTCGGCAATTCCGGCGTTTGAGTCCGGAACCGGCCTTCAATTCCGCCGTTGAACGGTGACGTGTAGACCGATAACTACGGTGGTACGATGTGACACGATAGACGACCGAACGGCCCCGACGCACGTCGGGGGTTCGGGGGGAACTACCAATGACTGACGAACACACGACCGGACTGACGCGGCGGCGCATCCTCGGCGGCATCGGTGCCGTCGGGGTCGCGTCCGTCGGCGCCGGACTGGGAACGAGCGCGTACTTCAGCGACACCGAATCGTTCGAGGGCAACAGCCTCACCGCAGGCGAGCTGGACCTCAAGGTCGGCTGGCAGCAGGTGTACTACGGCCCGAACGGACTCGAACCGGACGCGGGGCCGGTCCGCCCACGCAACGATGACCTCGGCGAGTTCGTCAACGCCAATCCGGACCACGACGGCGACGGCGAACAGTCCATCGACACCGAGGACGGCGTCTACGACTGGAACATGGGCGGCCCGACCGGCGCGGACACCGACGTCACCGACGTCATCGACTGTGACAACGTCGAGGAGGACTACGCCGAGATGTTCGGCGACCAGGAGACCCTCGTCGCGCTCGACGACGTCAAGCCCGGCGACGGCGGCCAGATCACGTTCAACCTCTGTCTCTGCGACAACCCGGGCTACATCTGGCTCACGCTCGCGAACTTCGTCGAGGGCGAGAACGGCATCACCGAACCCGAGGGCGAGGTCGACAGCACGCCCGACGACGGCGAGCTCGCCGAGCACGTGAACGTGTACGTCGCGCTCGACGAGAACTGCAACTCCCGGTTCAACGACGCGGACACCACCGTCTGGAGCGGGACCCTCGCCGAGGCCCGCGAGGAGGTCGAGACCGGCTCCAACGGCCTCCTCCTCTCCGAGGACTGCTTCGAGGGCGGCGAGTGCCACTGCGTCAACGTCGGCTGGGAGGTGCCCGAGGACGTCGGCAACGTCATCCAGACCGACTCCGTCGGCTTCGACATCGGCTTCTACACCGAGCAGTGCCGGCACAACCCCGACCCGTGCCCGTGCCTCGCTGACGAGTTCGTCGTCGAGGCCGGCGGCGAGCAGCACTGCATCACCGCCATCGAGCACGACATGACCGTCGACGAGTTCTACAACTACAGCCCGCACCAGGCGGGCGAGCCGGCTCTCGGCTACACCGAGAGCGACCGCAGCCAGCTGTTCCTCTACCGGAACACCGGCACCGGCGACACGCACCTCGTGATGATCCACGACACCGTGAGCGACGGCAGCGGTGGCGCGGTCACCTTCGAGTTCGACTTCGAGGGCATCGCCCCCGGCAGCTGGGCCGTGCAGGACGACCCCGAGGATGTCTACACGACCGACAGCGGCGTCATCTCGCAGGCCGACTGGACCTGGGCCAACGCTCCCACCGACGGCGGTGCAATCCCTGTCGACGGCGACCCGTTCCGGGTCGACATCACGCCCGCGTTCAACGACGCAGCCGAGAGGGCACCGCTCAACCCCGGCGAGATCACCTCGTGGGTCGCCCTCTCCGGCGACGACGCCGTCGTCGACCTGCCGATGGACGAACCCGTCAGCATCTATCCCTGCGACGGGAGCGACCTGTAGGGCACTGGACGCCCTCACCGGGTGTATCACCGTCGACACGTCCCATCCTCGGTTTAAGTGCTTCTCGCGATAACGGCTCGTAGTGAGGCGTTCTACGGAGACCCGTACCGGCGAGCGACAGCGCTCTTCGCGGAAGTGATCCACCGCCGAAGTGCGTGGCTCGCGATGTAGTCCGTCGAGAATCGGGATGGACTTGCTGGGATTTGAACCCAGGGCCTCTTCCTTGCGAAGGAAGCGATCTACCGCTGATCTACAAGCCCGCGAACGCATCCAATGCTTGCCCGTGGTGCGTATTAGTACCTTTCCTTTCGGGTGCCGTACGGGGTGGACTGTGACACCGCAAGCAGGTTGACGCGGCCGGCGGCGACGCCGACGAGGAAGCCGGTGAAGTGCGCGAGCAGCGCGACGCCGGGAGCGCCGGTCGCGACGGTGACCACGAGCGCGACGACGAGGAAGACGCCGTACTCGGCCCACGCCGGGATGTCGAGGTTCCGGAGCAGGCCGTCGGTGAGCCGGTTCCCGCCGAGGACGTAGCCGTACAGTGCGAACACGGCGCCGCTCGCACCGAGGACGCCGGGGGCGTCGGTCAGGAGAACCTGAACGAAGCCGGCGAACGCGCCGGTACAGACGAAAAAGAGGTGGAACCGCCACCGGGTCGTGTACCGTTCGAGAATGAACCCGACGAGCACGAGCGCGACGGCGTTCGACAGGAGGTGACCGACGCCGGCATGCGCGTAGACGCTCGTGACGAACGTCCACGGCTGCGAAATCGGTGAGTCGAGGACGAACAGGAAGGCGTAGACGGGTCGCCACGCGCCGAAAATACCGAAGAGACCCACCACGAGCTGCTGGAAGGCGAAGACGACGGCGAAGACGACGAGCGTGTCGAGGGTCGGGCTCCCGCGCGACATATATTCAGTGGAGTCCCGCAGCTACTAAACTGAGGGGGTCGACCGCGCGTCGACCGACGGCGCTGCGCGAGAGAGAGAAGCCGTCGGCAGCGTCCTCAGTCCTCGAGGACGATTTCGATGCTGACGTCGTTCGGCACCTGGATCCGCATCAGCTGACGAAGCGCACGTTCGTCGGCGTCGAGGTCGATCAGGCGCTTGTGGACGCGCATCTCCCAGTGCTCCCACGTCGCGGTCCCCTCACCGTCGGGGGACTTGCGAGTCGGGATCTCCAGCGTCTTCGTCGGGAGCGGAATCGGTCCCGACAGCGAGACGCCGGTCTTGTTCGCGATCTCGCGAACGTCGTCGCAGATGTTGTCGAGGTCGTCGGGGCTGGTGCCCGCGAGACGGACGCGTGCCTGTTGCATCTGTTTACTTCTCGTTGACGCTCAGGACCTGACCGGCGGCGATGGTCTGACCCATGTCACGCACCGCGAAGCTGCCGAGCTCGGAGATCTCGCCGGCCGGCTCGATGCTGAGGGGCTTCTGCGGGCGAACGGTGACCTTCGCCGCGTCGCCGGACTGGATGAAGTCGGGGTTCTCCTCCGCGATCTCACCCGATGCCGGGTCGATCTTGGCGTCGAGGCTCTCGATGGTGCACGCGACCTGTGCGGTGTGCGCGTGGAAGACCGGCGTGTAGCCGGCCGTGATGACGCTCGGGTGCTGCATCACGACGATCTGGGCCTTGAAGGTCTCGGCGACCGTCGGCGGGTCGTCGGCGGGGCCACAGACGTCGCCACGGCGGATGTCGTCCTTGCCGATGCCGCGGACGTTGAACCCGACGTTGTCACCGGGCTCGGCCTTGGGGACCTCCTCGTGGTGCATCTCGATGGTCTTGACCTCGCCGCCCACGTCGCTGGGCTGGAAGGAGACCATGTCGCCCATGTTCATCGTCCCGGTCTCGATACGTCCGACGGGGACGGTACCGATGCCGGAGATGGTGTAGACGTCCTGGATCGGCAGGCGGAGCGGCGCGTCCGTCGGCGGCTCCGGCTCCGGCAGGCTGTTGAGTGCCTCGAGGAGGATCTCGCCGTCGTACCAGTCCGTGTTGTCGGACCGCTCGGCGATGTTGTCGCCCTCGAAGGCGGAGATCGGGATGTACGTGGCGTCGTCGGAGCGGAACTGAACCTGCTTCAGGAGCTTGTTGACCTCCTCCTTGACACCGTTGTACTTGTCCTCGCTGTAGTCGACGATGTCCATCTTGTTGACACCGATGATGAGCTCGCCGATACCCAGCGTACGTGCCAGGAAGACGTGCTCTCGGGTCTGGGGCGCGACACCGTCGTCTGCGGCGACGACGAGCACCGCGTTGTCGGCCTGCGAGGCGCCCGTGATCATGTTCTTGACGAAGTCACGGTGGCCCGGACAGTCGACGATGGTGAAGTTGTACTTATCCGTGTCGAACTCCTGGTGGGCGATGTCGATGGTGACACCTCGCTCTCGCTCCTCGGCGAGGTTGTCCATGACGTAGGCGAACTCGAAGCCGCCCTTGCCCTTCTCTTCGGCTTCCTCTCGGTACTGCTCGATTACGTGCTCCGGGACGCTCCCCGTCTCGAAGAGGAGTCGTCCGACAAGTGTGCTCTTGCCGTGGTCGACGTGGCCGATGATGGCCAGGTTCTGGTGCGGTATGTCGCTCATTGTTATATCTCACGCGCAGAGGCGCTGTGTGGGAAGCTTTCGGCAGAAACGGTTAAAACCATTTCGATACGGACTCCTGCTGACCGCGTCGCCGTCCCGCGGTTTGTGTGACACCGACACACGGTGGCCCCGTCTCGGGTGGCGATTCAGCATTCCAGCCGCGCGACGTCCGCGAGCACCGCACTCGCTGTCTCGTCACCGCCCGCGCCGCGCCCGCGGAGCGCGAGCGTGCCCGCGTGTCTCGTCTCCAGCTGGACGATGTTCTCGGTCCCCCCCACGGCGAGGGGGCTCTCCGTCGGGACGAGCCGCGGGCCGACGCGGATGCCGTCGGGCGTCGCCTCGCCGACGAGGCGGACCGTGCGTCCGTCCGCCTGCGCGAGCGAGAGCGCGCTCGGCGGGATGTCGACGATGCCGGACACCTCGGCGTCGGCGAGCGTGTATCCCCCGTTCCCGAGCACGTTCGCGAGGATGACGCACTTGAGCGCGGCGTCGGTCCCCTCGACGTCGAACGCCGGGTCGGCCTCGGCGACACCGAGGTCCTGGGCTTCGGCGAGCACGTGCTCGTAATCGAGCCCCTCTGCGGCCATCCGCGAGAGGATGAAGTTCGCCGTCCCGTTGAGCACGCCACGGACCGCCGTCACCTGGTCCGGGCCGTAGTCCGCGATGGTGCCCAGCACCGGGATGGCACCCGCGACGGTCGCCTCGAACAGCACCGACCCCTCGCTCTCGGCCTCGAGCCGGCGCACCTCGCCGTAGCGCTCCGCGACCGGCCCCTTGTTCGCGAGCACGACGTGTCGGTCGCGGTCGAGCGCCCCCCGGACGTGCGAGAACCCGGGCTCTGCGTCGTCGAGCGTCGTCGGCGTCGCCTCGACCAGCACGTCGTACTCCGCGGCGAGCGCGTCCCCGGGGTCCGCACCGCCGACACTGCCCCGGGCGGACTTCCGCGACAGCACCGTCTCGGGGTCGAGCCCGTCCGCGTCGATGGCCGCCCCCCTCGAATCCGCGACCGCGGTGACCGTATGCCCGTGCTCGCCCGCCAGCTTCACGACCGACCGCCCGACCGCGCCCGCACCGAGGACGGCGAGCCTCATCGCTCACCCTCCACGAGCGGCTCCACGACCTGCAGTCCCTTCCGGTCGGCCACGTCGCGGACCACCGACAGCACCTCGTCGACCTGTGGCGGGTCGACCGCGAGCCGGAGCCGCGCGCTCGACTGCTCGTCGGTGCCCGCGGGCGCGTCGAGCGAGAAGTCCGTCACCGACGCGCCGCTGCAGGACTCGACCGTCGAGAGCGTATCAGAGAGGTCCGTGTCGACGAGGTGGCCGACGAGCAGCAGCGTCACCTCCTCGGCGTAGCCGTCCGCGCCCGCCTGTGTCACCGTCACGCCCGCGTCGCGCAGCCCCGCCACGATGTCGTCGAACCGGCCCGGCGAGCACTCCAGGTCCACCTCGACCGGGATGTTCCCCCGCGGTGTCAGGTTGCCGCGCTCGTGGAACACCGACAGGAGGTTGCCGCCGTTCTCCGCGATGGGCCGGAGCGCACGCATCAGCTCGCCGGGCTCGTCGACGAGCTCGAGTCGAACCGTGTACGCGCGCCGCGTCTCGGCAACGTCAGCCATCGCTCTCACCCGACACCGGGCGTCGTCGCTTCATGTCTACGCTGTTCGCCGGGGCGGACATAAGCCTTCAGCCACGTGCAAGTCTCACCACTGTCCCGTCGTCGTAACACGGTCACACGCCGCGACGCCCGGGTCCGGTGGCTTCTTGCCCCGTCGGGCGTACCCTCGGGTATGTCCATCGCACGCCAGATGGTCGAGGTCGTGGTCGCGAGCGTCCTCGCCATCGCCGGCATCCTGCTGACAGCGCTCGTCGCCCCCTCGATGGCACAGACCGTCGGCATCATCGTCGCCTGCGGCTACTACTTCTCGCGCTACCCCTGGGGGTCGCGCCAGCCCGAGGGCATCAACGACAGCATCGACGCCTTCTACGACCGAATCCTGCCGTTCTGAGTCGTTTCGCACTCGTAGCCGGTCGTGGTGAACGTCGAGACGCCGCCGCCGTCCCCGATTCGAATCAGTAGCACGTAACACGGTTCGTCGCCGAGATCCGTCGTTCTAACCCGCTCCCTCTCGCCGCCATCGACCGAGTATTCGACGGTGAGGCCATCCTCGGCCGCGGTGAAGCCGCCGGTCAACACCCGGCCCGCCACCTCGCCGTCCGACGCGGCATCGAGCGAAACCGTGCGTTCGTACAGTGTCTCGCCGTCGTCGACCACCGTCACCCGCACGTCGTGGGCCCGGTCGTGACTGTTCCGGAGCTCGACCGCCCCGAGGTTCGGAGGACTGTCGTCCCCACCCGAATCGCCGAGACAGCCGCCGAGCAGCGCGATGCTGGCCGCGACCGAGCCGAGCAGTCGCCGCCTGGGGGGCGTGCTTGCCATCGGTGACAGCACCGGGTCGCGCCTGATAAGTTCCCGGCCTGAGTGAGCCTGCCGGGGTCGTTCTGCCCGTTGATTTTCGAATCAACCTGGTGGCGCGTGGCTGGCGAGCGTGCCGAGCACAGCGAGGCCGCTCGCCGACGCTCGCGCGAGGGACGAGAAGCGCAGCGCCAGCGAGCATCGCAGGAGGCTGGGGAGGTACGAGGGCGGTGGCGGTGCGGTCGGGTGGGACTGAAAGGGGCGGCGTGCTCGTCGAGCGAGACGACGCAAGCACCGCAGGAACGAGGAGCGGTCACGAGACGCGAGCGTCTCGTGAGCACACCGGAAATCTCCGATTTCCGGGGACGCAGCGAGTCACAGCCGACGAGCACGCCGGGGCTTTCTGGCCGTTTGCGGTTCAAGCAGTTCCGACGCTAGACGGGCTTTCTGGCTGCGTCAGCCACCAACTCTCCTCACAAACCCCGACGAACCACGAATCGTAGCCACTCACAAAAACGACGAAAGAACCGCAGAAGAAACGAAAGCGACCGAAACCCTCAGTTCAGGTAGTCGGCGCCCTCGGGCAGCTCCAGCTTCATGCCCTTGCGCTCGCGGATCTCCATGATCTTGTCCTTCTGGAGCGAGTCGGACATGAACTCGAAGCCGGCGTTCTCGGTGTTCCACGACGCGCGACCCTCGGTCGCGGAGCGGATGTCCGAGGAGAAGCCGATCATCTCGTCGACGGGCGCGATACCCTCGACGACCATGAGGTCGCCCTCCTGGTACATGTCGTCGACGCGGCCACGGCGGCCCTGGATCTCGCCGGAGGCGGCACCCATGTGCTCGTTGGGCACGTCGATGCGGACGTTCTGCATCGGCTCCAGCAGCGCGACGCCGGAGTGGATGAGGGCACGGTGGACGGCGTTCCGGACTGCCGGGATCACCTGTGCCGGACCGCGGTGGATGGTGTCCTCGTGCAGGCGGGCGTCCTTCAGGCGCAGGAGCGAACCCTGGACGGGCTCCGCGGCGAGCGGGCCGTCCTCGAGGGCCTCCTCGAGCCCCTCGATGAAGAGCTCCATCGTCTCGTTGAGGTGCTGGATACCCTTCGTGTCGTCGAGCAGGATGTTGGTGCCGTAGATGTGCTCGACGTTCTGGGAGGAGTCCTTGTCCATGCCGGCCTCCTGCAGGGCCTCGCGGCGTTCCTGCTCGGGCATGTCCATGGAGACCTCGCCGAGACGGATCTTCTCGACGATCTCCTCGCTCATCGGTTCGAGGGTGAGGTAGAACCGGTTGTGGCGGTTCGGCGAGATACCCTCGACCTCCTCGGTCGCCTGGCGCGGGGCCTCGCGGTAGACGACGATGGGCTCACCGGTCGAGACCGGGATGCCCTGGTTGCGCTCGATGCGCTGGGTGATGACCTCGAGGTGGAGCTCGCCCTGTCCGGAGATGAGGTGCTCGCCGGTGTCCTCGTTGATCTCGATCTGGATGGTCGGGTCCTCCTTGGAGACCTGACGCAGCGTCTCGATGAGCTTCGGCAGGTCGTCCATGCTCTTCGCCTCGACGGACTTCGTGATGACCGGCTCCGAGATGTGCTCGATGGACTCGAAGGGAGTCATCTCGATGGAGGAGACGGTGGAGCCGGCGATGGCGTCGCGCAGACCGGTGACGGCTGCGATGTTGCCTGCCGGGACGTGTTCGACCTCCTCGCGCTCGCCGCCCATGTAGATACCGACGGACTGGACGCGGTTCTTGCCCGCGGTCCCGGAGACGTAGAGCTCCTGGCCCTTCTCGACGGTGCCGGAGAAGACGCGGCCGGTCGCGATCTCGCCGGCGTGGGGGTCCATCCCGATGTCGGTGACCATCAGGACGACCTCGCCCTCGTCGTCGACCAGACGCATCTGCTCTGCGATGTCGAGGTCGTCGTCGCCACGCCAGATGCGCGGGACACGCCGGGGCTGGGCGTCGACCGGGTTCGGGAAGTGCTCGACGACCATGTCGAGCACGACGTTCGACAGCGGCGTCTTCTCGTGGAGCTCCTGACGCTGGTCGCTGCGCTCCATGTCGATGATGTCGCCGAAGTCGAGGCCGGTGCGCTGCATCGAGGTGACCGAGACGCCCCACATGTACAGGGCGGAGCCGAACGCGACGGTGCCGTCCTCGACGGAGACGGTCCAGTCGTCGACGTCGTCCATGTCCTCGGTCATCCCGCGGATGAGCTCGTTGACGTCGGCGATGACCTTCTGGAGGCGCTCCTGCATCTCCTGGGGCCCCTCCTGGAGCTCGCTGATGAGGCGGTCGACCTTGTTGATGAACAGGGCCGGCTTCACGCCCTCGCGCAGGGCCTGCCGGACGACGGTCTCCGTCTGGGGCATCGCGCCCTCGACGGCGTCGACGACGACGAGCGCACCGTCGACCGCGCGCATCGCGCGGGTGACGTCGCCACCGAAGTCGACGTGGCCGGGAGTGTCGATGAGGTTGATGAGGTGGTTCTGGCCCTCGAACTCGTGGGTCATCGAGACGTTCGCCGCGTCGATGGTGATCCCACGCTCCTGCTCGTCCTCCTCGGTGTCCATCATGAGCTTGGTCGCCTCACCTTCGTCGGCGATCATGCCCGTTCCGGCGAGCAGGTTGTCTGTGAGCGTTGTCTTGCCGTGGTCGACGTGTGCGGCGATGGCGATGTTCCGGATCTGCTCCGGCTCGTCCATCAGTCGCTCGCACTCGTCGACGATCTTCTTGCGTCTACCCATTGATGCCTGATACCGGCACAAGGTTCAAAAGTAACGCGGTTTCAATCGGGGTGGAACCCCACGAATACCCGGGTGTTGGCCCCCGATTCGGACGTTCGTGCGACAACGATACACACGGTCCCGGGTGGTGACATGAAATCGGCACCGCATGACGCGGCAACCGGTACCACAGCCGCAACGCTCATACGCGAGAGAGCCGTGATACTGGTGTACATGGAGGTTCGCGTGCAGGACGGCGGACCGACCGCCCCGTTTCTCAGCGCCAGGGACGTCTTCGAGACCGAGTGCGACCTCGACCTGCCGGTCCGCGTGCACGTCCGGGAGAACCCGGACGAGCGGACGTGGACGGGCCACTACGACGACCACCACGTCCTCAACATCTCGAGACGGGCGGCCACGAGCGCGATGGCCCGCGAGCTCGCGCTCCACGAGTTCGCCCACATGGTCCGCTACGAGGAGTCCCACCCGTCACACACCCAGTCGACCGACGAGGCGCTGTTCCTCGGGCTCGCCGGCAACAGCGTCGAACGCCACAAGGTCGCCCAGTGCTACCAGATCGCCAACCACATGAAGGACATCTACGCCGACGACATCACGATGCGCGTCGCCTCGGCCGACAAGCTCGTGTCCTTCCTGGAATCCGGGCTCGCCGCCGCCGTCGCCGACCAGCCCCGCCCGTTCCGCGGCGGCCTCGTTCCCGCGAACCCGGGCTCCGACCCCGACATCACCGCGGTCAACGCCGCGTTCGCGCTGGCACTCGTCGAACGCCACGACCTCGCCGGCCCGGACCATCGGCTGTACGACCTCGCCGCCGCCGCCGCCAGCGACGCCCCCGACGTGAGCCTCGACCAGTTCAAAGAGCGGTTCGTCTCGCTCGTCGACGACCCGACCGAGAGCGAGTACCGCAAGTCGCTCGTCGACGTGACCCGCGCGTTCGCGCTCGGCGGGCAGCAGGCTGCGGACTGAGGAACCACCCGGGTACGACAACGGTTCGATTTTCACCACCGGCGCGCGCCGGCGCGCGTGTCGGGCGAAGTGAGACCGCGAGCCTGTGGCGCGCGAGGGCTGAGGAACGGAGCGAGCATCGGTCAGCGGAGCGAGCAGCGGTCACGAGACGCTTGCGTCTCGTGAGCCGACCTGAGATCTCCAATTTCCGAGGATGAGAGGCTGGGGAGGTGTGCGGTGCGGTCGCCGTCGACTGGGACTGAAAGGGGCCGGGGGCTCTCTGGTCGTTTCCGGTCCGGAAGCGTCCCACGACTAGCAGAGCGTTGTGACTGTTCACATTCACCCCGTCCCATGGTCACAGACACCCCAGCAGACCTTGCTGAGTGGGAGAGACTTATTACGCTGATTTCGCTAGCGATACGCGTGCCCTCGCCCTTCGACGTGTTGCAGGTGGACCCCGACGCCGACGAGGAGACGGTGCACCGGGCGTACCGTCGGCGGGTGAAGGAGGTCCACCCGGACCAGGGTGGGTCGGCGCGGGAGTTCCAGCTGGTCCAGTCGGCCTACGAGACCATCGTCGACGGGAGCGCCGACAGCTGGTACGAGACGAACGGGACCGACGAGCCGGCGACGGCGGCGGAGTCCGCGCCGGAGCCCGAGCGGGACCCGAACGTCTACGTGGAGTACCTCGACTACGAGGCGGTCGTGGCGAACGGCTGGGAGCTCGGCGACGACGAGCTGTTCCGGAAGGCTCGCCGCGCCGGACTGGCCGAGGAATCGTACGGCAGTTTCGAGGTCGAGCCCGGCGACTACCTGCTGGAGGCCGCCGAGGAGCAGGGGTTCGACTGGCCGTTCTCGTGTCGCGGCGGCGCGTGCGCGAACTGCGCGGTGCTCGTCGTCGACGGCGCACTCGAGATGACCGTCGACAACGTGCTCTCGGACGAGCTCGTCGCACAGGGCATCCAGCTCTCCTGTATCGGGACGCCGGTGACCGACGACCTGCAGGTGGTCTACAACGTGAAGGACCTGCCCGGGCTGGAGGAGCTCCAGTTACCGTCGCGGATGAACTGACCGGTCAGGGCCACAGGCCGAGCGTGACTGACAGCCCCGCGACCGCCAGCCCAGCGCCGACGGTCGAGACGACCGCGTCGGCCGCGGTGAACCGGAATTTCGGCGGCGTCGGCTCCCACGAGAAACACCGTGCCCGGAGCGCCAGCGCCAGCCGGTCGGCACGCTCGAACGCCCGGGCGAGTCCGAGGCGGCCGAGACGGCCGAGGCGGTCGGTCACCGGGCGCTCGCCACCGAGACGGGCACGCATCGCGGTCCGGGCGGCGAGCAGGTCGCGGCGGAGCACCGGCAGGAACCGGGCGGTGAGTGCGACGCCGACACCGAGCAGGCGGCCCGCCTTCCCGGGGACGTACCGCTGGATGGTCGCTCGCGTCTCGCGAACGGGGGTGGTGCGGACGTACGCCGCGCCGACGAACAGCACCAGCGCGACCCGGCTCACGGCGAGCGTCGAGGCGACTGCCCGCCCGGGGGTGAGCCGAGGTGGCGAGAGCGCGACCAGGTCGAGGGCCGGGCCGCTGAACAGGAGCACGAACACGAACCAGTACGTGCGGACGACCGCGACGGGGCTGGTCCGCGAGCCGACGAGCGCGAGGCCAGCGACGACCGCCACCGCGGCGAGCCAGCGCGGCGTCGGGCTCGCGAACGCGGCGAGCGCGAAGCCGAACTGGAACAGGAGCTTCGAGCGCGCGTCGAGCCGGTGGGCGGGCGTGCCGCCGGGTGTGTAGCTGATCATGGCGAGGTGCTCACGGCGGCACGTCGACCGCCACGCCGTCGAGGTCGCCCCGCACCGATTCCGGCGGACCGTCGGCGACGATGCGCCCGTCGGCGAGCGCGACGACGCGGTCCGCGGTGTCGAACCACTCGCGGAGGTCGTGCGTGACGACGACGACGCTCGTCCCGTCGGCATGGAGCTCTGCGAGGCGCGCGCGGACGGACTCGCGACCGGTCGCGTCCAGCCCGGCGAGCGGTTCGTCGAGTATCAGGTGCGCCGGCTCCATCGCCAGCGCGCCCGCGATGGCGACCCGGGCCTCCTCCCCGCCGGAGAGCTCGTCGACGCGTTCGTCCTCGCGCTCGGCCATCCCTACGGCATCGAGGGCGTCTTCGACCCGGCTGTCGACCTCGTCGCGGTCGAGGCCCAGGTTCTCGGGGCCGAACGCCACGTCAGCGCCGACCGTCGCGGCGACGAGCTGGTCGCGGGGGTGCTGGAACACCATGCCGACGCGGGTGCGGGCACGCACGAGGTTCTCGTGGACGGACGTGCCGTCGACGACGACCCGGCCCGAATCGGGGGCGAGCAGGCCGTTGCACTGCCGGACGAGCGTCGTCTTCCCGCTGCCGTTCGCGCCGACGACGAGGACGAACTCGCCGTCGTCGACGGTCGTCGACACGTCGTCGAGCACCTGCGTGTCGCCGTAGCTGTGCGAGAGGTCCTCGACGCGGATCATTCGACGAGTGCGTCGAGTTCGCCGGTCCGGACGAGGCCGAGCGTCGCGAGTATCTTCAGCACGTCACCCGGGAGGAAGATGGCCGCCCCGACGACGACCGCCTCCGGCATCGTCACCGTCGGCCCCGACAGCCCGACGAACGGCACGTCAAGTGGGACCGCCATCGAGGCAGACAGGGAGTACTCAGTCGTCTCCGCGAGCCACGGCACGCCGAGCGCGTAGATGACGGCGATGCCGACGAACAGCGCGAGGGACTGCCGCCACGCCGGAACCGACGACGGCCGCTCCGCGTCGAGCCCACCGTGGGCGACCAGCCCGATGACCACTGCCGCGACGACGTAGCCGACGAGGTAGCCGCCCGTCGGGCCGAGGGCGTAGCCGAGTCCCGCACCGCCGTCCGAGAACACCGGCACGCCGGCCGCGCCGGTGAGCAGGTACAGTAGCATCGAGAACCCACCCCAGCGCGCGCCGAGCAACAGCCCGGCGGCGTACACCCCGAACGGCTGGAAGGACACCGGCGCGGGCAACCCCGGCACGGGAATCGACACCTGTGCGAGCGCGGCCGTCAGCGCCGCGACGACCGCCGCCAGCGCGAGCCGTTCGACCGTCTCGTCGGCGACGAGGTCGACCGATTCGTGCGAGTCGGACATACGTCTCGAATTACCGTCAACCAATAATAGAGTGCCGGTTTACGAGCGCGGAGGACCAGTGAACTGACGGCTCAGACCTGCCGCACGCGGACGAGCCGGTCGCCGTTCTCCTTGGGGAAGTCCCCGTCGGCACGGCCGTCGCGGTTGCAGGTGATGAAGTAGAGGTCGCCGTTGGGCCCCTGTTCGACGTGGCGGATGCGCCCGAACTCGTCCTCGAACAGGTGGTGGGAGGTGGCGACGTAGTCGTTGTTCATCCAGTCGGCGTCGTGTCGACGGCCGTTCTCGGCGGGCGGCAGCTCCGCGTCCGCCGGCGAGAGCGTCACGACGTTGATGCGCTGGCTCTTGAGTCCGCCGAGCAGCAGCCGGTTCTGGAGCCCCGGCACGCTGTCGCCCGTGTAGAAGACGCCGCCGCTCGGGGCCCAGGTGGACCGCCCCGTGTGTGCGACCGGGCGGTTGTAGTCGGTGCCGGGGTACTCGTCGGCGGTCCGGGCCTCGGGCCAGCCGCCGTTCCAGCCGGGCGAGAGCAGGTTCACCTCGTCCTGTGCGGTCTGGCCGTGCTCGGCCTCGACCGGGGTCGCGTCCGGCAACCACGTGATGGTCTGGGGGTTCCGGTGGCCCAGCGAGAAGATGCGCCCGTCGCCACCCTCGGCGTTCCCGTCGACCGGGTCGCCCGAGGCGGTGACGCGGAGCACCTTCCCGCCCAGCGAGTCCATGTTCTGGCTGCGCGAGGCCGTCCCCGCGTCCCCCGTCGTGATCCAGAGGTGACCCTCCGGGCCGAACGCGATGCGACCGCCGTCGTGGTACGTCTCGCCCGGGATTCCCTCGACGATGGGCGTCACCGTCGACTGCGGGTCGTCCGCGGAGGCGTCGAACGACGACACCTTGTTCTTCTTCGTCCCGCCCTCGGTGTACGTGTAGTAGGCGTACACCAGCGGCGGCTCCGGGTAGTCCGGGTGCGCCGCGACGCCGAGCAGGCCACCCTCGCCGCCCTCGACCCACCAGGTCTGTTCGTCGGGGCTGTCGATGGCGCTCGCGTCGATGGCCTCGTCCGGCTCGACCACGTCGACCACGTCGCCCGACTCGAACCGCCGGATGGTGCCGGTGCGTTCGGTCAGGAACAGCTCGTCCTCGCCCGTGAACGAGATGTCCCACGGAATCTCGAGGTTCTCGACCAGCACCTCCGTCTCGTACTCGTAGTCCAGTGGCGAGTCCGTCGGCGCGTCCCAGTCCTCGTCGTACCGGGGCCACTCGGCGTCGTCGACCGTCGGGTCGTACGCCGACGTGGGCGGGTCGGTGGGTGTACCGTCGGTGCCGGTGACGTCCGAGAGACAGCCGGCCAGACCGGCCGCTGCGGCCGCCGCGAGGAACTGGCGGCGGGATGGAGGGTTCGGTGCCATACAACGTGCTATCGACAGGACAGGTAAATACTTCGTGCTATCCAGCGACCGAGCCAGCGACTCCGGAGCGTGGCGAGAACGGGAGATAGAGAGAGCGTTAGCGTGCCGCGGCCGCGACGCGTTCCTTCTCTTCCTTCTGGCTGATGGCGTACGTCTGGACGTCGTAGTTCGCCGCACCGATGAGCTGGTCGGCCAGCGCCTCGGCGGCGGACGTCGAGGTCTTGAACGAATCCTTGTAGGTGCCGTCGGCCAGGAACAGGAGGGCCTGGTCGACGCGACGCTGCGGCGCGACGTCGACGGCCTTCGGGACGGAGATGCCACCGTACTTCAGGCGAACGGTCTCCTCGCGGGGTGCCGCGTTCTCCACGGCGGTGACGAGCACCTGGATGGGGTTCTCGTCGGTGCGCTCGTGAATCTGCTCGAAGCCCTCGCGGACGATCTGGATCGCCTTCTGCTTCTTGCCCGTGTTCTCCTCGGTCTGCATCAGGCGGTTGATGAGCCGCTCGACGATGGAGATCTCGGACTTCTTGAACTGCTTCGAGGAGTGACGGCCCATCGTGTGCGCGACCGGCGTCACCGAGATGTAGCGCTCGGTCGACGGGTCGTTGTACTCGGTTTCGGTCACGTCCCACGTGCCGAACAGCTGGGCGCGTGCGCCCTCGTCGTCCGTTCCGGCCGGCTTGTCCGGCTCGGGTGTGTCTTCTGCCGACATGGTTATCGCACCGGCTTCTCCGCGTTCCCGCGGACGAGTTCGAGCATCGCGACGCCGTTGACCTTCTCGACCTTGTAGTTCACGCCGGAGAGGTCACCCATCGCGCGACCCTTCGCCCCACCGATACCGGCGATGGTGACCTCGTCGTGCTCGTCGATGAACGAGATTGCACCGTCGCCCGGGCAGAACGCCGTGACCTGCTTGCCGTTCTTGATCAGCTGGACACGGACGCACTTCCGAATCGCGGAGTTCGGCTGCTTCGCCTCGATGCCGACCTTCTCCAGTACGATACCTCGACCCTGGGGCGCGCCCTCGAGCGGGTCGGACTTCTTGCGAAGTCCGCGCTCGCGTCGAGCGTACTCAGAGTCGGACCACCGGTGGTTCTGGCGGTCCTTCTTGAGCTTGCGCGCGGCGTATTTGCCGTTCGCCATAGTACCAGTCGCTATCTTACGGAGGCACTTAAGCCCACCCTTTTGGCCCCACGAGTTACGGCCCCAGCGAGCGCGAGAGGGGTCGAAGGAGGAATCTGAGGCCGTTTCGGGTGTGCGAGTTACGCGCTCTGCGCGCTCCTTATCTCGAAAGCTGTTCGCAGACTCGCTCGTTTGGGTATCTGGTGCGTTCGGCTGTTCTGGTTGGTGTGCTGTCTGTATTCCCGTGAGTTGGTCGGCACCTGGTTGGTGGGTGTTCAGGCAAGTGGACTGGGGCAGACAGCGGCCAGAAAGCCCCGATACTCTCGACTCGGGAGACTGGCGAGACTCCCTACGGTCGCGGTCTCGCCAGCCGCGCGCCACCCGGCTGCTCAGCCAGCAAAGTTTACGATTAGTGTAAACTTTCGGGTCGCAGAGCGGGCGAGAGCGGGCGACGACGACACCGGCCGGGACCCACACCGACAACCACCACCACACACGCGGGCGGTCCGACGGCTTTTACCGCGTCGCCCTGTAGAGACGGGTATGAGCGAAGTCGCCGACAGGCTCGCACTCCCCTGTCCCTCGTGTTCGCCCGAGTTCGAACGGGCGCACGAGGTGCTGAAGGAGCGCGGGCAGATGTACACGGTCCGCTGTACGGAGTGCGGGCACGTCCACAAGGAGCGAGTCGAGGCCGAGGAGACGGTCGACGTCGACGTCGTCGTCAGTCAGGACGGGGACTCCTTCACCGCGACGGTGGAGGCCCCGGTCGACGAGACGGTCGCGACGGGCGAGGAGTTCATCCTCGACACCGACGAGGCCATCATGACGGTCCGCATCACGAGCCTCGAGCTCGACGGCGAGCGCCGGGTCGAGGAGGCCGAGGCGGGCGACGTGGAGACGTTCTGGACCCGCGCGGTCGGGAACGTCGGTGTCAACGTGACCATCCACCCGCGCGACGGACGAAACAACGAGACGCGCTCGGAGCGCGTGTACGTCCCCGGCGACTACGAGTTCGTGGTGGGCGAGACGGAGACGTTCGACAACGACGAGTTCACCATCAGCGGTATCGCCGTCCGTGCCGACGCGGAGGGCTACTATCACGACAAGCTCGACCACGACGGCGACACGGTCATCGCCAAGGACGCGAAACGCGTCTACGCGTGGGACGAGGAGACCACCGCCTGGTCCGCCTGGTGAGATGACCTTCGAGGCCGCCCGCGAGTCGCTGGTCGACCGGCTCGCCCGCCGGAGCGACATCCGGCGCGAGTCGACGCTGGAGGCGATGCGGGCGGTCCCGAGACACGAGTTCGTCCCCGAATCGAGGCGGAAGAACGCCTACGCCGACCGTCCACTCCCCATCGGAGACGATGCGACCATCAGCGCGCCGCACATGGTCGCCATCATGGTCGACGCGCTCGACCTCTCGCCCGGCGACCAGGTGCTCGAGGTCGGCACCGGCTGTGGCTACCACGCCGCCGTCACCGCCGAGGTCGTCGGCCCCGAGAACGTCTTCTCCGTGGAGTACAGCGACCGCCTCGCCGAGGAGGCCCGCGAACGGCTGGACCGGCTGGGCTACGACGACATCGGAATCAGAGCGGGCGACGGAAGCGAGGGCTGGCCCGAGCACGCCCCCTACGACGCGGCCTACCTGACCTGCGCTGCACCCGAGTTCCCGAGCGCGGTCGTCGAGCAGGTCAGACCGGGCGGCGTCGTCCTCGCCCCCATCGGCACCGACCGGCAGACGCTCGTCCACGCGACCCGACGGGCCGACGGCTCGCTCGACCGCGAGGACCGCGGTGGGGTCCGCTTCGTCCGGATGCAGTGACCGACCGCGGGCAGTAGCCGGAGTTATTCCCCTCCGGTCCGTCGGCCCGACCATGACAGAGGACCGGGAGACGCTGTTCCTGCTGTGGGCCGCCCGCGAGACGGGCGTACTCGACGCGCTGCTCTCCGACGCCGACACGCCCGCGGAGGTGGCGGCACGGACCGACGTGACCGAGCGCGCGGCCCGACTCGCCGTCGAGGGGCTCGCCGACGCCGGCTTCTTCCGCGACGTGGGCGGTGTCTACGAGCCGACGAACCGCGCACTGGGCTTCCTCGCAGCTGCCGACCTCCGCTCGGTGGGGCGGTTCCCGGCCGAACTCGACGACCTCGACGCGCTCCGCCAACTCCCCGAGACGATGCGCGGCGGGGCTCCACCGATCAGCGACGACGCCACCGAGCCGGCACCCGACGGCACCACGACCGCGTGGACCCGGAACCGACTCGGCCGCGTGCAGGCGACCGACGAGGCCACCGTCCGTGCCTGCGTCACCGCCGCCCAGCACGTCGCACCCGACGGCCGGGTCGTCGATGTCGGCGGCGCACCGGGTACCTACGCCGTCGAGTTCGCTCGACGGGGGTACGATGTGACCTTGCTCGACGCCCCCGGGCGTATCGAGGCGTCGGCGTCGCTGCTCGCCCGCGAGCCCGTGGAGACGGTGGCGTGGGGACTGCCCGACGACAGCGACGGTGGTGCCGACGGTACCGCCGCACTCCCCGTCGACGGCGTCGACTGTGCGTTCGTCCCGCTCCGGACCAGCGACCGCTCGGCGGCGGCGAACCGGCGACTCGTCGCGGCGGCGGCCGACGCGCTCGCGCCGGGCGGCTGGCTCGTGGTCGTGGATCATCTTCGCGGGCGCTCGCCCGCCGCGCGTACGACGACGGTCCGTCGGCTCGCGCTCGGCTCCGGGGAGGCATACGAGCCCGCCGCCTACCGCGAGTGGTTTGAATCCGCGGGAGTACGGGCGGTACAGGTGCGCGACGTGCCCGGGACGGACCGGCAGGCGGTGCTGGGACAGGCGCGAGATTCATAACGGCGCATCACTGACGTTCGGATATGGAGCAGGCGGCGCTGCGGGACGACATGGTCGACAGCCTCGAACACGACGCGAAGGGCGTCGTCCGGAGCGATAGGGTCGGCCTGGCGCTGCGGGAGGTCCCCAGACACGAGTTCGTCCCCGAGGAGAAGCGCGCGTACACCGACCAGTCACACGAGCACGCCGGCACCCGCATCCTCTCACCGAGTTCGGTCGCACGGCTGTTCGAGGCCCTGCGCGTCGAGCCGGGCGACGCGGTGCTCGTCGTCGGTGCGGGCGTCGGCTACACCAGTGCGGTCGCCGCCGAACTCGCCGGCGCGCGCAACGTCCACGCGGTGGACATCACCCGCCGCGTCGTCTACGACGCCCGCTCGAACCTCGCGGACGCCGGCTACGGCGAGGTGCTCGTCGACTGCCGCGACGGCACCCACGGCCTCGCGGGGTACGCACCGTTCGACCGCGTGCTCGTGGAGGCTGCGGCCGTCGAACCGCCGCGTGCGCTCGTCTCCCAGCTGGCCGACGACGGCCGGCTCGTCATGCCCCGCGGCGCGGCCGGACAGACGCTCGTCTCCGTCGATGCAGCCGGCGAAATCGTCGACGAGCACGGCCCGGTCGCGTTCGCGCCGCTACTCGTCGAGGGCGAGCAGGCGGGCGCGCTCGAACGCAACCGGACCGACCGCGAGGACAGGGAGCGCGCCCAGACCGCACTCGGGAACGGCTGGGAGCACGAGTGGATCGACTGGGATTAGCGCAGCGCGGCCAGTCGCCGCCGCACCACCGTCCAGTTCCCCACCAGGAAGGCCAGCAGCGCCGGCACCGCCGCGACCGCGAGGAACAGCGCGAACAGCAGCAGGTCGCTGACCGTGAGCACGTGCGTCCACGGGCTGTCGACGCCGGCCATCCCGGTGACGGTGAAGACGTGGAGTTCGTACGCGACCGGGAACAGCGCGAGCAGCGCGGCGAGCATGTACAGCCCGCCCGCGACGATATCTCGGGGCGTCTCCCGCCCGTACAGGAGGATTCCGGCCGCCAGCGCGACGACGACGGTCGCGAGCTGCCGAACCTCGAAGTCCGCGACGACCCAGCCCGCGACGAGGCCGAGCACGAGCGCCCAGCCGACGACGAGCGCCGTGGTCGCCGCATCGTGGCGCTGCTCGAAGGGCGAGCGGACGCGCTCTCTGAGGGAGTCGACGGTCGACATCAGCGACGCACCGCCTCCCTCGGCGCTCGTTCGGGGTCCGGCATCGACTCCAACTCGTCGAACGGCGGCTCCGGAGCCTCGCGCCAGTCACCGATCGGCGCGTCGCCGTTCTCCAGCTGGAGGTACTGTTCGACCAGCGCCACCGTGACGGCGGGGTCGCCACCGAGCAGGCGGAGGCCGCCGGTGAGGTGTCCCGGGCGGCTGCTGCTCGCCTCGTTGTCGACGAAGCGGTTGCCGCCGGCCTGTGGCGCACCGAGGGCGAGGTCGACCCGGCCCGACTCGGAGACGGTGTTCCCACGGACGAGGTTGTTCCGTGGCTGGTAGAGGTTCTCGTCGATCATCGGGAGCACCGCGATGCCGTAGTTGGCGTGGCCGCGTACCTCGTTGTCGAACACCTCGTTGTTGATGCCGCCGGCGACGGAGATGCCGACGCCGCTGGTCGCGTAACCGAACGCGGCGTCGGGTGCGTCGTCGTTGCTGTTGTGCTCGACGAGGTTGCCCTCGATACGGGCGGCGTCCTGCGGCGGGTCGGCCTCCGAGTCGAGCGTGTTCGGGACGACGCCGGCCTTGTTGTGCCGCCAGACCGAGTTCGCGACCGTGAGGTAGCCACCCGCGTTGGTGCCGGAGTAGCCGATGGCATTGTGCTCCGAGCGGACGTCCTCGATGCGGGCGTAGCAGGGCTTGCACTGGCCGATGTAGAAGCCCGAGTCGGTGTGGCCCGACGCGTAGCAGTTGTCGTAGCGGCCATGGGTCGAGTCGATGTTGTAGATGCCGTAGACGCGGTTGTTGTGGGCGGTGAGGTACGACCCGCGCCAGCCGGTCACGCTCGACCAGAAGAAGCCGTTGCGCTGGTAGTTGCGGGCGGTCATGTTCTCGACGATCACGTCGTCGACCGTCGCCAGAACGCCGTCCTCCCGGCGGAACTCGCCGTCGAGGATGACCTCGTTGCGGTCGGTGCCCCGGATGGTGAGCCGGGGCGTGTCGGTCACGCTGACCGCCTCCCGGTAGATCCCCGGCCCGACGAGCACGAGATCGCGCGGTTCGGCGGCCTCGACGGCGGCCTGGATGCTGTCGTACGCCTCGGGGACGCGGTGGACGGTGTAGTCGTCGTACTCCCGTGGCGGCTCGCGTCGTGGCTGGTCCGCCGGATAGCGTCCGCCGTCGCCCCCCTGTGCAAGTGCGGCTCCCCCGATGCTCCCCGCGACCCCGGCCGTGCCGGCGAGTCGCAGCAGCCGACGGCGGCTCAGCGCCATCGCCTCCCCCCTGATGTGATGCGTTCGGTCATCCGTGTCCCCGCATACAACGAGGCATTCCGACATAATTGTTACCAGACACCACACTGCAGGGGACCGGTCCACCCACCTCGACTGGCCGTTCGCTCACTCCTCGACGACACGCACCCCACCGCGCATCCCGAGGTCGCGGTGCGGGTCGCAGACGTACCGGACGAGCGACGGCTCCGAGAAGGTGTGCTCGAACGTGTGGCCCTCGTCGTCGACGAGGTCGCTCTCGAACCCGCCACCCTCTGCCTGGACGTTGTGCGCGCCGCCGTCGCCGGTCCACTCCCAGACCACCGTCGTCCCGGGCGAGAGACGCACGGCCGCCGGCTCGAACGCGAGCCCGTCGTCGGCACCGACCAGCACGGTCGTCTCGGACTCGCCGGTCCGGTCGACCTCGCCGTCGTAGTTGTCCACGCCGTCGAACCAGTCGCCGTAGGAGTCGTTGGGGCCGCCGGCCCCCCCTGCACTACCGCCGCCGAGACAGCCGGCCAGCGAGCCCGCCACCGCCGCCAGTCCCGCGAGGACGCGTCGTCGCTGCATGCTCGGTCCGACGGTCAACCCGTACAAATAGCTTGGTGCGCGGTAGCGTGGCACAACTGCTATCCCGTCGCGCGTCGAAGCCGGGACGATGCGTCGCAGGACGTTCCTCACCGCGATGGCCGGCACGACGACGGTGGGGGCCGCCGGCTGTGCGGTGCTGGGGGACGACGACTCGTGGCCGCCACCGGTGCTCGATGACCCGCCGAGCGGTGTCTACCGCCCGACGAGTTCGGGCGGTGTCCGGGTCGTCGGCACCCGCGACGCCGGCGACTATCGCTTCGGCCTGCTCTACAGCTACCCGAGCCGGTTCTGGGAGGTCGTCGGCCGGGAGCGTTACCGCCGCTCGGTGGCGTCCGCGGACTCGGTCCACCTCATGACGCTCGTCTGGGACAGAGAGACAGGTGTCGTCCTCCCCGACGTGGGGCTGACCGTCGAGGTGCTCCGGGACGGCGAGCTGGTCGTCCAGGAGGCGGTGTACGCGATGCTCTCCCAGCGACTGGGCTTCCACTACGGGGACAACGTCTCGCTCCCCGGCGACGGTACCTACACCGTTCGCGTGCGCGTGGGCGGCCTCGCCATCCGCCGGACCGGGGTGTTCACCGGGCGCTTCGAGGGGCCGGCGAGCACCGACTTCGAACTGGCGTACGCCCGCGACGAACGGGACGCGATCGACCGCCGACGGCTCGCCGAGGCCGGGAGCGACGGGGCGCTGCCGACGGCCGACGCTCCGGGCGTCCCCGCAGCCGTCGCGCCGACCATCGACGCGCTCCCGGGCCAGCACCTCGGTCGGGCGAGGACCGACGGCGCGGTCCTCGACGTTCTCCAGCTCACCGGTGACGCAGTGGCGCGGCTGGAGATCGATCGCGAGGACCGTGGAGAAGACGCCAGCGACGGTGATGCCTACCTCGCGGTGCTCGCACGGACGCCCCACAACGAGCTCGTGCTCCCGGGGATGGGGCTCCGGGCGCGTGTCGAGCCCGACCGGCGTGGCGGGCCGGCCGTCGAGCGCACGCTGTCGCGGACGGTCGACCCGGTGCTCGGTCCCCACTACGGGACGCCGATACCGACCCTCGAATCCGGCGACAGGCTCGTCGTCCCGGTGCTGACACCGCCACAGGTCGCCAGACACGAGGGGTACGAGACGGCCTTCTTCGAGATGGAGTCGGTCGCGTTCACCGTGGGGTGACTAGTCCTCGACCACCAGGATGACCGTGTTCGCGCGCTGGTCGGCGTACTCGCTGCCTGCGGGCGGTTTGATGTCTATCTCGAGCGTCCCCTCCGCCTGATTCGGCCCGAGCGACGGGTCGATCTCGATCTCGGCGGTGCCGTTCTCGCCGGTGCTCGCGGTCTCGATGCCGTCGAGTCGCGCGGTCGCACCCTTCACGACGACCGTCGCACCCTCGACGGGGTTGCCGTCGCTGTCGACGACGCGGATGCTGACGGTCTGCTCGCCGGGCGTGATGACGTCCGGCGTCGGCTGGGCGTCGACCTCGGTGACGGCGAGCCCGCCGATGCCGGAGATCATGTTCATCATGACGGAGAGGCTGGCGACGCCGACGACGAGAGCGATGACGAGGCGGATCGGTAGTCCTTCGATGGCGCGGTCGTCGCGCCGGAGCGGTGTGTGTCGCACGCCGGGGTTGGGCGCTCGATGGTATTTGAAGGCTGGCGTGCCCCGGCCCCACCGTTCAAGTACCATCCCGGGCCCAGACCGGGCATGGTCGTCATCGGACGCGACGGCGGGCCGGGTGCGACGGTCGAGTTCGGGCGCTACCGCGCGCCGGACGGGAGCGCTGGCGCGAGCGTGGAACTGGACTGCGAGTCCCCGCACGCCGCGCTCGTCGTCGGCAAGCGCGGCTACGGCAAGTCGTACACGCTCGGGGTGCTGGCGGAGGGGCTGGCGGCTGGTGCAGGCGTCGCGCCGGTCGTGGTCGACCCGATGGACGTGTTCGGGACGCTGACAGCGGACGGCTCAGCGACCGTCGTCACAGAGCCGCGGGTGGACCCCGACGCACTCCCGCCGACAGCGTGGTGCGAGCTGGTCGGACTAGACCCGGAGTCGCCCGGCGGGGCGGCGCTGTGGCGGGCGGCGGCGACGGGGACGACCGTCGCCGAGATCGGGGCGACGCTGGCCGAGCTCGACTGCGACCAGGCAGCGCGGCGCGCGGCCCGGAACCACCTCGACCTCGCGGCGTCGTGGGACGTGTTCGACCCGGACGGGCTCGATGCGGGGTCGCTGGCGTCGGGAACCGCGACGGTGCTCGACGTGTCGGGACTGCCGGCGGCGGCGGCGAACGCGGTCGTCCGGGCGACGGCGACGGCGCTCTACCGGGCGCGGGTGCAGGGGACGGTCGCCCGGCTCCCGTGGCTGCTGGTCGACGAGGCGCACGCGTTCTTCGACGGCGTCGCGGCACCGGCGCTGCGGACGCTGCTCACGCGTGGGCGGCAGCCCGGAGTGAGCCTCGTCGCAGCGACCCAGCGCCCGAGCGCGCTGCCGGCGGTGGCCGCGTCGCAGGCCGATCTTCTGGTCGCCCACCGACTCACCGACCGGCGGGACCGCGAGGCACTGGCACGGGCACGGCCCTCGTACGTCGACGAGGACCTGACGGCACGGATGCCGACCGAGCCGGGCGAGGTCAGGGTGGTCGACGACGCCACCGAGCGGCTCCACGCGGTGCAGGTCCGCGAGCGGCGCACGCCACACGACGGAGGGAGCCCGACCGCGAGTGCGGCCCTGACGGGCCGAAGTCTCAAGTGACGGTTTGACCCTTCACCGGCCTTAATACCCGTCCGGGACAAGGATTTATCGTCGACAGGAACGCCGCCTGCTGTCATCCCCATCCCGATTCGGCCTCCGCGACTGCGTTTCAGACCAGTTCGCTCCTGTCGACAGCCGCCGCTTCGTCTTTTGCGGGAAAAGTAAAATGAGATTTTAACTTTATCCTATTAGGCGGACTGCATCCCACTTATAAGGTTTTCTTTTGGACTAGAGTCGACTAGTGCTTGCAGTCGTTTTTTGACACGTAAGACCGAACCGGTGGGTGTATGTCAGACGACCAGTCCCTCCAGCGCCGGACGTTCCTGAAGGCGACCGGCGGCGCAGCGACTGCCCTGGCCCTCGCGGGCTGTACGGGCGACAACAACGAAGACCCGGGCGGAACCGACACCCAGGGGACCGACACCCAGGGGACGGACGACCCCGGGACCGGCACCGACGACGACGAGGGCTTCGGCGAGAGCGACCGGACCCTCCAGCTCACGAACGCGACGATGAGCACGCTGGACCCCATCGCCTCGACCGACACGGCGAACGGTCGGGTCATCCAGCAGGTGTTCGACGGGCTGATGAACTACCCGAACGGCGAGATCGAGGTCGAGCCGCTGCTCTCGACGGACTACGAGGTGTCGGATGACTACACCACGTACACGTTCACGCTCAAGGAGGACGCGACGTTCCACAACGGCGACACCGTCACCGCCTCGGACTTCGTCTACTCGTTCGAGCGCCTGACCGCCTCGCCGAACTCCCGCCGGGCGTACTTCGTCACGTCCGCGATGGGCATCGAACACGAGATGGAGACGGTCACCAACGACGACGGCGAGGAGGTCGAGCAGTACGCGCCCGGCAGCCTCGGCGTCACAGCCGTCGACGAGACGACGTTCGAGATCCAGCTCTCGGCCCCGTTCCACTCGACGCTGGAGATGCTCGCGTACACCGCCTTCGGCGCGATTCCGGAGGGCCTCGTCGACGACACGCCCGGTTACGACGGCGAGATGGGGTACGACGAGTTCGCACGCAACAACCCGATCAGTGCAGGCCCGTTCACCTTCGAGAACTGGGAGACGAGCACGCAGGCCGAGGTCAGTCGGTTCGACGACTATCACGGTGACGGACCGCTCATCGGTGGCGTCCACTGGCAGATCATCACCGACACCGATGCGCTGTACAACTACGGCCAGAACAAGAACGCGGACCTCCCGCCGATGCCGACGTCGAAGTACGACCCGAACCTCGTCTCCATCGAGGAGGAGGACGAACTCGGCCGGCAGCTGGGCACCTACGGACAGATGCGGAACGGCGAGACGGTCGACTACGCCGCCGTCCCGACCATCAACACGTTCTACATCGGCCTGAACGCGAAGAACGTCCCCAAACCCGTGCGGCAGGCCATCGCGTACGCGATGGACCAGCACGAGGGCGTCGAGGAGGTGTTCAAGGGTCGCGGCGAGCCCGCGTACCACTTCAGCCCGCCACGCATCTACCCCGGCGGCACCAGCGCGTACGACGAACACGCCGAGCAGAACTACCCCTACGGCTACGGCGAGACGCGCCTCGGCGAGGCCCGTCAGATCATGGAGGACGCCGGCTACGGCCCGAACAACCAGTACGAGGTCACGTTCACGACCTACGAGTCGCCGACGTGGCAGGGGCTGGGCACCATCCTCCGCGACAAGCTCGTCAACGCTCACGTCAACATGAACCTCGAGGAGGCACCGTTCGCGACGCTGCTCAACCGTGGCCGCAACGGCAACCTCGCCGCCTACTCGCTGGGCTGGGCGATGGACTGGCCCGCCCCGGACAACTTCTGGGGACAGCTCGTGCCCGACCTCACCAACACCGACCGCGACGGCGGTGCCCGCGGTGCGTACGTCGACTGGGACGACGTGGAGGGCGGCGCCGTCGACCAGATGAACAGCGCCTGGGAGACCGTCCAGAACAACCAGGCACCGAGCGAGGCGGCCGCCTCGACCCGTGGCGACGCCTACGTCCAGATGGAGGAGGCGAACTGGGAGGACATGGTGCTCCTGCCGTGCTACCACCGCACCGACGAGCGCTTCGTGTACGACTGGGTCGACATCGAACCGTACGGCGCCAGCGGCGGCAGCCGCCAGAAGTACAACCAGGTCACCATCGGCGAGCGGAGCTGACCCCTCCGTCGGCCCGCCGCGACCGCAGCCGTCGACACCGGTTCCGACCCTGACACCGCTCTTTCTTCGGTAGTTCGCGGCCCGTTTCGAGCCTCGCCACAGTGACGCCTCTCGTCGGGAAGTCCGTCAGGAAGGGGGGTTGGGGGGAGTATGGGGTGGCGACAGCGGTTCGCTGCTGTTTCGCCGACTACTGCTACGGATGGTATCGGATTAACACTTTATTCTATCTCGTTAGTGCCGGGTGTTGACCGACACTAATCAATTAGAGCCAGACTCGAACACTCCGCTCACCAGCTTGCGTTCGGCCGCACGCAGGTGGTAGTGGTACGTGGGTGGTGTGACGTCGAGCGCCTCGGCGAGCACCTCCCCGGTCACCTCGCGCGGCCAGTCGTAGAAACCGGCGTAGTACGCGGTCTGGAGCGCCTCGAACTGTCGCTCGGTCAGCTCGCCCTCGACCCACGAGCGCTGGTCGCGATGCTGGCGGTTGCTCTGGCTCGTCTCCCGCCGGGCGGCGAGCTCCGTCGTCGGGTAGGACTCGCTCAGGTCGTTCCACAGCCCGCGCGTGTCGCCACCCTGGGGCAGCTCGACCACCATCGTCGCAACGCCGTCCGTGGCCGTCAGCGACTGGATTGTCCCGTCGTACTCCCGGAGCAGCTCGAACAGGCGCGGCTCCGACAGCTGGATCTCGAACAGCGTCTGGTCGCCGTCCTCGTTGATCCGGGACACCGACGGTGCCGACGACCACTCCGCGAGCGTCTCCTCCACGAGGTCCGGGTCCACGGCCTCGGTGCGGACGAAACAGAGGTGTGTCCCGTCCGGTCGGGCGACGGCCCCATCCATCCGAATCGACCCGCCGACCGCCGCCGACAGCCGCGAGAAGGTGAACCGCTCGTCGGCCACCTCGAACTCGAGTTCGACCACGCTGTCGGTGACGAGCGCCCGGGTCCGCTCGACGGCGTGGATGGCGTAGCCGATGGTCTCCCCCAGCTCGCCGAGCACCGCCAGCTCCTGTTCGGTCACCGTCTCGGGCGTCGCGACGTGCAACACGAGGACACTGTAGACGCGCTCGTTGTCGACCAGCGGCACGGCCACCACCGTCTGGAAGCCGTACGTGAGCGCCTCCGTCCGGCGCTCGCTCCACTCGTTCGTCAGCACGTCCTCGACGACGACGACCTCCTGGTCGTCGGCCGCCCGCCGGACGAGGTCCCCCTCTGGCGTCGGGTCGTCCAGGTCGTCGGCGATGCGGTCGACGTAGTCCGCGTCGGTGTCCGCCCACGCGAGCGGCGTCATCGCGCCGTTCGGCCCCTCCGCCTCGGCGACCCAGACGGCGACGTACGGCTCCGCCTCGGCCAACCGATCACAGACCGCCTGCTCGATCTCGCGTCTGGTCGACGCCTGCGCGACCGCACGGTTCACGTCACGGACGATCTTGTTCGTGTGGTTCAGCTTCCGGAGCTCCTCGTTCTGCCGGGTCAACCGGCTGTCGTGGTCCCGGAGCAGCTGCTCGCGCCCGGCCCGGTCCATCGCCGCCTCGGTGTTCGCCGCGAGGATGTGCAACAGCTCGATGGTCGGCTCCTCGAACCCCTCGACGGTGTCCGAGACGGCCACCAGCGCGCCGTGGGTCCCCAGCGGGATCACCAGCTGGCTCTCGACCACGTCGTCGAGTGCTCCCGACTCGTCCGCCACGTCCGGGAAGTACCGCGACTCACCCGCGCTGAACGTCTCCCAGACGTACCCCGCGCCGCGCTCGACCGTCGGCGGCGACCCCAGCAGCTCGCTCGTACTCGGCGTCGTCGCGGCCGGTTCGAGCGTCCCGGTATCGCTCTCGAACGTGTAGACGATGAGCGCGCTCAGTCCAAGCAGGTCCGCCGCCGTCTCCGCCGCCGTCTCGCAGATGTCGGCCTGCGTCTCCGCACGCATCAGGTCCCGAGAGGTCTCGTGCAGCGTATCGAGCGTCTCCTCGTATCGCTTGCGCTCGGTCACGTCCGTCGCAACCGTCAGGACCGCCCGCTCGCCCTCGTACTCGATGGCCCGCGAGGTCATCTCGACGTGGACCACCGACCCGTCGTGGCCGACGATTCGTCGCTCCTGTCGTGTCGGCTCCGCCTCGCCCGCCATCGTCTGCGACATCGCGGTCGTGACCGCCGCCTCGTCCTCCCGGTGGACCAGCGACGCCAGCTCCGTCCCGAGGAGCGCCGTCTCGTCGGCGGCCCCGACGAGCGAGACGAACGCCGGGTTCGTGTAGACGAGGTCGCCGTCGCGGTGCACGACGACTGCGCTCGGGGACACCTCGACCAGCGTCCGGTACCGTTCGCTGCTCTCCCGCCGCTCCCCCTCGATGACGTTGCGCTCGATGGCGCTCGCGAGCACCGTCGCCACGTTCTGGAGGAACGTCACGTCGTCCTGCGTGAACCGACGATGGGTCCGGGCGTGCGCTTCCAGCACCCCCCAGTCGGAGCCGCGCAGGCCGACCGTCGCGCACGCACCGCTCCGGAGCCCCTCCACCTCGGCCGCGTCGGCCGTGTCGAACCGCTCCTCTGACGACAGGTCGTCGACCACCACGACCGGCTTCCCGTCGGTGACCGCGTACTGCGCCTGCCCCGACGGCGGTGCGTCCGGTCGCCAGCCGACGGCCGCCTCCGTCCGGAGCTCCTCGTCCGACCCCGAGAGGATGCGGACGTGGCTCACGTCGAGCGCCCGCGCGACCCGCCGAACCGTCGTCTCGAACAGCACGTCCAGCTGCGGCTCGTTCAGCGCCTGCTGCCCGATGGTCGCCACCGCCTCCTGCTGTCGAACCCGGTCCTGCAGCGCGCTCTGGGTCCGGTACTGCGCCACCGCGTTCCGAATCTGGTTCCCCAGCAGCGCGTACCGCTCGCGGCCCGGCTTCTTCTGCAGGTACTGGGTCACGCCCGCCGCGATGGCGTCGCTCGCGATCTCCTCGCTCCCCTTCCCCGTGAACAGCACGAACGGCAGCCGGTCGTCCCGCTCGCGAACCGCCTCCAGCAGCGCCAGCCCGTCCATCTCGGGCATGTCGTAGTCGCTCACGATGCAGTCGACCTGCCGCCCCGGGTCCTCGACCACCTCGATCGCCGCCGACCCGTTCGGGACGACCGTCACCGAGATACTCTCGTCCGCCCGCTCCAGCATCGTCTTCGAGACCTCCGCGAAGTCGGCGTCGTTGTCCACGAACAGCACCGACACCTCCTCGACGGTCGGCGTCCCGGCCACCATTTCGCCGGGCCCGTCTCTTGCCATGGGAGCCGCTACGTCGCAAGGGTACTAAAGGATTAGAGTCAGCCCGGCCGACAGGCACTGGCGCTCGGTATCGGTGACCGTGAAACAGATTAGAATACGTACACTTTTGACGCGCTATCCTGAACTCGGTTCGCATGCGACGACGCACGTATCTCACTGCGAGCACGCTCTCACTGACGGCACTCGCCGGCTGCACGGGCATCCTCGGCGGGGACGGCAGCGACGTCGGCGACGACCCGGAACAGACGCTCCGGACGTTCCTCACGGCCGCCATCGAGGGCGACAGGGACCGGGCGCGCGACCTCGTTCACCCCGACGGGCCGATGATGGCAGAGACCGAGGACAGCGAGCAGGAGAACACCCAGCAGGACCTCGACATCAGCATCGAGGAAACCGAGGTCCGGAGACAGGACGAGAGCACCGCGATGGTCGTCGTCGAGTACACCCTCTCCGACCAGCAGGGCAACTCCCAGACCGACCGCGTCGAGTACGAACTGCGCACCCACGACGGGAACTGGCGCGTCTGGGACGCTGGTTCTCCCGGTGGGACACCGCCGAACGCGGGGTTCGACTTCACCGACCAGCCCGACCAGAACGCCGTAGTTATCACGCACGGCGGTGGCGAGACCATCCAGCACCCCGACCGCATCACCGTGCAGGTCGGCGGCTCTCCCCGGGGGACACTCGCCGAGGTTATCGACTCGCCCGTCGAGCCCGGTGACTCCGGTACCGTCTCCGTCCCCGCCGACAGCACCGGCGTCCTCCGGCTGCAGTGGAGTAGCGCCGACCGGTCGGTCATGCTCATGCGCCACGAGTACGACGTGCGGTGAACACTCCTCGTTCGGTTGCGCCAGCAGAATACGCCCGAGGCGGGATTTGAACCTCACTCGTTCCGCGTCGCTCCACTCGCTGCTTCAAATCCCTTCGTGGCGAGTCGCTGGCGTGGACTCACTCGTCGCTAACGCTTCTCGTTCGGTTGCGCCAGCAGAATACGCCCGAGGCGGGATTTGAACCCGCGTCACGACCGTGACAGGGTCGTATGATGGGCCACTACACCACCCGGGCTCTCGAACGCATCTCTCCGTTCCGGCTGGCCTTATTAATCGGTGTCGATTCGGAACGACGCCAGACCGTCACCCGAACCGTTCCACCAACAGATACTCAGACGCCCAGTTCAGCCGCGACCGCGGTGCCTTCGGCTCCGGTTTCTCGACACGGAGTCGCATCTCGCCGGTCCCCGTCTCGCTGATCGGCACCCAGTACGCCGCTTCCGTCTCGGGCGAGTAGACCGCGTACGCGTCGACCTCCGCGGCTGTATAGCCGGTATCCACGCGCTCGCCGTCGGTCACCGTCGGACTGTACAGCTTGAACCGGACCGTCCCGTTCACCCAGCTGCCCGTCTTGCACTGGACACGGAACAGGTAGCCGTCGTCGTCGACGAGCAGGTCGTACCGGTCACTGTCGCCGAACGGGACCGCGACGGAACAGCCACACTCGAGCAGCCTCGCGAGTAGGATCGCTTCGGTCTCGTCGCCTCGTCGGGAGGGGTTCACACCGACGTTGGGTCGGCTTCCGGTATGAACTGTAGCGACGGGGGCGAGAGTCGTCTCGCTCGTGGACGAGAAGTCGAAGAACCGCCCGAGGCGGGATTCGAACCTCACTCGTTCCGCGTCGCTCCACTCGCTGCTTCAAACCCCTTCGTGGCGAGTCGCTGGCGCGGACTCACTCGTCGCTAGCGCTCCTCGTTCGGTTGCGCCAGCAGAATACGCCCGAGGCGGGATTTGAACCTCGGTCGGACATGCTCGCTTCGCTGCGCGTGCCCTCCCTGGTTCAAATCCCGCTACGGTCGCTCTGCTCGTCACGGAGTTCCTCGTAGAAGCGCCCGAGGCGGGATTTGAACCCGCGTCACGACCGTGACAGGGTCGTATGATGGGCCACTACACCACCCGGGCTTCACCCTATCGTACCCGGGTTGTACGCTTAAGGCTTTCCAATCGGAGGACGTGTGCGTGTGTCCACCGCGGCACAAACGCTTTAGGGTCGTAGCGCAATCGTCAGGACGAAACTGAATCTGTTCGCGTCGTCCCGACCGCGGGTTCGTACCCGCCGCCGAGGCGGGCACCAATAGCGAAAGCTCCCGCCGCACTTGGCAAACGTTAAATGCCTGCCGCCGGTAGTGCCCTGTAGTATCTCGTGACAGCAGCTTCTCTCTCCGGTCAGACACAACCATGGTAGACGTAAGCCAACACGAACTCGTGCCCGAGCACGTCGTCCTCGACGAGGACGACCTTCAGGACGTGCTCGACGAGTACGACATCGACAGGACGGACCTTCCCAAGATCAAGAACACCGACCCCGCGCTCCCTGAAGACGCGGAGATGGGTGACGTGGTGAAGATAATCCGAGAATCGCGAACGACAGACACAGCGGTCGTGTACCGACTCGTGGTGGACTGACAGAATGGACAGAGCAAACCGACGCGCGATTTCGCGTGAGTACTTCTCGAAGGACAGACTCGCAGAACACCACTTCCGCTCGTTCAACGCGTTCCTCACCCGGGGGATGCAGCGCGTCGTGGACGAGAAGGAGACCATCGACACGGACATCGGCGACAAGGAGGGCGAAGAGCCCGTCCACGTCGAGCTGGGAGACGTCCGCGTCGTGACCCCGCGCGTGCGGGAGGCCGACGGCTCCGAGGAACTGCTCTACCCGCAGGAGGCCCGCCTCCGGAACATCACGTACTCCGCGCCCGTCTTCATGGAGATGTCCATCGTGAAGGGCGAGGAGGGCGAGGAGCGGGTCGTCGACTCCACCGAGACCAAGATCGGCCGGATGCCCATCATGGTCGGCTCGGAGAAGTGCAACATCGCGGGCTTCTCGGACGAGGAGCTCATCGAGATCGGCGAGGACCCAGCCGACCCCGGTGGCTACTTCATCGTCAACGGCTCCGAGCGCGTGCTGATGACGAGCGAGGACCTCGCACCGAACAAGATCCTCGCCGAGTACGACACGAAGTACGGCGACGAGATCCAGGTCGCGAAGACCTTCTCGCAGCGTCGTGGCTACCGCGCGCTGGTGCTCTGTGAGCGCAACCGCGAGGGCCTGCTCGAGGTGTCGTTCCCGTCCGTGTCGGGGAGCATCAACTTCGTCACGCTCGTGCGCGCACTCGGGCTGGAGTCGGACGAGGAGATCGTCCACCGCGTCAGCGACGACCCCGAGGTCGTCAAGTACATGCTGGAGAACCTGGAGGCCGCCGAGGTCCAGAGCCAGGAGGAGGCCATCGAGACGCTGGGCAAGCGCGTCGCCTCCGGGCAGGGGAAGAACTACCAGCTCAAGCGGGCGAACTACGTCATCGACCGGTACCTCCTGCCGCACCTCCACGAGGAGGGCGTCGAGGAGGAGGACGTCCGCATCAACAAGTCGTACTACCTCTGCCGGATGGCCGAGGCCTGCTTCGAACTCGCGCTCGGGCGGCGCGAGTCCGACGACAAGGACCACTACGCGAACAAGCGCCTGAAGGTCTCCGGCGACCTGATGAAGGACCTGTTCCGGACGGCGCTGAACAAGCTGGCACGCGACGTGAAGTACCAGCTCGAACGCGCCAACATGCGCAACCGGCAGCTCTCGGTCAGCACGGTCGTCCGTTCGGACGTGCTCACCGAGCGCCTGGAGCACCCCATCGCGACGGGGAACTGGGTCGGCGGCCGCTCCGGCGTGAGCCAGCTGGTCGACCGGACCGACTTCATGGGCGTGCTCTCGCACCTGCGCCGGCTGCGCTCGCCGCTGTCGCGCAGCCAGCCCCACTTCGAGGCGCGTGACCTGCACGCGACCCAGTGGGGTCGCATCTGCCCCTCCGAGACGCCCGAGGGGCCGAACTGTGGGCTGGTGAAGAACTTCGCCCAGGCGATGGAGCTGTCACAGAACATCGAGGACGAACAGGGACTCAAACGAGAACTGGCGTCGATGGGGGTCAAGGGTATCCCCGGGCTCGAAGGACAGGGCCAGGAAACACCCGCGGACGACTAACACATGGCAAGTCAACAGCGCGAAGCGAAGGTATACGTCAACGGTAGTCTGGTCGGGACACACCCCGAGCCGCATCAGCTCGCGGAGCAGATCCGCGAGGCCCGCCGGCTCGGCGAGGTGAGCGAGATGGTCAACGTCTCCGTGAAAGACCGCACACGCGAGGTCATCGTCAACGCGGACGCCGGCCGGGCGCGTCGCCCGCTGCTGGTCGTCGAGAACGGCGAGACCCGCATCTCCGAGGAGGAGATCGAGGCGGTCCGCAACGGCGAGCTGGAGTTCGACGACCTCGTCGAGCACGGCCACGTCGAGTTCATCGACGCCGAGGAGGAGGAGGACATCTACGTCGCCGTCGACCGCGAGGACCTCACCGAGGACCACACGCACCTCGAGGTGGACCCGCAGCTCATCTTCGGTATCGGTGCGGGCATGATTCCGTACCCGGAGCACAACGCCTCGCCCCGGATTACGATGGGGGCGGGGATGATCAAGCAGTCGCTCGGCCTGCCGAGCGCGAACTACCGCATCCGGCCGGACACGCGCCAGCACCTGCTGCACTACCCGCAGCTCTCGATGGTCAAGACCCAGACCACGGAGCAGATCGGCTACGACGAGCGCCCCGCGGCGCAGAACTTCGTCGTCGCCGTCATGAGCTACGAGGGGTTCAACATCGAGGACGCACTCGTGCTCAACCAGGGGTCGGTCGACCGCGCGCTCGCCCGCTCGCACTTCTTCCGGACGTACGAGGGCGAGGAGCGGCGCTACCCCGGCGGTCAGGAGGACCGCTTCGAGATTCCGAGCCAGGACGTGCGCGGTGCACGCGGTGAGGACGCGTACACGCACCTCGACGAGGACGGCCTGGTCAACCCGGAGACGCGCGTCGACGAGAACGACGTGCTGCTCGGGAAGACCTCGCCGCCGCGGTTCCTCGAAGAGCCCGACGACATGGGTGGTCTCTCCCCCCAGAAGCGACGGGAGACGAGCGTGACGATGCGCTCCGGCGAGTCCGGGGTCGTCGACACGGTCACGCTGATGGAGGGAGAGGACGGCTCGAAGCTCTCGAAGGTCTCCGTGCGCGACGAGCGCATCCCGGAGATGGGCGACAAGTTCGCATCCCGCCACGGCCAGAAGGGCGTCGTCGGCCACATCGCACCACAGGAGGACATGCCCTTCACGCAGGAAGGTGTCGTCCCGGACCTCATCGTCAACCCGCACGCGCTGCCGTCGCGGATGACGGTCGGTCACGTGCTGGAGATGCTCGGCGGCAAGATCGGTGCCCTGGAGGGCCGCCGTGTCGACGGCACGCCCTTCACCGGCGAGGACGAGCACGAGCTCCGCGGTGGCCTGGAGGAGGCCGGCTTCAAGTCCTCGGGCAAGGAGAGCCTCTACTCCGGCGTCACCGGCGAGAAGATCGAGGCCGAGATCTTCGTCGGGGTCATCTTCTACCAGAAGCTGTACCACATGGTCTCGAACAAGCTGCACGCCCGTTCGCGCGGGCCGGTGCAGGTGCTCACCCGCCAGCCGACCGAGGGTCGCGCCCGCGAAGGTGGCCTCCGTGTCGGGGAGATGGAGCGCGACGTGCTCATCGGGCACGGCGCGGCGATGGCGCTGAAGGAGCGCCTGCTCGACGAGTCCGACCGCGAGTTCATCCACATCTGCGGTCAGTGTGGGATGAGTGCGGTCGAGAACGTCGACCAGCGTCGGGTGTACTGCCCGAACTGCGGCGAGGAGACGGACATCCACGAGATAGAGATGAGCTACGCCTTCAAGCTCCTGCTCGACGAGATGAAGGCACTCGGCATCGCGCCGCGACTCGAACTGGAGGACGCAGTCTAACATGGCAAGCTCACAGACACCAAAGGAGATCGGCGAGATCGACTTCGGGCTGATGGACCCGGAGGAGTACCGGGACATGTCCGCCACGAAGATCATCACGGCGGACACGTACGACGACGACGGCTTCCCCATCGACATGGGGCTGATGGACCCGCGGCTGGGCGTCATCGACCCCGGGCTGGAGTGCAAGACCTGCGGTCAGCACTCGGGCTCGTGTAACGGGCACTTCGGCCACATCGAGCTGGCCGCGCCCGTCATCCACGTCGGCTTCACGAAGCTCATCCGGCGGTTGCTCCGTGGCACCTGCCGCGAGTGCGCCCGGCTCTGTCTCACCGAGGACGAGCGCGACGAGTTCCGCGGCCAGCTCGACCAGACGCGCAAGCTGGGTCGGGACCTCAACGACGTGACGAAGGCGGCCATCCGGCAGGCCCGGAAGAAGGACCGCTGTCCGTTCTGCGGCGAGATCCAGTTCGACATCCAGCACGAGAAGCCGACGACGTACTACGAGGTCCAGCAGGTGCTGACCTCGGAGTATTCCCAGCGCATCGCGGCCGCGATGCAGCCCGGCGAGGACGACGACGAGCCGATGGGACGCGAGGCGCTCGCCAACGAGACGGGCATCGAGCTCTCCCGGGTCAACCAGATCCTCTCCGGCGAGTTCCGCCCCCGGGAGTCCGACCGGAAGGCACTGGAGAAGGCGCTCGACATCGACCTCACCGAGGAGGACATGAACAAGCTGATGCCCTCGGACATCCGCGACTGGTTCGAGGACATCCCGGACGAGGACATCGAGGTGCTCGGCATCTCGTCGGACAAGTCCCGACCGGAGTGGATGATCCTGACCGTGCTCCCGGTCCCGCCGGTGACGGCGCGACCCTCGATCACGCTGGACAACGGCCAGCGCTCCGAGGACGACCTCACCCACAAGCTGGTCGACATCATCCGTATCAACCAGCGGTTCATGGAGAACCGCGAGGCCGGTGCGCCCCAGCTCATCATCGAGGACCTCTGGGAGCTGCTCCAGTACCACGTCACGACGTTCATGGACAACGAGATCTCGGGCACGCCGCCGGCGCGCCACCGCTCCGGCCGTCCGCTGAAGACGCTGTCCCAGCGCCTGAAGGGCAAGGAGGGCCGCTTCCGTGGCTCGCTGTCCGGCAAGCGCGTGAACTTCTCCGCCAGGACCGTCATCAGCCCGGACCCGACGCTCTCGCTGAACGAGGTCGGCGTGCCGGACCGGGTCGCGACGGAGATGACCCAGACGATGAACGTCACCGAGCGGAATCTGGAGGACGCCCGACGCTACGTGACGAACGGGCCCGAGACGCACCCGGGTGCGAACTACGTCCGCCGGCCGGACGGTCGCCGCCTGAAGGTGACCGAGAAGAACTGCGAGGAGCTCGCCGAGAAGGTAGAGGCCGGCTGGGAGGTCAACCGACACCTCATCGACGGCGACATCGTCGTGTTCAACCGGCAGCCCTCGCTGCACCGGATGTCCATCATGGCCCACGAGGTCGTGGTGATGCCGTACAAGACGTTCCGCCTGAACACCGTCGTCTGCCCGCCGTACAACGCCGACTTCGACGGTGACGAGATGAACATGCACGCGCTCCAGAACGAGGAGGCCCGCGCCGAGGCGCGCGTCCTCATGCGCGTGCAGGAGCAGATCCTCTCGCCGCGCTTCGGCGAGAACATCATCGGAGCCATCCAGGACCACATCTCGGGGACGTACCTGCTGACGCACACGAACCCGCAGTTCAACGAGACGCAGGCGCTCGACCTGCTGCGTGCGACCCGCATCGACGAGCTGCCCGAGGAGGTCGGCGTCGACGACGACGGCCGCCCGTACTGGACGGGCCGCCAGCTGTTCTCGGAACTGCTCCCCGACGACCTCAACCTCGACTTCAAGTCGAACACCGGGGACTCGGTCGTCATCGAGGACGGGCGGCTCCTCGAGGGCACCATCGACGAGGACGCCGTCGGCGCGTTCGGCGGCGAGGTCGTCGACACCATCGCGAAGGTGTACGGCCTGACCCGCGCCCGCCAGTTCATCAACGAGGTCGCGACGCTCGCGATGCGCTCGATCATGCACTTCGGGTTCTCCATCGGCATCGACGACGAGACCATCCCGGGAGAGGCACAGGAGCGCATCGACGAGACCATCGAGGACGCCTACGACCGCGTGGAGGAGCTCATCGATACGTACGACGCGGGCGAGCTCGAGTCGCTCCCGGGTCGGACCGTCGACGAGACGCTGGAGATGAAGATCATGCAGACGCTCGGCAAGGCGCGTGACAACGCCGGCGACATCGCCGAGGAGCACTTCGAGGACGACAACCCGGCGGTCGTCATGGCCAACTCCGGGGCGCGTGGGTCGATGCTGAACCTGACCCAGATGGCCGGCTGTGTCGGCCAGCAGGCGGTCCGTGGGACCCGCATCAACCGCGGGTACGAGGACCGCACCCTCAGCCACTACAAGAAGAACGACCTCTCCGCGGAGGCACACGGCTTCGTCGAGCACTCCTACACCGGCGGGCTGACCCCGCGGGAGTTCTTCTTCCACGCGATGGGTGGCCGCGAGGGCCTGGTCGACACGGCAGTCCGCACCTCGAAGTCCGGCTACCTGCAGCGCCGGCTCATCAACGCGCTCTCCGAGCTGGAGACGCAGTACGACGGCACGGTGCGCGACACCAGCGACACCATCGTCCAGTTCGAGTTCGGCGAGGACGGCACGTCACCGACGAAGGTCGCCTACGACGACGACCACGGCATCGACGTGGACCAGATCGCCGACCGCGTCATCGAGGCGGAGTTCGAGAGCGAGGACTCGAAGGCGGAGTTCCTGGGCGAGAAGGCTCGCCCGACGAACCTCTCCGAGCACGGGGAGGCACGTCGCAACCCCGACCTCCTCTCGGAGGTGGAGTCGGATGACTGAGTTCGACGTCTCCGCGGACGTCGAGGCGGTCGTCGAGGACACCGAGCTGCCCGACGACCTCAAGGCCGAGGTGTACCGGACCGTCGAGGCGAACGACGCGAACGTCGAGCAGGCCGACGAGATCGCCCGCGCCGTCGAGCACCGGTACCTCGATACCCGGGTCGACGCGCTCGACCCCGTCGGCACCGTCAGCGCCCAGTCCATCGGGGAGCCGGGCACGCAGCTGACGATGAACACGTTCCACTACGCGGGCGTCGCGGAGATCGACGTCACCCAGGGCCTGCCCCGGCTCATCGAGCTGGTGGACGCCCGGAAGACGCCGGACACGCCGACGATGACGGTCCACCTCGACGACGAGTACGGGACCGACCGCGAGAAGGCCCACGAGGTCGTCTGGAAGATCGAGGCGACGAAGATCCTCGCGCTCGGCGACATCTCGACGAACGTCGCCGACATGCGCGTCCACATCGACCTCAACCCGGACACGCTCCAGGAGCGCTGGCCGACCGTCGACAGCGTCGACGAGATCGCCGGCGAGGTCGCAGAGATAATCGAGGACTCGCTGGGTGTGAAGACGGTCCAGCAGGGCACAGACGTCGAGTTCGGCCCCGAGGAGCCGTCCTACCGGGACCTGCTCCAGCTCGTCGAGGAGCTGCGCGAGGTGACGTTCAAGGGCATCGAGGAGATCGCCCGCGTCGTCATCCGCAAGGAGGAGACCGAGGACGGCGAGGAGTTCGTCCTCTACACCGAGGGTTCGGCGTTCGGCGACGTGCTCACCATCGAGGGCGTCGACGCCTCGCGGACCACCTGCAACAACATCCACGAGATCCACTCCGAGCTCGGCATCGAGGCCGCACGCGAGACCATCATCGAGGAGACGAAGACCACCCTCGAGGAGCAGGGGCTGGACGACGTGAACGTCCGGCACCTGATGCTCGTCGCGGACATCATGACCAACCGCGGCGAGATCGAGTCCATCGGCCGCCACGGCATCTCCGGCTCGAAGGACTCCGTGCTGGCGCGTGCGGCGTTCGAGGTGACGGTCAACCACCTGCTCGACGCCGCCATCCACGGCGAGGTCGACGACCTGAACGGCGTCACCGAGAACGTCATCGTCGGCAAGCCCATCAAGCTCGGCACCGGCGACGTGAACCTCAAGATGGGGTCGGTCAACCGGTCCTCGCAAGCGGACTGATGGCGGTCACGCTGACGGACGAGGCGCTGCGCATCCTCGGGCTGTTCGAGGAGGTGACCGAGGCGAGCGGTCGGGACTGCCTGATCGAAGACGACCGCGTCGTCGTCCTCGTCGCCGCGGGCGACATGGGCACGGCCATCGGCCCTGGCGGCCAGCACGTCGCCGAGTTCGAGGAGCGCCTCGGCCGCGACGTGAAGCTCGTCGAGGACGCCGACACCGCGGCGGACTTCGTCGCGAACGCGCTCGCCCCGGCGGCGGTGTACCACGTCACCATCAGCGAGAACGGCGACACGGTCGCCTACGCGGAGGTCGACGAGGCCGACACCGGCGTCGCAATCGGCGCGGACGGCCGGAACATCGACACCGCGCGCGAGCTGGCGAAACGGCACTTCGACGTCGACGACATCCAGCTGGCGTGAACCGCCTCGGGGTCAAGCCCCGAGGCTTCCCGTGGTTTAGTCGGGCACTCCCACTCAACCATCGGCCTGAGAGCCTCGAACGGTCAGGTGGGTCACGGTCGGGACGTCCACGGCCCCCGATGCCTGCCGTCGCACCTTCCGAACAACAGGAAGGCTGTTGAGAGCAGGCACATTCCAGTCCTGATGCTTCTCGATGCCTTTCACGGCGATGTTGACGCTTGCACCACGGTCGCTGTGGTCTTGATGCTCGCATCCCTTGCACTTGAACCGCTTTTTGTTGCGGTTCGCACGCTCCGTATGCCCGCACATCGGACACCGCTGGCTCGTGTATTCGGGGTTAATCCACGCAGTCGGAATCCCCTCGAACGCGGCCTTGTACGACGTATAGAACTGGAGGGCACGGAACGGGAGGTGGTGTAAGCGCCGATTCATCCGCGTACCGTAGTCGATACTGTCGCGCATCTCTTTGAGGTCTTCAAAGACGATGCACGGCCTCTCGAACTGATGACCCCACTCAACGATGTGCCGAGACACCTTGTGGAGTCGGTCACGGACAAACCGTTCTTCACGCCCTTCCAACGTGTCGTGGATGCTGTCTTTCCCCGCGTTTTGCACGCGCTTCCGCATCGTGAAGTAGCGGTGTCGCTCAAACTTGATTTCGGGGAAGTCGATGACCAACGTGTCTTCGACACCGTTCGCGGAGAGTGCGGTGAGAGCCACGTTATCCTCGTTCACGTCCACGCCGACGACCGTTCGTGAGTCCTGCTTGTCTCGTACAGTCTGCTCGGTGTTGGTGACATTGACGTGCAACTCGGCGTTCTCGTTATGGAACAGGGCTTCCGCCGTCCCAATCTTCCACTCGTCACTCGTGAGCGCGGTCTTGAGAATGTCGAGGTGGGCGTCACTCCCTTTGAGGACGCCCTTGACGTGTTTGTACGGCTTCGCGCTGATACGGAACGCCACGTCGCCGTCGTCAGTAAGCGACAGGTTGTACCCTTCCTCGTAGTTCGCTCGGAGCGGGTACGCGCCGTCCTTGGTGTGGCTCGGCTGGCCGAAGTCGTCGTACTCGTAGTAATTATCCATCGCACCGAGTGCTTTGACAACGACGCGCTGTGTCGTGTTCTTCACGAGGTTGGCGTCGTCGGCCACGCGGTCGGGAATCGTATTCCAGTCCACACCATCTTTGGCGAGACGGATAGTTTCGTTGTACACCGAGCGGGCTTCGAGCGTGGCGTCGTACAGCAGGCCCTCGTTATCACTCTGGATGTCGAGTTGGAAGTCCAGCGTCTTGACGAGAGCCTGTGAGTCGGTCATTCTTCGTCTTGTTCGGCGGGTTCTGAGGTTCTGACGACCTTCACGTCGGCCCCACGCCAGCGTTTGGGGACGGTGACGTGGGCACTGTTCCCGAACGGTTTGACCTCGCCGTCGAGAACTTCCTCACCTTCGATTTCAAAGCTGTCCGGCACACTCTAAGTATATACTTTGGATATACTTAACTGTGTTGATAGAGTGAGTTCGAGATGGGTGAAAAGCGGTCGAATCACACGGTGTACAACGTCAACTACCACTTCGTGTGGTGTCCGAAGTACCGACACGCGATTCTCGAACCCATCGAGGATTCGCTGGAAGCGAGTTTCCGCAACGTCTGCGACGAGTACGATTACGAGATACTGTCGCTCCAGATCTCACCCTACCACGTACATCTGTTCCTCTCCGCCCACCCGAAACACGCGCCGAGCGAGATTGCAAGGACTGTCAAGAGCACCACGGCGCGGGAGATGTGGGAACAGCACGAGTCGTTCTTGAAGGAGTATCTGTGGGGCGGTGGCTTTTGGGAACAGTCGTACTACACCGGAACGGCAGGAACAGTCTCAACGGAAACAATTGAGCGGTACATCGAGCGGACAGAACACGTCTAGGTGTCGGCTTCACCCTCGGGGTCAAGCCCCGAGGCACTCGCCTTGTTTTCTCTGTAGATTCGGCGATTTCAGGCCTGTTTTGTTGGGTTTCGACTCTGTAACGTAGCTACAGCGAGTTCGAAAGTTCCTGCTCCTTCAACTCGGAGTGCGCTGTCCGACACCGCAAACGGCCAGAAAGCCCCGACTGTCTCGACTCCCACGACTCGTTGCGTTGTCAGAACGCGGAACGTTCTGACTGCTTGCCAGACGGAGTCCGGCAACGTGGCCAGAAATCGAAGATTTCTGGCTGCTGACCGGAACTCGTAGAGTTCCGGTAACGTCCCGGGAGAGCCCCAATTTCCTGCGGGCTCACGGGACGCTCGCGTCCCGTGCCCGATGCTCGGTCGCAGGCTCCCTGCGCCTCTCATCCCTCGTGCGGCTGGCCGGGCTGCCACACCGTCCAATCAATATCCCGGGTCGGCGTCTGTATTTATCTGCACGGGGGGCGTAACTGGTCACCATGAGTACAGTATCGACGCGGTTCTCCGGGGTGGTTCGACAGTGAAGCTCGCCATGGTCGGCTTCGGCCAGGCGGGCGGGAAGGTCGTCGACCGGTTCGTCGAGTTCGACCGGCAGACCCGGGGGAAGACGGTCCGGGCGGCCGTCGCGGTGAACACGGCGACGGCCGACCTCCGCGGCCTGAAGCACATCCCGAAGGACCAGCAGGTGCTCATCGGGCAGACCAGGGTGAAGGGCCACGGCGTCGGGGCCGACAACGAGCTCGGCGCGGAGGTCACCGAGGAGGACATCGAGGAGATACAGGCGGCGCTCGACGACGTCCCGGTCCACGAGGTGGATGCGTTCATGGTCGTCGCCGGGCTCGGCGGCGGCACCGGGTCGGGTGGCGCACCGGTGCTGGCGAAGCACCTGAAGCGGCTCTACGCCGAACCCGTCTACGGGCTGGGCATCCTCCCGGGCTCGGACGAGGGCGGGCTGTACACGCTGAACGCGGCGCGGTCGTTCCAGACGTTCGTCCGCGAGGTGGACAACCTCATCGTCTTCGACAACGAGTCGTGGCGTCACACGGGCGAGTCGCTGGGCGAGGGCTACGCCGACATCAACGACGAGCTGGTGCGCCGGCTCGCGGTGCTGTTCGGCGCGGGCGAGGTCGACGAGGGCGGCGCTGTCGGCGAGTCGGTCGTCGACGCCTCCGAGATCATCAACACGCTCGGCAGCGGCGGCGTCTCGACCATCGGCTACGCCGTCGACCACGTCGAGCGCGAGAAGGGCGGGCTGTTCTCCCGGTTCTCGAAGAAGGAGCTGGACGAGACCGACACGACGAACCGTATCACCTCGCTGGTCCGGAAGGCGGCGCTCGGTCGGCTCACGCTCCCGTGCGAGCTCAACGGGGCGGAGCGTGGGCTGCTCGTCATGGCAGGCCCGCCGGAGTACCTCAACCGGAAGGGAATCGAGCACGGCCGCCGGTGGCTGGAGGAGCAGACCGGCTCGATGGAGATCCGCGGCGGGGACTACCCGCTGCCGGACGAGCACTCCGTCGCCTGCGTGGTGCTGCTGTCGGGCGTGACCGACGTGCCCCGCATCAAGGGGCTCCAGCAGGTCGCCATCGAGGCGATGGAGAACCTGGAGGAGATCCGCTCGCAGTCCGACGCGAACCTGGCGGCGCTGCTCGACGACGGCGACGAGGAGCTGACGCCGCTCTTCTAGACCTTCTCGTTGCTCGGGATGACGCGCTCGTTGCCCCGCCCGGCGTCGATGCGGCTGCTCAGCCCCCAGCCGAAGACGATGATACCGAAGACGAAGACGCCCGTCGCGCCCAGGATGTACGGCAGCGGCGGCGTCGCGAAGCCGAAGAAGGGTCCCTTGGCGATGTACCAGCCGGAGCCGACGGTCACGACGAGCCCGAGGAGCATCACGGTGGTACTCAGAGGCGCACGCATACCGGCCGCTTATCGGCCAATAGATTAAAGTTAACCGATGATTTCTACCTCCAGAGAATAGTTTGAACCGATAGAAGATTAGAATGTAAAATCCGTATTCAGGAGATCACCGAAGAGCGGAGCGAGGGGTCGGGCAGCGGGTGCGGACCCGTCGCGGTTGCCCCGTCCGGGACCGCTCAGTCCTGGATGGAGATGTGGTGGTCGTCCTCGTCCTCCAGCATGGGGAGGTGGACCTCGAGGACGCCGTTGCGGTAGGTCGCCTCGATCTCCTCGGCGACGACGTCGCCGGGGATGCGGACGCGCTCGCTGCTGCGGCGCGACTGGTGCATGGAGACGAACTCGGAGTCGTGGTCGATCTCGGTGACGGCGTCGATGTGGAGGGAGCCGTCACGGAAGGTGAGCTCGATGTCCTCGCGCTCGAAGCCGGGCAGGTCCATCACGAACACGTAGTTGCCGTCGCGCTCGGAGAGGCTGGTCGCGGCGTCGCCGTAGGTCGTGACGTCGGAGTCGGACTCGAGCTGGGGTGTCATGCCGCGGGGCGTCATGTCCATCCAGTTCGTTCGCATCTCGTCGAACATCTGGTCCATCTGGTCGAACATGCTGTCCATGTCATCGAAGGTTCGGAATGCCATACCAGATAGACGACTTATATCTATATAAACACGTATGTACACGGGTTAGCACGCAGGAGCCACATATATATCCAGTTTCAGAACGCGCAGTGTCTATCAAGTGACCTGTTCCGCGGCTTTCGGAACAGGCCGTCGAGGATACCCGGAGTGCCCGTAGAAGAGGTTCGCCAGCAGTGTGCGCCGCCAGATTCGCGTCCGGGCGGCGTCGGTTCGAGATCGCGGTTCGCTGTTCGAGCGCGGTGCGTCGGTCGGAAGTCGCGTCAGGAATCGGGGACGGCGTCAGCTCCGGGCGCGAACCGCGACGAGTGCTGCGCCGACGAGTGCGGCGAGCGCGGCGGTCACGCCGAAGCCGGGCATGCCGCTGCCCGAGTCGTCGCCGTCGGTCGTCTCCTCGCCCTGGATGGAGGCGGTCCGCTCCGAGAAGTGGTCGAAGCCCACCATAACCGTGGTGGACGCCTCGGCCTGTGCGGACGCGTCCTGTGCGACGTAGTACATGGACTCGTCGCCGTTCTGGGTCGCGGCGCGGAGCTCGCTCACGCTCTGGGCCCGAGCAGCGGCCTGCCCGTCGACCAGTACCTCGGCGGACTCGCCAGCGTCGACGACGCTCTCGGCGACGTGGATCACGACGACCTTACCCTGGCTCTGGGTGCGCTCGACGGTCATGTTGACCGTGTGCTCGCCCTCCTGGGCGGCCTCGACGGTCGTGTCTTGCCCGTACGTGACCGTGTCCTCGACGGTCTGCTCGCCCTGCTCCTCGACGTACACCTCGGCGGTCGCGGTGCCGTTGGCGATCATGCGCTCGACGCGCTTCTCGCCGTCGGTGCGCTCCTCGCCGGACTCGCGGAACACCAGCGAGGCATCGCTCCCGAGTTCTGCCGTGACGTTGCCCGCCTCGTTGACGGTGACGTTCCCGTCACCGACGACGATGAAGGTGCCCGTCGTGCCGTTGTCGGTCTCGACGACCACGCGGTCGTCGGACGCGGCTTCCGCCTCGGCATCACTGCCGACCTGGGCCTCGACGAACTGGCCGTTCTCGCCACCGCGGACGACGAGCGTGCCGTCCTCGTTGTCGTGGGTGACGATGCTGGCAGCGCCCTCGGTCTGGACGGTGGCCTGCGTCGTGGTGGACGCGCCCATGTCCAGCCCAAGGCCGTCCAGCTCGACGACGGAGTCGAGGTCGACCTCGCCGCTCACGCCCGCCCGACTCTCGTAGTTCGACTGGGACTCGACGCGCATCGACTCCACCATCGTCTCGTTGTCGACGGTGTAGTCGACGACCGCGTCGCCCTGCACGTCGTAGCTCACGTGCGCTCCAGCGTAGGCGTCTTGCGTCTCGGTTCGATCGGCCGTGACTGCGGCGGCGGCGGGTGTCGCGACGGACGCGACGACCAGCAGCGCGGCCAGCAGTGGTGCCATTCGGTTCATCGCATCGAACCCAAGACCGGACCGACTGGAGTAATCCGACCCTAATCGCGTTGGGAAATCGGCGGCGGATATAAGGCAGATGCCGAACTGGTTGGGTGTCCCGGGTCAGTCCTCGAACAGCTGGGAGTGTTCGTCGAGGACCGCGACGCCGGTCGCGCGGGCGCGACGGACGATGTGGACGTCGTAGGTGTCGTCGGCCGCGACGCTGTGGCCGACGCTCCGGAGCGTGGTCAGCATCCGACCCGCGTTCTCGCTCCCGACGAAGACGACCGTCGCGTTCAAGTTCCGTGCCTTGCGGCGGATCTTCGAGGAGATGGTGCCCGGCGACGCGTACCGGTCCGCGAGGACGTACTCGAACTCGGCCTCGGGCGCGATGCTGTCGACTGTTTCCGCGAGCCGTTCCAGCACCAGCTGCACGTCGAAGCTCTCGTCGGAGGCGATCCAGTCGCGCTCTCTGGCGTAGCTGGGGTTCCGCGGGACGACCGAGACGGCGACGACGCGCTCCTCGGTCAGGCCCGCGTACGACTGCGCCCGGTCGAGCGCGACACGCGAGAGGCGCTGGTCGTCGAACGGGACGACGTAGGTCATACGCGAGGGTAGGCCGCGGGACACATTAAACAGACGACACCGCTCTCAGGTTTCGAGGAAGGCAGGCGTCCGTCAGCGCGAGATGTCCTCGGTGCGGTCGGCGACGATGGCGTCGACCTCCGATTTGGTGACGGTGGCCACGTCGCCGGGGATGGTCCGCTTGAGCGCGGCGGTCGCGGTCGCGTACTGCAGCGCGCGGCCGACGTCGTCGCCGGAGAGCCGGCGGGCGAGGAACGCGCCGGTGAAGGCGTCGCCGGAGCCGATGGGGTCGTGCGTGTCGGTCTCGAAGGCGTCCTGCTCGTGGACGACGTTGTCGTGGATGGCGACCGCGCCGTGTGCCCCGCGGGTGACGACGACCGTGCGGAACTCGTACTCGGAGGCGAGGTGGTGGGCGAGCTGGGTCGGCTCGCCGTCGTAGTCGAGGACGGCCTCGGCGTCCTTCGCGGCGATGATGAGCACGTCGATGGCGGGGAACAGCCGCGTGATGGTGTTCCGGGCCGCCTCGGGCGACCAGAGCTTGCGTCGGTAGTTCACGTCGAAGGCGACCATCGTGCCGGCGTTGCGGGCGACGCTGAGCATGTTGACGGTGGTCTCGCGCATCTGTTCGGAGAGCGCGGGCGTGATACCGGTCGTGTAGAAGGCGGTGGCGTCGCGGATCCGTTCGAGGTTGAACTCCTCGGCGGCCGCCACCGAGAACTCGGAGTCGGCGCGGTCGTAGACCACGTTGGTCCCGCGGGGCCTGCCCGCGTGTTCGAGGTAGTACGTCCCCGGCCGGCCGTCCTCGGACCAGACGACGTCGGTCGTGATGTCGTGCTGGCGGATGCCGTTCGCGATGCGTCGCCCCGGCGGCGTGTCCGGGAGCTTCGACATCCAGGCCGCCTTCGCGCCCAGCCGCTCGGCCGCGATGGCGGTGTTGGACTCGGCACCGGCGGCGTGGACGTCAAGCTGCCCGGTCGTCTCCATCCGCTCGTTCCCCGGCGGTGACAGCCGCAGCATCGACTCGCCGAACGTGACAAGGTCGTCGCTCATCTGTACCCTCCCGGCGTCGCCGCCGACTGGCTCACAGCACTCATGTGCGGCCGAACGGACGGCACCAGTATAAGTGTCCCCACCACAGCCGCTCGTCGGGTATCAAATCGAAGGCCGAGAGCGCCCCGCCCGGTCCGACGGTGCGGTCAGCCCGGCGGCACCGTGCCACCGCCGTCGCTCGGCCGCATCTCAGCCCCCGTGGCCGGGGTAGTCCCGCTCGAAGCGCGCCTCGATCTCGTCGTCGGGGAACGAGACGAGCGTCGGGCGGCCGTGCGGGCAGGCCCACGGGTTCTCGCAGTCGTCGAGCGCGGCGAGCAGGTCCACCACGGAGCCCTCGGTGAGCGACGTGTTGCCCGTGACGGAGGGGTAGCACGCGAGGTCGGCGACGAACTCGTCGGCCAGCTCGTCGACGGTCGCCTCGCCGTCGGCCCCCTCCGCGACGAAGCCCGCGAGCACGTCCCGCAGGTCCTCGGGGTCGAGCGTCTTTCTGAACACCGCGGGGACCGCCGTCACCGCAACCGTCCGGTCGCCGGTCCGCTCCGCCCGGAAGCCGAGCGCCGACAGGGCCTCGCGGTAGTCCGGGAACGCCGCGGCCTCGCCGGCCGTGAGTTCGAGTTCGACCCGCTCGGCGAGGGTCTGGGCGGTCGCGCCCTCCTCGAACTGCGCCCTGAGGCGTTCGTAGTTGACCCGCTCGTCGGCGGCGTGCTGGTCGACGAGGACGAGCCCATCGGGCGAGGTTGCGACGAAGTACGTGTCGCGGTACTGCCCGAGCACCTCCAGTCTGGGGAGCGCGTCGTAGTCGGTGGGTTCGGTGGCGTCCTCGCCGGTCAGCGTGGTCTGGGTGCGTTCGCCGCCGAACTTGCGGTCGGCGTCGTCGGTCGGGCCGGCGTGGGGGGCGGCGTCCGCGCCGGTCGGTCCCGCGTGCTCGCTGGACGACGGCGGGTCCGGCCAGCCGCCCGACGAACGGGAGTCGCCCGGGCCGAACTCGCCGAGGTCGGTCGGTCGCTCCCGGCTCTCGGTGCTGCCCCAGTCCGGCGCGTCGGCGGTCTCGCCACTCGATCCGGTGGCTCCGGACGACACGGTGGGTTCCGCTGCCGCCGCGGGGTCCGCGTCGGTGGCTGCCGGCGACGACTCGGCGTCGCCCGCGGATGTCGCCGGCGACGCGTCCGCCGACGTCGACGCCGCCGGCCCGTCGGACGACGGCTCGTCGGCCGGCCGCGACGCGCGACTCCGGGTGTTCCGAGCCGCGGTATCCCCGACGCTCGCGGCTTCGGTCGTCTCGCCGGTCGGCTCCGGGCCGTCGCGTCGCACGTCACCAGCGACCGGCTCGGGCCGCACGTCCGCCTCGGCCGCCTTCGACTTCCCGCGCGGGGCCGACGACCGCAGCAGGCCAGCGTCGAGCAGCGCGTCCTCGACGGCGGCGTGGACCTGCCGGCGGACACCCGCCTCGTCCGAGAAGCGGACCTCCATCTTGCGCGGGTGGACGTTCACGTCGACCTGTCCGGGGTCGACCGAGAGGTCCAGCACGACGAACGGGTAGCGGTCCCCCGCGAGCTGGCCGCCGTAGGCCGAGAGGACGGCGTCGCGGACCAGCTTCGAGGTGACGTACCGGCCGTTGACGAACGTCGAGACGTACTCGCGGGTGCTCCGGGTCGTCTCGGGGTGCGAGACCAGCCCGCCGACCGCGTCGAGCGGACCGTCGTCGAGGTCGGGTGCCTCGACGGACTCCATCGCGCGTGCGACCTCCTTCCCGTAGACCGAGAGAACGGCCGAGGGCAGGTCGCCCTGGCCGGTCGTCGCGAACACCTCGCGGCCGTCGTGGGTGAGCGAGACGGCCACGTCCGGGTTCGCCAGCGCGTAACGCGTGACGACGCGGTTGACGTGGCTGAACTCCGTCGCGCGGGTCTTCAGGTACTTCTTCCGGGCGGGCGTGTTGAAGAAGAGCTCCGCGACCTCGATGGTCGTCCCCGCCGGCCTGCCGACGGGCTCGACCGACTGCACCTCGCCGCCCTGGTAGACGAGTTCGGTGCCCTCGGCGGGGCCGTCGTCCGGGTCCCGTGGCTTCGTCCGGATGGTCGTTCTGGAGACCGCGCCGATGGTGTGCAGCGCCTCCCCTCGGAAGCCGAGCGTGCCGACGCCGCCCTCCAGGTCGTCGATGTCGCGTATCTTGCTCGTCGTGTGCTCGCGGACCGCGGCGCGCACGTCCGCCTCGGTCATCCCCGCGCCGTCGTCCGCGACCGTCACGCCGTCGACGCCGCCGTTCTCCACGGCAACGTCGACCCGGGTCGCGTCGGCGTCGAGGCTGTTCTCGACGAGCTCCTTCACCACCGACGCCGGGCGCTCGACGACCTCGCCGGCGGCGATGCGCTCGACCGTCGCCTGGTCGAGCTTCCGGATGTCCGTGTCGGGCATGTGCGTCGGGTCGGGTGCTATCGCAATACGTGCTGTGGTCCGGGGAAAGACCCTTGCCGTTACCAATGGTTCTCCATCGTGTGCCATCCGAAACACCCTCCACTCCGAGTTCCCTCCGTCGCACGTTCCTCGCTTCGGCCTCGACCGTCGGTATCGGTTCCCTCGCGGGCTGTTCGACCGTCGACACGCTGCTCGGCGACGGGGTCGAGCCGCCGGAGCGTCAGGTGCCCGCCAACTGGACGCCGAATCCGGGCGACTGGCCGACCGAGCAGTACGACTTCGCACGGACCGGTCACAACCCGTTCGCGTCGCCGCCCCGGGAGGAGCCGTCGGCCGTCTGGACCGAGGACGTGAGCACCCTCGGCGGCAACTTCGACAACCTGATCTTGGCGGGCGGGTGGGTGCTGGCGGACCTCTCGGGGACGGTCGTCGCCCTGGACCCCGAGACCGGCGAGCAGGGCTGGCGATGGTCAACCCAGGGGAACGGCGGCAATCTGGAGTACGTCATGGGGAGGGTCTACGCCGGGAACGGGGACGGGATCGTCGCGCTGGACTCTTTCGACGGGGAACTGGTCTGGTCGACCAGACTCGGTAACTTCGACGTGTGGGACTACGACCTCGTGGAGCGCGAGGGCTGGGTGTTCCTGTTCGGCCCGGACGAGGTGCGGTGCCTCCACGCCGACACCGGGGAGGTGGTCGACCGACTGGAGCATGAGGGGCTACACCGTGTCGCGACCGACGGCAGCCTGCTGTACGGTGGGGACCGAGTGTTCTCTGCCCTGGCCGCCGACGACCGCCGTCTCGAACGTCGGTGGGAGAACGACTACCCGGGCTACGAGACGACTGACAGTCCGGTCGTCGACGACGGTCTCGTCTACCGCGGCGGGTATCGGGTTTTCGAGGACGATGACCTGCCCCAGAGCCGACTGACCGTGTACGACACGAACCACAGACACGGTGTCCAGACGGTGACGGTCCCGTTCGACCAGGGACTCCGGACACCCGCCGTCGCAGACGGGACCGCATACGTCGCCACGGCCGACGTGCGGACGGGCACGCTGAGACGGGACGGCGTCGTCGCCGCGGTGACACACGACGGCGAGGTGCAATGGCGGTTCCAGCCCGATGCCGACCCACGGTCGCCGGTCGTCGCAGACGGCACCGTCTACACGGGACCGTACCGGAATCTGGAGGACTCACTCGTCGCGCTCGACGCCGAGACGGGTGAGGAGCTCTGGCGACGGCCCGTCAACGAGCGGCCCGAACTCGCCGTCGCTGGCGAGACGCTGTACGTCGCGACCGACGGCGAGGTGCGGGCACTCCGAGCCTGAGCCGCCCCCTCACTCCACCGCACACGTCCCCGCGTAACTCACGTCACCCAGCGACCGCACCGTCGGCTCGTCGCCGCAGACCGGACAGTCCGGATTCCTGGCGACCGGCACCTCGTCGGTCGTCATGTCGGCGGCGTCGTAGACGAGCATGCGGTCGTCCAGCGGGTCGCCGACGGGGACGAAGTGTTTGACGACCTCCGTCGCCATGATGCCGCCGACGACGCCCGGGAGCACACCGAGGACGCCGGTCGTCGCGCAGTCCGGGACCGTCCCGGGCTCGGGCGCTTCGGGGAAGACGCAGCGGTAGCAGGGGCCGTCCGGCAGATAGGTCGTCGCCTGCCCCTCGAAGCGGTAGATGGCCCCGTGGACGAACGGCGTCCCGTCGAGGACGCAGGCGTCGTTGATCACGTACCGGGTCGGGAAGTTGTCCGAGCCGTCGACGACGAGGTCGTGGTCCGCGACGAGGTCCCCGACGGTGTCGGCGTCGACCCGGAGCTCGTGCCGGTCGACCGTGATGTCCGGGTTCAGGTCCTCGACGAACTCGGCGGCGCTGTCGACCTTCGGGCGGCCCACGTCGCCGTCGCCGTGGACGACCTGTCGCTGGAGGTTCGAGCGTTCGACCGTGTCGTCGTCGACGATGCCGATGCGGCCGACGCCGGCGGCGGCGAGGTAGGCGAGGACGGGCGAGCCGAGCCCGCCGGCACCGACGCAGCAGACCGAGGCGTCGAGCAGGTTCGCCTGGCCGTCGGGACCGACCTCGTCCATGATGACGTGCCGGGAGTAGCGGTCCAGCTGGGTCGGCGAGAGCGAGAGGTCGGTCATGAGTTCGGATTCGGCCTCCGACGGCAAGACTCTCACGCTCGAACCCACGCGCAGATGGACGGTGGTAACCCACGCGCAGCTGAACGGTACCGCGTCGGCGCGCCCCGCCCATGGTTGGGAAAGAGTGTCACACCATAACGGATTTAACGTGGTGTGGTGTATCATGACACATGGCGTCCGCACCCGACTCCGGTGACGACGTGTTCGACGAATTCCTCTCGGACCGCGGTCACGAAACAGAGCGAGTAGGGTGGGACCGGAACTACAACAAGCTACAGTGTCCCGACTGTATGGCGTTGCACGACGAATCGGCCGACGACTGTACGGTGTGTGGCTGGGAGCCGACCCCGGCGTAACCGTCGGTCAGCGCCGGTTCTCTTGTCAGCGACGCACGCGCGACGGAACCGCCAGCGTGCGGTGTGTTGTCAGATACATGAGACGCGGCAACACGGGCGGTTTGGCGGTAACGTTATTAAACATAATTCCATCAGACAGTCTTGGAGATTCAAATGCCGGAATGTCAGAACTGCGGGTCCTTCGTCACCGAGGCCTACGCGCGAGTGTTCACACCACGAGAGATCGACGACCCGCGCGTCTGCCCCAACTGCAAGGACAAGATCCGCGACGGCAGCGACGTTCGAGAGGCGCGATCCCCCCGGAACAACTGAATTTTCTCGCGACAGTTCGTCTCCCTGCAGCACCGCCACACCGGGTCGCTGGCGCACGATTCCACCGGTCGGGCGAACCCACGGCTCTTATACGTATCGGCCTCCAGTATATGTGCAATGAGCGACGCCGACACGAAACTCACCCGCCTGTTCGGTGGGCCGGGGAGTGGGAAGACGACAGCCCTCCTCGACCGCGTCGAAGAACTACTCGAACGAGAGGACGTCAGCCACCGTGACATCCTCGTCGTCTCCTACACCCGCGCCGCCGCAGCCGAGGTCCGCGAACGCCTTGCCGAGCGACTCGACATCAACCCACGGTCCCTCCAGGGCAACGTCTGTACGATGCACGCGAAGGCGTACGAGCTGCTCAATCTCTCCCGCGGCGACGTCGTCGGCGAGTCCGACAAGGAGGAGTTCTGCGAGGAGTACGGCATCGAGTACGAGGACGAGTACGGCGGCGCGGGCCGCCGGACCGCCCGCTCGACGACCATCGGGAACAAGATCATCGCCACCTCGCAGTGGCTCCAGCGGACCGAGCGCGACGTCGCCGACTGGTACGACGTGCCCTTCCAGTGGAACGTCGAGGAGGTCCGCCTCCCGCCGGATATCGACCCGAACGCACAGGACGGCAACAAGTACACGCCGACGTGGCCCTCGGACGACGACCGCATCGACGTCCCCGAGGTCATCCGCGCCTGGCGGAACTACAAGGGCGAGCACGAACTCACCGGCTTCGCGGACATGCTCGAGCGCGTGAAGCAGCGCTCACTGCTGCCGAGTGTCGACCACCTCGTCATCGACGAGTTCCAGGACATCACCACCCTCCAGCACGAGGTGTACGAGGAGTGGAAGCCCCACATGGAGACCGTCCTCATCGCCGGTGACGACGACCAGGTCGTCTACGCCTGGCAGGGCGCGGACCCGGACCTGCTGCTCGAGGCCGACCCCGACGAGGACGTCGTCCTCCCGAACTCCTACCGCCTCCCCTCACGCATCCTGAATGTCGTCAACCGCGAGATCCGCCACATCGACAAGCGCCAGGACAAGGACCTGAAACCCCGCAAGGAGGGTGGCAGCGTCGAGGCCGTCGAGAACCCCTCGATGCTCGACCTCGTCCGGAACGTCCGGCGGACCGTCCAGAACGACGACGGCACCGTCATGGTGCTGTTCCGGGCGCGCTACCAGATGTTCCAGTTCATCGACGAGTTCATCAGCGAGGGCATCCCGTTCAAGTCCCTCACCGACCAGCGCATGTGGACCGACCGGCTCGACGACTACGTCACCGCCGTCGAGGCGCTCGACGAGGAGGAGGACATCAACGGGCTGCAGGCCCGCCGCCTCGCCGACATGCTCGCCGACTCCGCGTTCGGCACGAACGAGCGCGACGACCTGTTCGACGCCATCGACGCCGAGCAGGAGGACGCCGGTGTCGAGGACCTCACCGAGCTCGACGTGGACCCGAGTCTCGTCGCCGACTTCGTCCCGTTCATGCCCGGCCCGGCCTCCGCCTCCGACATGGTCCGGAAGGTCACGTCCTTCCAGCGCAAGTCGATGAAGGCGTACTTCGCGACACAGGAGTACCGCGGCATGGAGCGCGACACGGTCCGCGTCGGCACCATCCACTCCGCGAAGGGTCGCGAGGCCGACCACGTGTTCGTCGGCACCGACCTCACCGAGAAGGTCGTCGAGCAGATGGTCGCGACCGTCGACGAGGACGCGCTCGACGACGACATCGAGTTCACGAAGACCACCTCGCCGGTGCCGGTACTGACCGACAACGAGCGCCGCGTGTTCTACGTCGGGATGTCCCGGGCCCGCGAGCGGCTCGTGCTCCTCGAGAACCTCGTCAGCGGCGCGCCCACGCTCCCCATCGACGTCCTGCTGAACAACGAGCTCACCGGGGCCACCACGGACGAACTCGCCGAGCTGGCGACCGAGCCCGTCGGGGCCGCGGACTGACGCATGACGCTTCCCGTTCCGTTCGAGCCGATCCGCGAGGAGCTCCGCGACCGCGACGCCTGCGCGTTCGTCCACGTCGGCCGCGAGGACGACCCGACGCTCCGGTACCTCGGTCGTACCGGCCGCGTCGACGGCGAGCTCGCCGTCGTCGTCACTGCCGAGTCCGCGATGCTGCTCGCCGCCGACGCCCCGGCCGCCGCTCGCGAGACGTTCCCCGGCGACAGCGTGCTCCCCGCCGGCGCGGGGATTCCGACGGGCGAGCGCGTCGCGACCGTGCTCGACGACCTCGGGCTGGAGGGGACCGTCCTCGCCCCCAGAACCGTCCCGCACGACGCCGCGCTCTACCTCGAGAACTCGGGCCACGACGTCGCCTCGACTGCCGTCGTCGGCGACGCGCGGGTCGCCAAGACCGACGCCGAACGCCTCCGCCAGTCGACCGTCCAGTCCGCCGCCTGCGCCGGGATGCGCCGCGCCGCCGCGGTGCTCGATTCGGCCCACGTCCACGAGGGCCGCCTCGACTGGGAGGACGCCCCCCTGACCGCGCTCCGCCTCCGCCGCGAGGTCGACGCCGCCATCGCCGCCGAGGGGATGGTCCCTGGATTCACGGCCATCGGCGTCGGCGACGAGCCCGCGACACCGCGCTCCGAAACCGCCATCGAGCCCGGGCAGACGGTCGTCGTCGACCTCGCGCCGCAGGGCCCCGACGGCTACCACGGCCGACTCGTCCGCACGTTCGTCGTCGACGGCGACGGCGGCTGGACCCGCCGCGCCCAGCTCGCCGCCGAGGGCGCACTCGACGCCGCCATCCCCGAACTCTCCCCCGGCGGTGCCGACGCCGTCCAGACCGAGCTCGACGCCGAAGTGACCGCCTACGGCTTCGAGCCCGCGCCCGACTCCGGTGGCTACGGCGTCGGCCTCGAACGGCACGAACGTCCCGCACTCGACGCCGGCGAGCTGCCCGTCGGCGCGGTGCTCGCGCTCGACGTGCGTGTCTCGGACCCCGCAGAAGGCACCGTCCGCCTCGCCGACCTCGTCGCCGTCACCGAGGACGGTGGGGAGCTGCTCGGCGCGTTCCCCCGCTCGCTCGTCCCCTGACTACTGTTCGTCCTCTCCCTCGTCCGGTTCCTTCACCGCCGCCTCGACGACCGTCTCGCCGACGATGCTCCCCGCGTCGAACGGGTTGTCGACGTACTTCTCCATCAGTATCATCAGCACCCCGATGCCGATGAGCGCCCCGCCCCAGGTGGTGTTGCCCTGGACGAAGAAGAGGTCGACGCCCGCCGCCATCGCCGGCAGCGCGAACGCGAGCGTCACCAGCAGCGAGAACTGCCCGAAGATGCTCTGGCCCATGTTGGAGGTCCGTACGTCATCAGCGGAGAAAAAAGGTGCTACTCGGGATTCTGCGAGGCAACCGGTCGGTACTCGACCAGCCAGAAACCTGCTCACTCTCCCCAGGGTTTACGTATTTTGTAAACTTCGCGGCCCTGCTACCGGCCGCGAGCCGACCGGGGCTTCCGGGCTGCTGTCGGCTCCAACGAATCCCGCTCCAACGAGCCCCACGACTGACAGGACAGTCCGGGCGTCAGTAGCTCGGAAGAACCGCCCGAGAACACTCGCACTCGGGCGAACGTCATCAAAGTAATAGAATAGTCACCGGAACACCGCGTACAGCCGGTCGTACGGCCCGTAGTAGACGAACAGCTCGGCGAGCAGGAACAGGCCACCGACGATGCCGGCGACGGCGGCGAGCTGCTGGCCCTGTGGCAGGTCCCAGAGCAGCCCGGTGTCGACGCGGGTGAAGACCGCACCCGCGACGATGAGGAAGACGAGGAGTGTGCCGGCGAACAGCCAGAGGCGGTCGGGGTCGGGCGACGTCTCGTCCGCCGGCGTCTCGATGGTCGCGACGTGGTAGCCGAGCAGGAGCGTGACGGCGAAGGCCGCAGCGACGTAGGCGATGTTCGTGAACGGGTCGGGCGGGCCGAGCGTCGCCCCGCCGACCACGGCGGGTGCGATGCCGATCGGGAGTGCCCATCCCAGTCGTCGAAGTCGGGTACCCATCAGGTGGGGCTGGGCGACGGTGATACAAAAGGCTGGCTAGCCGTCGGCGGGCGATTACGTCTCCAGCAGGTCGGGTAGCAGCGTCACGTCGTCGAGGATGGCCTCCGCGCCGTAGGCGACGAACTTCTCCTTGCCGGAGACGCCGGAGAGCCCACCGCTGAGGACGCCGACGGCGTGGTACTCGCGGCTGCCGTCCTCGGCTGCGGCGTTGCGTGCGGTCTGGATGTCGTCGATGGTGTCACCGACGAAGACGAGCGAGTCCGACTCGAAGCGCTCGGCGAGCGTCACGAGCGCGTGCGGGTCCGGCTTGCCGGCCTCCCAGTCGTCCATCGTGAACCGGTGCTCGTCGGGGACGTCGAGGCCCACACGTTCCAGCGCGATGTCGGCCTCGGCGGCGGGCCGGCCGGTGACGATGCCGACGTTCCAGTTGGCGGTGAGTTCCTCGACCGTCTCCGGCGTGGCGATGATGGGCTCGTCCTCGATGTAGCCCGCGTGGTCCATGTCGGGGGTGCCACCCTCCAGTTCGCGGTAGCGCTCGCTGCCGAGGTAGAGCTGCTGGAACACGTCCCGCAGCCGCTCGGTGTCCCACGCCTCGTGGACGGCGTCGAGCGCCTTCGCGCCGATCTCGCTGCCGACGACGAGCTCGGCGGCGTCCAACCCGCCACCGTGTTCGCGTATCTCGCCGGTGAACTCCTCGAGGGTGAGTTCGAGGCCCTCGCGCTTCGCGAGGACGAACAGCGCGGCCGCGTACGTCAGCTCCCAGTCGTTGTTGAACCCCTCGGCGTCCTTGAACGCCTGCACGTCCGCACGGTCGATGGTCTCGCCGTAGACGTGCTCGACGGCGTCCACGATGGCACGCCGGTAGGAGTCGGAGACATCGACGAGCACGCCGTCGACGTCGAGGACGACCGTGTCCACCTGCATGCATCGCCCTCTGTTCCCCCGGGTAATGGGCCTATCGGACGTTCGTCGCTGGCGGTCATCACCGTCGTCGCGGTCGGTGAGGGCACCGGCCGCGGCGCGTGACCGACTGCGGCAGCGTCACCGGGTGCGACCGCTCCCGGGCCCGCCGCGTCGACCGCCGCCCGGCGCGTCGGTGTCGACGACGAACAGCGTGTCGCCCGGAATCGGCTCCGGCGTCGCCGGAACCGCCGCGGGGTCGCCGCCGAGCGTGGTGAGAAAGCAGGCGGCCCCGGCCTCGCGGGCGACCGCGGCGACAGCGCGCTGGAGCTCGGGCGGGCAGTTCAGCGCGTAGACGGCGTCGGCGTCCTCGTACACCGACGGGTCGGGGTCGGTCACGTCGTCGCAGACGAAGCTGACACCGTCCGGAACGGGCCGGTCGTGGACGTCCGTCGCGGTGACGGCGACGCCCCGTTCGGCGAGCCCGGCGGCCACGTCGGTCCGGTTGCCGATACCGACCTCGACGACCCGCTCGAAGCGGGCGAGTCTGTCGACGAGCGCGGGGGTCGAGTCGGGGACCACGGCGGGATATTTATAGCCCGGGCAGTCTTACGGTTTTCCATGCTCGTCGACATCGTCCCCGTCGGGGACGTCTCCGCCGCCGTCAAGCGTGCGGCTTCGGAGGGACTCAGGTCGGTGTACGACTGCGACGTGACGATCCACGAGCCGCAGCCGCTCCCGAGCGACGCGTACGACCACAACCGAGGGCAGTACTCCGCCGAGGAGTTCATCCAGCTCGCCGAGCAGGTCGGGACGGGCGAGAAGAACATCGGCATCACGCCGAAGGACCTCTTCTATCGCCGTCGGAACTACGTGTTCGGACTCGCCTACCTCGACGGGAGCGGGAGCGTCGTCTCGACGTACCGGCTCCAGACCTCCAGCGACGGCGGCTTCTCGAACCGCAGCTCCGAGGACATCTTCCAGGACCGCATCCGCAAGGAGATCGTCCACGAGATCGGCCACACGATGGGGCTGGAGCACTGCGACAACAAGCGCTGTGTGATGAACTTCTCCCCCACGGTCCGCGAGGTCGACGTGAAGGAGGAGAACCTCTGCGGGACCTGCCAGCGCAAGGTCCTGTAGATGGTCGAGGACCCGCTCAGGGAGGGAGCGTAGATGGCTGCCGACCTGCCGCCGGGCTGGGTCCGCGAGTACGAGGGGCGCAACGGCGCGGAGTACTTCCACGAGCCACGCGAACTCGCGCTGAGCATCCTCCCGCGCTACGACTCGCCGCGCGGACGCGCCAGCGAGATGACCGCGAGTGGCTACCTCGTCCGCGTCCACCGCCTGTTCGGCGACGACTACTGGACGCCGCTGACGCTCGGACGCACGGAGACGCTCGCCGAGGCGAAGGACCTCGCGCTGGCGTACATGCAGCGGCTCCACCGCGAGGGCGGCACCCGCACCGAGGAGCTCGCTGCCATCGCGGGCGTCGCGCCGTACACGGACGAGCTGCTCGTCCGACTCGTCCGCACCCGGAGCGAGTTCGCCCTCCGTGCCGTCGCCCACCGCGTGGACGACGACGTGACCGTCGCCTACGAGCGTGACGACGCCGACGCGCTGTCCGCCGGTGCGGCACGAACCCGGTGCCGACGGCTCGCCCGCGCGCTCGATGCGGACGGCACGGAGCCGACGACCGCGGTCGTCGCGACCGACGACGAGACGCTCGTCTACGTCGCGCCCGGCGGCGACCCGGCGGTCGGGACGCTCTTCGCCTTCGACCCCGACGCACGGCTGGTGCTCCCGGACCTGCTGGACGACCTCGAGACGCTGCTCGCCCGCCGTGAGGGTGTCGCGAACGCTCAGCGCGACGGCAGCGGCAGCGAGCGCGACGACGCCCGGTAGCGCTCGACGCCAGCGAGCAGCAGCGAGAAGAGCGCACCGAGCAGCCAGTACAGCTGTTCGGCGACGGCGTAGGGGAGGACGTACTTCGAGACCGCGATGCCGAACGCGAGGTACTCAGAGACGACGTTCGCGTCGGTCATCGCACTGGAGAACTCGCCCTGCGTGGCCGATGGTCCGGGGGCGCTCCCGTCGCTCGCGCTCGCCGGCGTGGTGACGCGGTCGACCTCGTAGACGAGGTTGCCGACCTCCACCGCCCAGACGACCTCGCCGTCCGGGGTGACCTCGACGACGCGGTCGTTGTACGAGTCCGCGACGAGCGTGTCGCCGTCGGGGAGCCGGTCGCCGTCGCGCGGCCAGTCGAACGTCGCGCTGCCGCCGACCTGCCAGACCACGTCGCCGTCCGGCCCGAACTCGACGATGCGGTCGTGCTCGCTGTCGGCGACGATGAGCGAGCCGTCCGCGAGCCGGTCGGGGTTGTGCTGCTCGTACAGCTCGCCCTCGTCGTCGGCGTGGAAGTCGTTCGGCCCGACGACCGGCTCGATGTCGACGGAGTCGTTCCCGACGTGGAGCTCGGCGACGGTGTCGAAGTTCCGCAGGCTGATCTGGAACACGCCGGGCTCGATGCGGTCCACGTCGTTGACGTGCGTCCAGTCGCCCTCGGGCCCCATCCCGTCGGGGCGCTCGTAGTCGTCGGTCGCGTACCACTCCCAGAGGACGTTGCCGTCGTGGTCGACGGCGAACACGCGGTCGTTGCCCATGTCGGCCATGGCGTAGCGCGCCTCGCCGTCGACGACGTAGCGGTCGGCGTCGTGGAGCTCGTGCTCGTGCTTCTCCACGTCGTACCAGGCGTACTCCCAGACGACGTCGTTCGTGCCCGTGTCGACGTGCTGGAGCGCGTTCCGCACGCAGCCGTCGTAGCCGTCGCTGGCGTACGGTTCGGGGCACTCCGAGTCGGGAACCGTCGTCGCGGTCGACACCTGCACGGTCGACTCGTTCACGAGTTCGAGGTCGAACACGTCGTCGGGTTCGGTGTACTCCCACGCCACCTCGCCGTCGGGCGTGAGTTCGAGGGCCTTCCCGCCGTCCTGGTAGCCCTGGACGGCGACCAGCGTGTTGTTCTCGGGCGGCTCCTCGTCGACGGTCAGCACGGGCTGGGTCGGTGTCGTGACGTAGCCCACGACCGCGACGGCGAGAAAGACGAGCGCCAGCAGCGCGAAGAGACGGGCGCGCCCGCCGGGCGTCCGGAGCTCGGCGGCCGCGGAACGAGGACGTTGCACGCCCGTTCGTTGGGGTGGAGGGACACGTTAGCGCTTCGATTCCGTGTTAGAAAAATCGAGGAGTTGCAACTGGTCTGCCGGGGAGCGCAGACAGTTCCAAAGCTCGGCGGTTGACGAGAACTGCTGGTGGCGACAACAGCCAGAAAGCCCCAGCCGTCTCGACTCCCGCGACTCCCTGCGCCCCGGAAATCGGAGATTTCCGGTGTACTCACGAGACGCGAGCGTCTCGTGACCGCTCCTCGTTCCTGCGCTCCTCGTCCCTCGCACGAGTGGGGCGAGCGGCCTCGCAGGGCTCGGCACGCTCGCCAGCCGCGCGCCATACCTGATGGTCAGTGGGAATCGAAAACGCCGAAAACGGGGAACTGACGAACCGACTCAGTTCAGGTCGTAGAGCGCGCCGTACTTCTCGGTGACGTAGTCGAGGAAGTAGTCGGCGGTGAAGCCCTCGCCGGTGGCTACCTGCACCAGGTCGTCCGTGGTGTACAGACAGCCGTGCTGGTGGACGTTTTCGGTGAGCCACGCGTGGAGGTCGTCGAACTCGCCGTCGCGGGTGCGCTCGTCGAGGGTCCCGAGATCGTCCTCGGCGGCCTCGTAGAGCTGCGCGGCGAGCACGGAGCCGAGCGAGTACGTCGGGAAGTAGCCGAAGCTGCCGTGGCTCCAGTGGATGTCCTGCAGGCAGCCCTCGGCGTCGGTGTCGGGCCGGATGCCGAGGTACTGCTCGTACTTGTCGTTCCAGACCTCGGGGACGTCCTCGACGTCGAGCTCACCCGAGATGAGCTCGCGCTCGATCTCGAAGCGCACGACGATGTGCATGTGGTAGGTCAGCTCGTCGGCCTCGACGCGGACGAGGTTGTCCTCCTTGACGGTGTTCGCGGCCTCGTACACGTCACGCGGGGTGGCGTCGTCGACCTGCGGGAAGCGCTTCTGCATCGCGGGGAGGAAGCGCTCCCAGAACGGCTCGGAGCGGCCGACGTGGTTCTCCCAGAGGCGGCTCTGGCTCTCGTGGACGGTGAGGTCGCGGGACTCGCCCAGCGGCGTGCCGTAGTGCTCGTCGGGCAGGCCGAGCGTGTACGTCGCGTGGCCGAACTCGTGGATGGTCGAGGTGAGCGCGCCCAGCGGGTCCGACTCGTCGAACCGGGTCGTCACCCGGGCGTCGAACTGGTTGCCCGTGGAGAACGGGTGCGGCGCGACGTCGAGGCGGCCGCGGTCCCAGTCGTAGCCGAGCGTGTCGAGCACGTCGCGGGCCAGCTCCTCCTGCGTGTCGGCGTCGAACTCGCCCTCGAACGGGGTCGCGAGGTCCACGTCGGACTCGCGGACGGCCTCGACGAGCGGGACGAGCTCGTCGCGCAGTTCGCGCAGCGTCTCCTCCGCGGTGTCGAGGCCGAGGTACGGCTCGTAGTCCTCGAACAGCACCGCGTACGGGTCGCGGTCGGGGTCGATGTGTTCGGCGTACTGGCGCTTCAGTTCGACCAGTTCCTCCAGCTTCGGCGCGAAGATGGAGAAGTCGTCCTCCGCCTTCGCCTCCTTCCAGAGCGGGTGGGCCTCCGCGGCCGTCTGGGAGATCTGCTCGACGAGGTCCGTGGGGACACGAGCTGCGCGCTCGTACTTCCGGCGCACCTCGCGCACCACGGCCTCCTGCCCGGCGTCGAGCTCCGCATCCTCCAGTTCGTCGAGGTAGCCCGCCATCTCCTCGCCGGTGAGCAGTTCGTGGCTCACGGCCGAGAGCGCGGAGAGCTGGCGCGACCGGGCGGGTGTGCCCTCCTCGGGCATCATGACCTCCTGGTCCCAGTTCAGCAGCGACTGGGCGCTCCCGACGTTCGAGATCCGTTCGACCAGTGCGATGAACTCACCGTAGGTGTCGGAGTGCTGGGCGGCTTCCGTTGCCATGGGAGGATGTTCCGATTCGGAACCTATGAACGCTCCCATTCGCGAGAACCGTCGCGCCGATGGAGCGTCACGACGGCGAGCGACTGGATCCGAGCCCGAGAGTTTACAATAGTTGTAAACTCTCCGCCGGCGATGACTCCCGACCAACCGGGTGGCGCGCGCCGACGAGCGTGCCGAGCGCAGCGAGGTCTCCGCGAGCCTGCGAGCGGCGGGCAGCGAGACGACGGAGGAGTCTCGCCAGGCCGCTCGTCGTGCACGCGCGAGGGATGAGCGAGGGAGCCTGCGACCGAGCGAATCGGCTGGGGAGGCGTGAGGTGCGGTGCGGGGTGGGACTGAAAGGGGCCGCGTTCTCGCCAACCGAGACGACGCAAGGACCGCAGGTACGAGGACCGCAGCGAGTCGCAGGCGGCGAGAACGCGGGGGCTTTCTGGGTGTTCGAGTCACCAGTTCCCCGTGTCGATGAGGGGGCTTTCTGGGTGTTCGCGGGTCCCGAGAACGCACATTCAGCAGCGTCCGAGGCAGCAACCCGACTCGCAGAACGACCTCGCACGCCAGTTCCAGACGTGTCCGGCGGCGGTGCGTACATATGCCAGCCCCACGATACGTACCACGATGCTCGTTCCACTCTCCGTCGAGGACTGCATGGTCAGGGACGTCCTGACGACGACACCCGGGACGACGGTCCGGGCGGCCGCCCGCGAGCTGTCGGCCGCGGACGTGGGCTCGCTCGTGGTCCGCGAGAGCGGCGAACCGGTCGGCATCGTCACCGAGACGGACCTGGCCCACGTGCTCGCCGACGCCCTGGACCCGGACGAGGTGACGGTGGGCACGGTGATGGCCCCGGACCTCATCACCATCGGCGCGGACGCGACGCTCGAACGTGCGGCGGAGCTGTTCGAGCGACACGACGTAGAGCGGTTCCCGGTCGTGGACGACGGCGAGCTGGTCGGTATCGTCGCGGTGAGCGACCTCGCGGACTACCTGCCGCACCTGACCGACCGACGGCGGCGGGTGGAGGCGGCGTTCGAGGCCGACCCGCACCCGCATCTCCCGTCCGAGAGCCCCGAGATGGCGTACGACCACCCGGACTGGGAGTTCGTGGGCGAGGGCACCGGGGACGGGCTGGGCGTCGGCGACGTGGTCCGGTTCCGGAAGCGGCTGACTGACGGGGACGTGCGGGCGTTCGCGGAGGCCAGCGGCGACACGAACCGGCTGCACCTCGACGACGAGTTCGCCGCGAGGACGCGCTTCGGCGAGCGCATCGTCCACGGCGTGCTCACGACCGGGGTGGTCTCGGCGGCGCTGGCGCGACTGCCCGGGCTGGTCATCTACCTCTCGCAGGACCTGCGGTTCATGGGCCCTGTCGGCGTCGGCGACGTGGCGACGGCGGTCTGTCGGGTGACGGAGGACCTCCAGGGCGCGAAGTTTCGGCTGGACGTGGCGGTGTACGACGCGGACGGCGAGGCCGCAGTGGAGGGCGAGTCGGTCGTGCTCGTCGACGAGCTTCCGACGGGGACCGAGTCGGCGGCGGTGCCCGTCGAGGAGGCCGCTGCGGACGACGACTGAGCCGACGGCCCGACCGCGTCGCTCCTACCCCGTCCACGACCCCGCGAGGCGTCGGTAGCTCTCGTAGCACCGTTCGAGCACGTCGATGGAGACGCTCTCCTCGGCGGTGTGCGCCTCGCCGGGTTCGGCGGGGCCGCAGACGACGCAGGCAGCCCCCGCCTCCGCGAGCCAGCCGGCGTCGGTGGCGTGTGGTTTCGTGACGAGTTCGCCGACGCCGTCCTGCACGTCCCGAACGGAGTCGAGCACCGCATCGGCGAAGGCGTCGTCCGAACAGCGCATCGGCGGGAGGTCCTGGTCGACGGTCCAGGCGACGCCATCGATGCGCTCGACCCGTGCGAGGTCGGCGCGCTCGCCGGGAACGGTGCGCTCGTCGACGGTCACCTCGCAGGACTCGGGGACGACGTTCCACGCCGACCCACCCTCGATGCCGGTGACGACGACGCTGCCCGACAGCTCCTCGCCGGCGACCGTGACCGTCGGCCAGTCGAGGTCGCGGATCGTGCCGACGGCGTCGCAGGCCCGGTACACCGCGTTCTCGCCGGCGTCGGGCTCGCTGGCGTGAGCGGCCTGGCCCTGCGCCGTCACGGTACTCCCCCGGCGGCCCTTGTGCGCGACGGCCACGTCGAGGACGCCGGGCGCGGAGTAGCCCGTCGAACCCTCGGCGACGAGTGCCCAGTCCGGGGCGAAGCCGTCGTCGATGGCGTGGCGCGCGCCGACGCCGCCGACCTCCTCGCCGACGAAGGATGCGAACACGAGTTCGAGTTCGTCACCGAGGGCAGCGTCCCGGAAGGCGAGCAGCATCGCCGCGTCGGCCCCCTTCATGTCGGCGGTCCCGCGGCCGTAGAGACGGCCGTCGCGCTCCCGGACGACGTAGCCACCGTCGGTGTCGACCTGGGTGTCGTCCGGCGGCACCACGTCGTGGTGGCCCACGAACGCGAGCGTGGGCGCGTCGGGGTCGGCGGTCGCGCCGCGGCGTGCGATGACGTTCCCGCCGCGGTCGTCGTCGCCGGCGTCGTCCCGTGTCACCTCGGCGTCGGTCTCCGCGCGGAGCCACCCCTCGATGTGGTCCCCCGCCGCGGCCTCGCCGTCGTGGCTCGGGATGGCGACGAGGTCGCGGGTGAGTGCGGTGAGTTCGTCCATGACCGACCCTGCGGTCGCCCGGCACAAGAGGGTTCGGCAGGCAGCAGACAGCCGAATGCACCGGCTCAGACGCGCTCGTACACCGGCACCTGCTCGTCGATGGGGTCGGTCGAGAGCTGTGCGACGGCGTCGGCGACGTGCCGGGCGCTGGCGGCCTGTTCCTCGCTCGCGCTCGCGACCGACTGCGCCTCCGAGGCGACCGAGTCGGCGGCCCCGGCGAGCGCCTCGACCGTCTCCGAGAGCTCGACGACGCTCCGGGCCTGCTGGTCGGCGGCGGCGGCGACCTCGTCCATCCCGGCCGCGGCGTCGTCGACCACGTCCTCCATCTCGTCCAGCGTCTCGACGGCGGCAGCGACCTCGCTCCGACCCTCGTGGACGCGCTCGTTCGCGTCGGCGACCGCTTCACGGGTCGTCTCGGCCTCCGCCCGGACGGCCGTGGCGGCGTCGTCGAGCTCGCGGAGGTCGTCGCGGGTGCCCTCGACGAACGTCTCCAGCTCGCTGGCGATGGTCGCCGTCGGCCCGCCGTCGCTCGCCCGCGTCGCCTCGACCTTCGCGTTCGTCGCCAGCACCGCGGTCCGGTCCACCACGTCCTCGACGCGGTCGACCACGCTCTCGATGTCCGCGGCGCGGGCCTCGACCCGCTCGGCGGTGTCGAGCAGCGCCTCGGTGGTGTCCTCGACGCTCTCCAGCGCGTCGAGCGCTCGCTCCCCGGCGTCGACGCCCTCGCCGGCCTCCGCGGCGGCGCGCTCGCTCGTCTCGCGCACGTCGCCGGCGACCGAGGCGACCTCCTCGGCGGCCGCGCTGACCTCCGCGACGTCGGCCGCGGCGTCCGTCGCGTCCGCGGCCTGTCCCTCCGCGTGGTCGCGGATGGTGGCCGCGCTCTCGGCGACCGACGCCGAGGAGCGCTGCAGCTGGACGACCGGCGGCTGGACCGCCTCCTCGACCTCCATCGCGAGCTCGCGCTGCGCGTCGATGGCGCGCTCCAGGCGCTGGCTGTAGGAGTCGACGTACGTGTCGCTGGCGACCTGCAGGTCGAGGTTGAGGATGCGGAGGACGGCGAGCACGTCCTGCATCCCGTCGTGGATGGCGTCCCGAACGGTGGCCTCCAGCGTCTCGTCCAGCCCGTCGGGCTCGTCGTCGCCCCCGAGCCCCCGGAGCGCGCCGACGACGCGCTCGATGCCGCCGTCGGTCGCCTCGCGCGCGTCCACCCAGTCCTCGATGGCGTCGACCACCTGCGTCTGGACGCGCTCGTCGACCCGCGAGAGGATGAGGTCGTAGTAGAGGCCGTACTGCCCGACGTACTGCTTCAGCGGCATGTCGAGCAGCTCGTGCAGCTTCCCGATGCGTGCCCGGTTCGTGAAGTAGTCCTCGCCGTAGTCGCCGGTCGCGAGCGAGACGAGGTACGCCTTCTGTGTTCGCTTGAGCTGTTCGACGCCCTTCGGCGACCGCTCGATGACCGCACGGGTCTGCTCGTGGCCGGTCAGGTTGTCGTAGAACGCGTCGGCGATGGCGTCCTGGTTCGCCCGGAGCAGCGGTTCGAGGTCGTCGAGCCGGCGCTCGTCCGCGGCGTCGAAGCCGACGAACTGCTTTCGCCAGGCGATCTCCTCGTCGTCCAGCCCGATCTCGCCGGTGAGCGACGCTGCCTCCACGAACCGGTTCAGTCCACCCAGCCCGAACTCCTTCGAGGGGTCCATACCGGGCCGAAGACGTTCGGGGGAAGAATCTGGTGGGGGTGGTTCCCAGCACGCTGGAATCGGTAGGGCGACTGCGATGGGTGTGTCACGCCGTCCCGTCGGAACCGGTCCCTTATCAACCGCGACGGCCCTACTGCACGTATGAACGTCGTACCGGACACGAGCGTGGTCATCGACGGCCGCGTGTCCGCCAAGGTCGACGACGGCGAGTACGAGGGGGCCACCATACAGGTCCCCGAAGCCGTCGTCGCGGAGCTGGAATCGCAGGCGAACGAGGGGTTCGAGACGGGCTGGGACGGGCTGGCGGAGCTCCAGCGCCTCGCCGACCTCGCCGACGAGGGCCGCATCGAGCTGGAGTACGTCGGCACGCGCCCCGACGCGGTCGAGCGCGGGCACGCCGCCGAGGGCGAGATCGACGCGCTGATCCGCGACCTCGCCGCCGAGCTGGGGGCCACGTTCCTCACGAGCGACGTGGTCCAGGCCGAGGTCGCGAAGGCGAAGGGCCTCGACGTGGAGTTCGTCTCCGCGGAGGTGCGCGGGAAGACCGAGATCGACCGCCTCCAGGTGCAGAACTACTTCGACGACGAGACGATGAGCGTCCACCTGAAGGCGGGGGCGGTCCCGATGGCCAAACGCGGCGCGCTCGGCGACATGCACTACCTGAAAGTCGCCGACGAGCCGCTCTCCGACGAGACGATGGACGAGTACGCAACCGAGGTCATCAACGCCGCCAAGGAGTCCTCCGACGGCTTCCTCGAGCTCTCCCGGAACGGCATGGACATCGTCCAGTTCCGGGACTACCGCATCGCGGTCGCCCGCCCGCCCTTCGCGGACGGCATCGAGATCACCGCGGTCCGGCCCATCGCCCAGACGGACATGGAGGACTACGAGCACGCAGACGAGCTGAAAGAGCGCCTGCTCGAACGCCAGCGCGGCGTCCTCATCTCCGGTGCGCCCGGTGCCGGCAAGTCCACGTTCGCGCAGGCCGTCGCCCGGTTCATCGCCGAGCACGACTACTCGGTGAAGACGATGGAGAAACCGCGCGACCTCCAGGTCGGCCCCGAGATCACGCAGTACACCGAGCTCGACGGCGAGATGGCCAACACCGCCGACGCGCTGTTGATGGTCCGGCCCGACTACACCATCTACGACGAGGTCAGGAAGACCAACGACTTCGAGGTGTTCGCGGACATGCGCCTCGCCGGCGTCGGCATGATCGGCGTCGTCCACGCCACCCGCGCCATCGACGCGCTCCAGCGCCTCGTCGGCCGGGTCGAGCTCGGCATGATACCGCAGGTCGTCGACACCGTCGTCTACATCGAGGCCGGCCAGATCGCCAAGGTGTACGACGTCAAGACAGAGGTAAAGGTACCCTCCGGCCTCACCGCCGAGGACCTCGCCCGCCCGGTCATCCAGATCACCGACTTCGAGACGGGCAAGCCGGAGTACGAGATCTACACGTTCAACCGGCAGGTCGTCACCGTCCCGCTCACCGACGACGATGGTGGCAGCGACTCGGGCGTCGACCGCATCGCCAAACAGGAGATCGAGCGCGAGATCCGCTCCATCGCTCGCGGCCACGTCTCCGTCGAGCTGAAGGGCGGGAACACCGCCGTGGTCTACGTCGAGGACGACGACATCTCCGCCGTCATCGGCAAGGGCGGCGGCCGCATCACCGACGTCGAGGACCGCCTCGGCATCGACATCGACGTGCGCACCCACGACGAGAACCCGAACTACCGGACCGGCGGCTCGGGTGGTTCGAGTGGTTCGGGTGGGTCCGGTGGGTCGGGTGCCGAGGAGAAGGGCCAGCTCGTCACACCCGAGATCACCTCCCGACACGTCATCGTGCCCGTCGACGGGCACACCGGCGAGACGGTGGAAGTGCGTGCCGGCGGCGAGTACCTGTTCACCGCGACCGTCGGCCGTGGCGGCGAGGTGCAGGTGTCCCGGGGCTCGGCTATCGCGGAGGAGCTGGAGCAGGCCATCGACCGGAAGCGGACGATCACCGTCCACACGGCCTGAGATCGGCTGTTTTCGTTGCGGTTGGTGTGTTCGTGGTTTGAGTGAGAGCTGGTGACTCGAACAGCCAGAAAATCTCGATAGTCGTGGGTCTCGCTGAAACCGCAAACAGCCAGAAAGCCCCGAGCGTCTCGACTCGGGGGCCTCGCTGCGTCCCCGGAAATCTCCGATTTCCGGTGGGCTCACGAGACGCTCGCGTCTCGTGACCGGTCCTCGTACCTGCGGTCCTTGCGTCGGCCGCCGTCGTCGAGACGCTCGCCCCTTTCAGTCCCGCCCAACAGTACCGCACCTCACGCCTCCCCAGCCGATTCTCTCGGTCGCAGCACTCCACGGCTCGCTCCGCTCGCCGTTCCGTCTGGAGACGCTCCCTGGCGGTCGCGTCTCCCACTCCCTCGCTCATCCCTCGCGCGGATGGCTCGCAGTCTCGCTACGCTCGACACGCTCGCCAGCCGCGCGCCACGTGGAGAATCTAGTCCGCGATTCCACTGGAAGCTCACCCCTCGACGGCGTCCAGCAGTTCGAGCACGCGCTCCGAGAGCGTCGCCGAATCCGGAGCCACCAGCTTGCACATCGGCTCCTTCCCCTGGGCACCGTGGTCGAGGACGGCGACGGGGGTCTCGTCGGCCGCGCCGAACGTCGTCCGGCCGGCCCAGTCCATCGTGCTCGCGTCGGCGGGTTCCTCGCTTCGGTCGTAGGTGGCGGTGGGCCAGCCGAGCGCGTCGACGGCAGACTCGACCGACTCGTCGAACCGGCAGTTGCAGGCGAACCGGATGGTCGGGTCGTACTCGCGGGCCGACAGCAGGAACCGGGCGACGTGGCTGGACGCGCCGAAGCGCACGCCGCCGGTGGGGCGGACGCCGTCGTGGACGCGGGCGATGCGGCCGTCGACGGCGACCGTCTCCGCGACCGATTCGGCGGCGGGGAGCGCGCCGACGACGTTCGTGCCGACCTCGGGAACGAGTGCGCTGGCGTCGGCGGCGACGAGGTCGTCGACGACACCTTCGACACCGGCGATGGTCTCCCGGGCGGCGGCCTCGTTCCGGATTCCGACGTGGTGGTTCACCGCGCCGTTGGCTCCGACATCGGCGTGGTATCGGATGGCTCGCGCGACGAAGTCGACCGCCGCCTCGACGGCGTCGGTGAGGTCGTCGCCGGTGGCGAGGTTGGCGGCGATGGCCGCCGAGAGCGTGCAGCCGGAGCCGTGTGTCGCGGCGTCGGCGACGCGGGGGTGCTCGAAGACGGTCGAGCCGTCGGCGGTGACGAGCACGTCGACGACGCCCTCGGTGTCGATGTGGCCGCCCTTGACGAGCGCGGCGTCGGCCCCCATCGCGACGAGTTCGGCACCGGCGTCGCGGGCGCTGTCGACGTCGGTCGGCTCGACGCCGGTGAGCACGGCGGCCTCGTCGGCGTTGGGTGTGACGAGCGTCGCGTCCGCGAGGAGGGCTTCGTAGGCCGATTCGGCGTCGCGGTCGAGCAGGCGGTCGCCCGACGTGGCGACCATCACGGGGTCGACGACGACCGGGGCGTCCCGGTCGGCGAGTCGCTCGTGGACGGTCTCGACGACCGGCGCGGTGGCGAGCATCCCGGTCTTGACCGCCCGCACGTCGAAGTCGTCGAACACGGCGTCGACCTGCGCGGCGACCTCCGCGGGCGGGAGGACGTGCGTGGACTCGACGCCGCGGGTGTGCTGTGCCGTGACGCTCGTCACCGCGCTGGTGCCCCACGCGCCGTGGGAACCCATCGTCGCGAGGTCGGCCTGGATGCCGGCACCGCCGCCGGAGTCGCTGCCGGCGACGGTCAGCGCGACGGGCAGCGTGTCGGGTGCCGGTCGTCGCTCGCGTGTCGTGTCGTGGTCCATACCGGGAGGTATTAGCTGGTAGTACAAATCGGTGATGGGTGGCGGCGCGACCCGCCGCTGTCGCTCATCACCTGCACGAGAACCGCACGAGGACGGTCTCAGCGCGAGCCCTCGGCGGTGCCGGCGCGGTAGCCAGCCCGGAACTCGCGGACGACGCTGCCGATGATGCTCCCGAAGACGATGGCCATGAGCAGGCTCGCGAAGCCGACCGACCACGGGTCGTTGACGCCGCCGCGGGCGTAGCCCGCCATGACGGCCGCAAGCGCACCCAGCCCCGCGAGTCCGGCGAAGCCGAGGCGGACCTCCGAGCCGGTCTGCATCGCGACGACGTGCTGGGGGATGGCGACGCCGACGAAGGCGTAGATGGCGACGCCGAGCGGCGTCCGGGCGAACACCGTCGGCTGGCCCGTCGCGAGCGTCGTGCCGCCGGTCAGGAGGACGGCGACCGCGAGGCTCGCGACGACGATGCGACGCTCGTTCATGCGCGGCGGTTCGACACGTTCTGTTATAGGTTTTTCCCGGGTCGTGGCGACCATATCCGAGTGGTACCACCGGGTAGAAACACTCTTGTCCGTGCGGTAGCGACTTCGAGCACATGGAACTCGGGGCGCGGATTCGTTCGATGGGACCGACGTGGTTGGCCGGGGCGATCGCCGCCGGGCCGGCCACGATGGCGAGCCTGCTCGGGGCGGGCGCGGGCTACGGCTACGAGCTGCTGTGGGTGGTCGTGCTCTCGGCGGTGCTCGGCGCGACCGCGCAGTACCTCGCCGCGCGACTGGGCGTGCTGACCGGCGACGGCCTCGTCTCGACGGTCGAGGCGAATCTCGGGAGCTGGTGGGCGTGGCTGCTCGTCGTCGACGTGGTCGCCGCGGCGGGACTGGCACAGCTGGTCATCATGAAGACCGTCGCCGACGTGACCGAGCTGGCGACCGGCATCGACGCGACGGTCTGGGGCGTCGTCTGGGCGGTCGTCCTCGCGGTCGGCCTCGTCGGTGGGGGCTACCGCGTCGCCGAGTTCGGCGCGAAGCTCGTCGTCTCGCTGGTCGTGCTCGCCTTCCTCGGCTCCCTGGCCGTCGTGCCGGTCGACCTCGGCGCGGCGGCGGCTGGCACGGTCCCCTCGCTGCCGACCGCCGACGCCGCCCTCGTCGCCGCGGGCATCCTCGGCGGCGCGGTCCACGTCACGCTCGTCACGATGCAGAGCTACACGATGCGCGAGCGGGGCTGGACCCGCGAGGACTGGGGGCTCGCCCGCTTCGACGTGGTCGCCTCGATGGGCGTCGCCTTCGGCGGCTACTCGCTGGCCATCTTCCTCGTCGCAGCCAGCGTCTTCCACGAGGGGCCGGTCCCGCTCGCAGAGCTGACGACGACCCGGGCCGCGACCGCGCTCGGCCCGGCCGTCGGCGGGCTCGCCGAATCGATGTTCCTCGCCGGCCTGCTCGGGGCGGCCGTGTCGACCCTCGGCGGGAACACCACGGTTCCACCCTACGCCCTCGCCGACAGGCTGGGCTGGGACCGCGACGACGACCGCTACCGGGCCGCACTCGCCGTCACCGCGCTGGCGGCCGCGCTCGGTCCGGTACTGGGCGGGAACGTCCTCGAGCTGCTCGTGCTCGTGCTCGCGTTCGGCCTCGTCGGCACGCCGTTCGCCATCGCGCTCGTGCTCTACCTGCTGCACGACCCCGGCACCGTCCCGGAGCGACCGCCGGTCCTGGCGAGCCTCGGCGGTCTCGTCCTCCTCGCGGTGACGAGCGTCACCGCCGGCTCGTGGCTGCGCTCGGAGCTCTCGCCGTACGCGAGCGACCCGGTCGGGCTGCTCGGCGACCCCGGGACGCTGCTCGCCGCCGTCTTCGCGTCGTTGCTGGCCGTGGCGACGCTCGCGCTCGGGGGCCGGTTCGTCCACGAGCGCGCGACCGACCGGACGCCGGCGAGCGACGCGTGATGCCGCCCGACCCCTTCGCCGCCACGGACGCCCTCCCCGTCGACGCCGGGCGGCACCTCGTCGTCGGGCCGTCCAACGTCGGCAAGACCCGGACGACCGCCGCGACGCTCGCGCGGTGGGTCGAATCCCGCGGCACCGACGGCGTCGTCGTCCTCGACTTCGCGCCGGAGGTCGAGCGCGACGGTGACCTGCTCGGCGGTCGCATCGACCGCTTCTACCGCCCACCCGACGGCTGCTGGTACGGGGTCCTCGACGCGCACGCACCGCGGAGCGACGGCAGGGACGACGAGGACGCCCTCGAACTCGCCCGGTCGAACGCCGAGCGCGCTCGCCGGCTGCTCGACGCCGCGCCGTCGCCGCGGGCCGTCTTCGTCAACGACGCGACCATCCCGGCGCAGGCCGACGGCGACCCGACGCCGCTGCTGGCGGCCTGCTCGGGGGCGGAACTCGCCGTCTGCAACGCCTTCGAGAGCGACGAGCTCGGGACCGACGACGAGGTGTCGAAGAACGAACGCGCGGCACTCGACGCGCTGGCGGCGTGGGCCGACCGGCGTCACCGGCTCGGGCGCTGACTACTCGCCCCGGGCGCTGACTACTCGCCGGCAGCCTCGCAGAGCGAGACGGCGAGCGAGACGGCGTCGGCCGCGTCCGCACCGAGCACGTACAGGATGGGTTCGACGCCGTAGTCGCCGTCGTGGTAGGCGACCCTCGGGACGCCGTCCTCGGCGAACCGCTCGCGGAGTCGACTCCGGCGGTCCTCGTAGCCCGCGTCGAACGCCAGCGGCTCGTAACCGGCATCGCGGGCCGCGTCGAGCAGCGCGTCGGAGGTCTTCAGGTTCACCGCGCCGCGCACCTCGGGGTCGACGGCGGTCGCCGCGAGCACCAGCCCGGCGACGTGCTGGGACGCCCCGAACTCCGGGTTGCCGGGCACGTTCAGCTGGCCCTGGATGGCGTGCAGCCGGCCCGGGATGGCCGCCACGTCGCCCACCTCGTCCGCGTCGGGCAGCGCCATCGCGACGTTCGACCCGACGTTCGGCACGTGGGCGACGATCGCTGGCGCGCCGCCGAGCCGGCGCACCGCCTCGCGCACGTTGTCCAGGACGGCGCGCTCGTCGAGCACGTCGCTGTCCGGCCCGCGGACGCAGAGGTCACAGCCCATCCCGCGGAGCGCCGGCATCACGTCCTCGTGGACCGCACAGATGGGGCCGCGGTCCTCGAACTCCTCGACGAGAGCGAGCAGCTCCGACAGCGCCTCGTAGTGGTCCATCCCGCCCTCGGCGAGTCCCTCGCCGACCCGCTCGACGGTCGCGACCATGCGGGCGTCCTCGCTGAAGCGCTCCTCGACGGCCACCTCGCCGCTCCGGTACTTGCTGACCGCGGCCTGCGTGACGCCCAGGTGGCCGGCGATCTCCCGCTGTGTCAGCCCACGGTCCGCGAGGTCGTCGACGAGCATCGCACGCGCCGTCGGCAGGAACCGCTCGACGACGATCTCGCTCGGCAGCACCACTGGCATGGACGGCGGTTCGCCCCCCGCCGTGTTAAGTGGTGCCCGTGTCGCTGGCGACGACCTCGTCGGATCGTTCACCACCGGCGCGCGACTGGCGAGCAGTACGCCGGCCTGCAGTTGCTCCCGGCAGAAGTTTACGTATATCGTAAACTCCTTCGCCGCCGACGCGCGTCAGCGAACGGGGGCTTTCCGCCTGTTCGTGATTGCAGGGGATTCGACGGTTGAGGGAGGATGCCGCCTGGTCTCGGTTCCAGAGGGTTCCACGACTACCAGACACGAGGTGAGCAGAATCGCCGCCTGTACTTTAGTGGCTGACTCACGTCGAGCCGAACATGCTCTCGGACGCGATGTCGCTCCTGCTCCAGGCCACGCCGCCTGAGTTCTGGCCCTCACAGTTCGGGGACGACTGGCCGAACGTCGTGCGACTCGGCTGGGGTGTGCTGGGGTTCGCCCTCGTCTTCATCTTGGGCTGGTACGTCCTCGACCCGGCCATCGGCCGCATCGTCCAGGCTCGCAACCGAAACAACCCGACCGTCGACGAGGCGATCTCGCGGTACTTCAGGCTGCTCGTGGTCGTCGTCGCGTTCCTCGTCGGCGCACTCGTCACGGGCTACGGCGCGTTCCTGCAGTCGTCGGCGCTCGTCGTCGCCGCCGGGACGCTCGCACTCGGCGTCGCTGGACAGACGGTCATCGCGTCGCTCGTCAGCGGCATGGTGCTCGTGCTGGACCCCGAGTTCAACGTCGGCGACTACATCGAGTGGGAGGACGGCGAGGGCACCGTCCGCGCCATCACGCTCCGGGTGACGCGGGTCCAGACGCCCGACGGCGGGCTGGTGACGCTGCCGAACACGAAGCTCACGAGCCAGGCGGTCACCCGGCCGCACGGCTACGACCGCACGCGGGTCGTCGAGCACGTCGGTATCGCCTACGAGGACGACGTGGACGAGGCGATGGCGCTGCTTCAGGAGGCCGCACGCAACGTCGACGGCGTGGTCGAGGGGCCGAGCCCGACGGCGTACGTCGACGAGTTCTCGGGCGACGCGGTCGTCCTCCGGGCCGAGTTCTGGGTGACCGCGCCGAGTCGGCGCAGCCTCTTCCGCATCCGGTCGAACTACGCCCGACGGGTGAAAGAGCAGCTCGACCGGGCCGGCATCACCATCGCCCCGGCGTCGAAGCGCGAGCTGCTGGGGCGGATCGAGGTCGACGGGGCCGAGTGACGGTCGCCTGATTGCCGGTAACTATTCGTACCCGAACCACCATCCCTGTCGCATGGCGGGGTTCGCTATCAGAGACCGCGGAGGGGAACGACCACGGGCCGACCATCATCGTCGATGAGTCGGTCGGCCAGACTCCCCGACGAGTTCGGTTCGCTGACGACTGGCGTGCTGCTCCACGACGCCACGACCGGGAGGATTCTCGACGTGAACGAGCGACTGGAACGACTGTTCGGGTACGACGCCCCCACGCTCCGGACGATGCAGGTGGAGGACTTCACCGCACCGACGACGAAGTTCACCCAGGAGACGGCCGTGGGTCGCATCCAGGCGGCGGCCGACGGCGACCCCCAGTCGTTCGAGTGGCAGATCGAGCGAGGCGACGGCGAGATCTGCTGGGTGTCGGTCGACCTCACGGGAATCGCGATCGGCGGGGGCGACTGCGTGCTCGCGGAGGTCAGGGACATCACGGAGTACAAGGCACGTGAGCGCCGGCTGCGGCTGCTCAACCGCGTCGTCCGTCACAACCTCCGGAACGACATCACCGTCCTCATGGGCTACGCCGAGCAGCTCAAGGACGCCGTCGAGCAGGAGCGCCTGGAGGAGGAGATCGAGACCATCCTCGACATCGCCGTGGACATCGGGTCGCTGAGCGACTCCATCGAGGAGTTCGAGGAGATCGCGGACCCGAACGCGAGGGGGCGCTCCCGGACCTCGGTGAACGAGCTCGTCCGCGAGCAGGTCGTGACGGCACAGCAGCAGTACCCCGAGGCGGCCGTGCGGCTCGACGAACAGGCGGCGGTCTGGGTGCTGGCCGACGAGGGGCTGAACCACGCGATCAGCCACGCCATCGAGAACGCCATCGTGCACAACGACCGCGAACAGCCGTCGGTCGAGGTGAGCGTCACCAAGGACCCCGAGAGCGGCCGCGGCGAGATCCGGGTCGTCGACGACGGGCCGCCCATCCCCGAGGTCGAGATCGAGGTCCTCGACGCGTCGGAGACGAAGACCGACACGTACCACGGCTCCGGGCTCGGCCTCTGGGTGATGCAGTGGTGCATCGACTCGCTCGGAGGCGAGCTGGTGTTCGAGACGAACGAGCCACGCGGGAACGTCGTCCGGATACTGCTGCCCCTCGACGGCAACGGGTGGTGAGCGGCGTCACCGCGGTCGCTCACTCCGCGCCCGAAAGCTCGGCCCAGACGCGCCAGGCGGGGTCCTCGTCGGGGTGGTGGACGCGCTCGCCGTCGACGTAGACCCCCTCGCCCGCGCTGATTCGGCCGGCGTCGGCGACGGGCGTCCCACGGGATTCGAGCGCGTCCACCACGGCGTCGACGCCATCGGGCCGCACGGCGACGAGGAGGCTCCCGCTGGTCGTCGCTGCCCACGGCTCCATGTCGAAGTACTCGCAGAGAGCGGCGGCCTCGTCAGACACCGGGGTCGCCGCCGACGCCACGTCGATGCGGACGCCCGCACCGCCGGCGAGCTCGACGAGCGCGCCCTGGAGCCCGCACTCCGTCGCGTCGTGCATCGCCGTGACGGGTCCACTCGCGGCGGCGACGAGGGCATCGCGGACGTGCTCGGTCGACGGGAGGCGCTCGGCCTGCCGGGCGAGCAGGTCGTCGGGGAGGTCGATTCGGTCGGGGAACAGCGCGGCGAACAGCGCGGTCGCCTCCACCGCGGGCCCGTGCGTGACGAGCAGGTGGTCGCCGGGGCGCGCGCCGTCGGGTCGGATCACGTCCTCGTGGTCGCCGACGCCGAGGACGGTCGCGCCGCCGACCCACGGGAACGCACAGCCGGCGTACCTGGCCGTGTGGCCCGTCAGCACCGTCGTTCCGAGGTCTTCGAGTTCCCCGGCCATCGTCTCCCAGACGGTCGCGAACTCGTCGTCGGTCATCGCGGGCGGGAGCGAGAACGAGATGGCGAGGTGGCTCGGCGGGATGCCGGAGACGGCCACGTCCGCGAGGACGACGCCGAGGGCGAAGCGGGCGGCGCGCTCCCAGCCGAGGTCCGGCAGGATGGAGACGGGGTCGGTCGCGGTGACGACCGCCTTGCCGCCCACGTCGAGGACGCCGAAGTCGACGCCGTGGCGGGGACCGAGCGCCACGTCGTCGCGGTCGGCACCGAGGTTCGGGTAGATCACCTCGTCGAAGAACGAGCGGTCGATCTTTCCGCGGTCGGTCATCGTCCCGAACTACCGGCCGGGGGTGGAAAGGCGTACCGTTCGGCGGGGCCCGCGAGTCGGTCCGCCGCGTCAGCGGTCCTCGAGCTCGTCGAACAGCGCGACGACCCGGCGCTCGACCTCGTCGCGGATGGCGGCGACCTCCTCCGGGGGTTCGCCGTCGGGGTCGGTGAGGTCCCAGTCTCGCACGTCGACGCCGGTGTCGAGCGAGAGCGTCGAGCAGCCCATCGTCGCGACCACGTCACAGGACTCGAGCTCGTCGTCGCGCACCTCCCGCGGCGTCCGGTCGGAGAGGTCGATGCCCACGTCGGCCATCGCGTCGACGACCGCCTCGTGGACGTGGTCGGCGGGGAGTGTGCCGCCGGTGACGATCTCCCAGTCGAGGTCGCGACGGTCGCGCTCGCGCTCGGCGAACGCGGTCGCCATCTGACTGCGACCGGCGTTCTGCACGCAGACGAAACCGAGGGTGGTCATTCGTCGGTCCCTCCGGGTTCGGTGGTCGCGTCGGCGTGGCCGGGGTCCACGGCCGCGAGCAGCGCCCTGGCCCGGTCGGTCGCCCGGTAGTAGCGCCAGCGACCCTCCTTCCGGCGGTCCACGAGGCCCGCGTCGGCCAGGGTCGAGAGCGCGTGGCTCACCGCGCTGTCGCTCACGTCCACGAGCGGGTCGAGCGCTGCCCGGTCGCGAACATCCTCCAGTTCGGCGACACTGGCGTCCACGTCGCCGTCACAGCAGCTCCCGCACTCGTCGGCGATGAGCCACTCAAGCCGGTCAGTCGCAGCCATATTCACAGATGAACAGCTGCTCATATGCTTGTTCGGGTGGCCGTCTGTCGGCCAGTTCCTGACGCACTCACCCTTGCCGAGTGCAACGTCGTTATGGGGCTGGGAGACCACGGTGAAGACACGCAGCAGTCCCCATCCCGCCGCCGGGGAGTACAAAAAAGTACTTAAAAACACGTCGCTAACTTCAGGTTAACGCAGACAATGCAAGGTCAAAACCAGCAGCAGGCGTACGACCGGGGGATCACTATCTTCTCGCCGGACGGACGTCTCTATCAGGTCGAGTACGCACGCGAGGCCGTCAAGCGCGGCAGCGCGAGCGTCGGGATCCGAACACCGGAGGGTGTCGTCCTCGTGGCCGAGCGTCGCAGCCGCTCGCCGCTGATGGAGCGCGACTCCGTCGAGAAGCTCCACAAGATCGACGACCACGTCGGCATCGCGAGTGCCGGCCACGTCGCCGACGCCCGCCAGCTCATCGACGTGGCGCGCCGGCAGGCCCAGGTCAACCAGCTCCGCTACGGCGAGACCATCGGGGTCGAGACGCTGACGAAGGCCGTCACAGACCACATCCAGCAGTACACCCAGACCGGTGGCGCGCGCCCGTTCGGCGTTGCACTGCTCGTCGGCGGTGTCGAGGACGGCGAGCCGCGCCTCTTCGAGACCGACCCCTCGGGCACGCCGTACGAGTGGAAGGCCATCGCCATCGGCGGCAACCGCGAGGAGATCCAGGGCTACCTGGAGAAGGAGTACGACGCGGAGCTCACGCTCCAGGGCGGTATCGACCTCGCCATCGAGGCACTGGCCGTCGGCGAGGAGGACGGCTTCCCGCCGGAGGGACTCGCCATCTCGACGATAGAGACCGAAAGCGGTGAGTACCGGACCCTCGAACTGGACGAGATAGAGAACAGACTCGCGGAACTCGACCTCCTCATGGAGGGTGACGACGAATGAAGCTCGACAACACCGACCCCTACGAACCCGAACTCGGCGCCTCCGAGTGGCGAGAACAGGCCGACGACGAACAGAACGTCAACAAGACCGGGACGACCACCATCGGCATCGCGACCGACGAGGGCGTCCTCATCGCGACCGACCGCCGTGCCAGCCTCGGCGGCCGCTTCGTCTCGAACAAGCAGGTCGTGAAGGTCGAGGAGATCCACCCGACCGCCGCGATGACGCTCGTCGGCAGCGTCGGCGGCGCACAGTCGTTCATCAGCTCCCTCCGCGCCGAGGTCAACCTCTACGAGACCCGCCGCGGCGAGGACATGAGCATCGAGGCGCTCGCCACGCTCGCGGGCAACTTCGCCCGCGGCGGCCCGTTCTTCGCCATCAACCCCATCCTGGGCGGCGTCGACGACGACGGCAGCCACGTCTTCTCCATCGACCCCGCCGGCGGCGTCATGAAGGACGACTACACCGTCACCGGCTCCGGGATGATGGTCGCCTACGGCCTGCTCGAGGGCGAGTGGCACGAGGACATCGAGATGGACGAGGCCCGCCGCCTCGCCGCCCGCGCCGTCCACAGCGCCGCAGAGCGCGACACCGGCTCCGGCAACGGGCTCGTCCTCTGTGAGGTCACCGCGGACGGCGTCGACATCACGGAGTACGACGACTTCCCGGACGAGGACGAGCTGTAAGTCGCGGTTTCGTCTCGCGAGTTCTTTTTTCGTGCTGCCGGCGTCGGTCCGCGCTGCCTATCCGAGAGTGATCAGGGCGACACCGGCGATGGCGACGCTCGCGGCGGCCAGCCGGACGCGGAAGTTCGACTCCTCCAGCACGACGCCGCCGAGCAGCACCGCGACGACGGCCTGCGCGTTGACGATGGGCGAGGCGACGCTGGCCGGGAGCGTCGTGAACGCGAGGGAGATGACGTGCTGGCCGACGGCGACGACCGCGCCGAAGGCGACGAACTTCCACCAGTCGGCGGCCATGGCCGCGCGGTCCAGCTTCGGGAGCGCGAGCGGCGCGATGGAGACGAACGTGGTGACGAGCATGACGACGACGAACGCGGCGGGGTCGACGCCCAGTTCCTGCAGGACGATCCGTTTCCCCACGTCGACGACGCCGAATGTCGCCGCGCTGAGGAGCGCGAGCTGGGCGGGCCGGGCACGGACCGCACGTCGGAGCGGCTCCAGCAGCGTGCCGGGCTCGTAGTTCACGAGGTAGAGCCCGAGCGTGACGACGACGATACCCGTGATCTGCACCATCGAGAGGCGCTCGTGCAGGAACAGCACCTCGATGGGCAGGACGAACGCGGGGACGACCTTGCTGATAGGCGCGACGTAGCTCACGTCACCCGTCGAGAGCGCCCGGAAGAACGCGAGCAGCGCGACGACGACGCCGACGCTCACCGCGAGCGACGCGACCAGTCCCGTCACCGTCATCGGGACCGGCGGGCCGTCCGTCGTCGCCACGGCAACAGGGAGGTACCAAGCCACAGCGGCGGCGTACACGCCGAACATGTAGACCGAAGCGGGGTACGCGGCGAAGTAGCGTTTCACGCCGAACATGTAGCCGCCGAAGAGGACCGCCGCGAACAGCGCGAGGGCGATACCGTTCACGGCTCATGCTCCCTCGCGGGCCGGGATGAACCGTCCGGTTGCGGCAGGACCTCGACCCCACCGCGTCGCGACCGTTCGACGGACGCGCGGCTGGGCGCGGTGCGGAACAGAGAGAAGGCGGCGTGGTTACTTGCCGCGGCCGCGACCGGAGGTGTTCGAGGGACGGGTGTGCTCGGTACCCTTGCCCTTGAACGTCAGGCCACGGTTCTGCTTGCCGGCGCTGGTGAGGCCACGGAACGCGCGGCCCGTGTGGCTGTCGTCGCAGATCCAGCTGAGGTCGTCGTCGTTCTCGATGGCCGGGTGCTCGGGGTCGACCATGATCACTTCGTGCCACTTCTGGGAGCCGTCCTCACCGACCCAGTAGGAGTTGAGCACGCGCATGTTCGGGTACTTGCGCGCGCAGCGCTCCTCGGCGATGCGCTGGATGTTCTTCCGGCGACCGATGCGGTTGACGCCCTGGCGCTTGGACCGGCGACCGGCCTTGTGGCGCTGCTTGCGGGCGTTCCCCTTGCGGACCGAGACGCGGGCGACGACGATGCCCTGCTTGGCCTTGTAGCCCAGCTCGCGGGCCTTGTCCAGCCGGGTCGGGCGCTCGACGCGCTCGATTGCGCCCTCCTGTCGCCAGTCCTGTTTTCGTTGCCACTGCAGCTCGGCGAGCTTCCCGTCGTCCGGGTCCCGCCAGGCTTCCTTGATGTGGGAGTAGAAGCTTCGTGCCATGTGTGTATCACCACGGGCGTTGTCCGGTTCAGTTCGCGTCGGCGAACCACATTCCGATGACCTGTTGTGCGCAGGTGCCCGCTGGAGCCCGTCCGCCAGCGAGTTACCCGAACTTCCCCACTGAGGGGGTTAAGGGCTTCGAAACCCCGTCGGCGGCAGACCGTGGTCATCGGTAACACGTGTCGATGGCGTTTACTCGTCAGCCGACGACAACGCAGTCATGGAACTGACAGAGAGCGTCGCGGTGGTGACCGGCGCGTCCGCCGGTATCGGCGAGGCGACGGCCCGTGCGCTGGCACGCGAGGGGTCCGCGGTCGTGCTCGTCGCGCGCCGGGCGGAGCGACTGGCGACACTCGCCGACGACATCGATGGCGAGACGCTGGTCGCGCCGACGGACGTGACCGACCCCGACGCCGTCGACGCGATGGTCGCGGCGACGCGCGAGCGGTTCGGGCGCATCGACGTGCTGGTGAACAACGCCGGGGTGGCCACGTTCGACCCGGTCGCCGAGGCCGACGGAGCCGACCTCCGACGACAGGTCGCGGTGAACCTCCTCGGCACGATGAACACGGTCCACGCCGCGCTCCCGGCCGTGCTCGACGGGGGCGGGCACGTCGTCTGCGTCTCGTCGATGAACGCCGAGTATCCCGCCGAACGGGGCAGCGCGTACACGGCGTCGAAGTGCGGCGTCAACGGCTTCCACGACTCGCTCCGCAAGGAGATGCGCGAGGAGGACGTCCGTGTCACCACCGTCATGCCGGGGCCGGTCGTGACCGAGATGCACGACTGGGCGGAGTGGGATGGCCGTGCGCTCGACCCCGACGACGTTGCGGACGCCATCGTGTTCGCCGTCTCCCGGCCGGACCACGTGGAGCTCCGCGAGCTGACGGTCGACGCGACGGACAAGCGGCAACCGTGGTGACCTGCGGCACCGGGGTCACCTGCTCGAGACCGTCCAGCAGTCCGTCCAGATGAGCCGGTTGGCTGGGTGCCCCCGAAGTTCCCGGACCAGCGTGCGCCCCCGGAGGCGGTAGGTGGCCCGGTGCACGGTCGCGTCGACGGGCTGCTCGGTCGCCGTCCCGGTCCGGGTCGGTTCGACCCCGTCGACTGCCATGTCGACCTCGTAGCCGTCCTCCACCGCCGTGACCTCGCTGACGGTGATGGATCGGATACCGGCATAGCCGTCGTCCGTCGCCACCACGTACACTTCCTCGAACTCGCGGACGTAGTCGACGACGCTCGACTCGGTCAGGCTCTCCGGGCGTGCCGGCAGTCCGTCGATGTCGGGCGTCTCGGAGCAGTTCTCGGGGACAGCGTCGGTGTGGGTAGTCGTCCCGTCGCCGTCGGTCGCGCCGTCGCCGAGACAGCCGGCGACGGTGGCGCTTCCGAGCGCGGTCGCGGTCGCTGCGAGGAGGGCGCGGCGTCGCATGGTCGACCCGTCAGTCTCGTTCGGTAAGTGTTTTGAGGGAGCGAGGGTGCAACCACGTCCCGTTCGGCGGTGACCGGACAGCGACACACGTCCACACCCGACTCCCCACACGGCTACCCAACAGTTTTTGACGCGCTCGACGTACCCGAAGTATGGAAAGAGGTACCATTCCACACGGCAGTGACGACGGGTCGGTCGGGGACGTCGCCTACCTCGCACGGTCGCCGCACCGAATCCCCACACTCGTCCTGTTGACCGAACGGCCCCGCAGCCGCTCCGAGCTCTGTGAGCTGGTGAACGTGTCCTCGTCCACCATACGACGGACGATGGGGGAGTTCGAGGACCGGCTCTGGGTCCGCAAGGACGGCTACAAGTACGTGGCGACGCGGCTGGGCGAGGCGGTCGCCGAGGGCGTCGATGAACTGCTCGACAGGCTCGGGACGGAACGGAAGCTGCGGGACGTCTGGCACTGGCTGCCCGACGAGGTCACCGCGCTCCCGGTCGAGAGCTGGTCCGAGCTGACCGTGACCGTCGCCGGCCCCGACTGTCCGTACCAGCCCGTGAACCGGTTCGAGTCCCTCCTCGGGGCGACGGACACGCTCCGCTGTATCCGCCCCGAGGTCGCGCTGATGGAGCCCTGTTTCGACCTGCTCTGTCGACTGGTCGACGACGGGCTGGACGTGACGATCATCGACCGACTGAACTGCCACACGTACTTCTACTCGACGTATCCGGAGCGCAGCACCGAGCTGCTGGAGCGGGAGAACTTCTCCGTCCTCGAACACGACGAGCTCCCACCGTACGGCACCACCCTGCTCGACGACCGCGTCGCCATCAGCTGTTACGAACGGGAGAGCGGAACGGTACAGGCGCTGATTGACACCGCACACCCGGCCGTCCGCGAGTGGGCCCGGGAGGTCTACGAGCGCCACAGCGCCGACGCCCGGCCGTTCGAACCCGCACCGCTCCCCGGGTGATGCCGGCGGACGGTGGACCTGCCACCCGGTCAGTCCCCGACCCGTCGGCAGAGAGTGGTACGGTCGCAGCGACTGCAGGAGTGCAACCTACCGCCGAAATCGCACGAGATAACTACAACGGCTCGAATCCCGTATCTCCGTTCGCCGGGAGGCGACACCACATGACCGACGACCAGACGATCGCACACGGAATAGACCTGGAGACACTCGGCGAATTCGCCGAACACGCGGCCACCGAGCCCGAGGCGGTCCAGCTCGGACTCGGCGCGTCGGCGACCTACGAGGGGACCGCGGCCCACAGCCTGGCGAAGATCGACTCGTACGAGCTCGGCGGCGACACCATCGCCCGCGAGACCCGTGAGTACACCGTCCCGTACGGCGGCTGGAAGGAGGTGCTCGACGCAGGCGGGTGGGTCGGGGCGACCGACCGGATCGAGCCGGTCGAGGCGGCGCTGTCGGCGCTGGCCGCCTGCATCAACGTCGGTATCAGCATCAACGCCGCCGCCAACGGCGTCGAGATCGACCACCTCAGAACGGACGTCCGGACCGACTTCGACCCCGCGGTCCTGTTCAGTCTCGCGGAGGTCGCCGAGGCCGACTCGGTGTTCCAGAACCTGACGGCGGAGGTCGAGATCGAGGGACCGGACCTCGACCCGGACATGGTCGACGAGTGGGCGCGGCGGGCCCCGGTCTACACGCTCGTCTCGCTCGCACAGGACGTCGAGGTGAGCCTCAACACGCCCGTCGAGGCCGCCGACGACTGATCGAGGCCCGACGGCCGGGACGGGGGCGGCGAACCGGTCCCGGCTCAGGCCGAGTAGTAGTACTCGCCCTCGTCCTTCTGCTGCTTGTCGAGCTGCGAGCCGGGCTTGTTGACCCGGGGCCGCTTCGTGCGCTCGTCCCGTCGGAACGTCACGTCGAGGTTCGCGAGGAACTCGTTCATCCCCGAGCGCATCGCCTGGGGACGGCCGGCGTGGCCGTGCTCGGCGGGCTCGCCGTCGAACACCATCAGCCGGTCGGCGAGCAGGTCGATCATGTAGATGTCGTGGTCGATGACCATGACGGTCGCGTCCTGGCTCTCGGCGTAGCGCCGGATGGCGCTGGTCGCCTGGACGCGCTGCTCGACGTCGAGGTGCGCGGAGGGCTCGTCGAGCAGGTAGAGGTCGGCGTCCTCGGAGAGACACGCCGCGATAGCGACGCGCTGGCGCTCGCCGCCGGAGAGGTCCTCCAGGTTCTGCTCCATGATGCGTTCGAGCTGGAGGGGCTGGGCGATCTCCGTGTTCCAGTACGAGGAGCCGAACTGGTCGGTGATGGACTGGAGGAACACGTCGACGCGCATCGGCTGGTCGATCTCGACGTACTGTGGCTTGTAGGAGATGTCGAGCCGGAAGTCGAGCTCGCCCTCGTCCGGTTCGAGGCTGCCGTTGAGCAGCTTCGCGAGCGTGGACTTCCCGATGCCGTTCGGGCCGACGATGCCGAGCACCTCGTTCTCGTGGACGGTGCCGCCGTCGACGGTGAGCGAGAACTCGCCCTCGCCGTAGCTCATCTCGAGGTCGGGGTACTCGACGAGCACGTCGCCCTTCGCGACGGTGCGCGGAGCGTGCTCCTCGAACTGGATGGCGTTCGGCCGGATGCGCATGTTCTCGTTGTCGAGGTAGCCCTTCAGGTACTCGTTGATGCCGTTCCTGACGGATTTCGGGTCCGTGACGACACCGTACGCGCCGGGCTCACCGTAGGCGACGTGGAGGTTGTCCGCGAGCAGGTCGAGGATGGCCAGGTCGTGCTCGACGACGAGCATCGACCGGTCGCCGTCGGCCGCGAGGTCGCGGATGAGCCGCGCGGCGGTGACGCGCTGGCCGATGTCGAGGTACGGCGTGATCTCGTCGAGGAAGTAGAAGTCCGCGTCCCGGGCCAGCGTCGCGGCCAGCGCGACGCGCTGGAGCTCGCCGCCGGAGAGGTCGCCGATGTGCTGGTCCATCACCGGCCGGATGCTCAGGCGGTCGATGATGGCGTCGAGGTCGCCGCGCTCGTCGGTCGAGGCGAGCAGCTCGCGCGTGGTGCCGTCGAACTGGTTCGGGATCTGGTCCACGTACTGCGGCTTGCGGGCGACGCTCACGTCGCCATCGCGGAGCTCGCGCAGGAACGCCTGCAGTTCGGTGCCGCGGTAGCGGTCGAGCACGTCGTCCCAGTCGGGCTCGGTGCCGTAGTTCCCGAGGTTGGGCGTGAGCTCCCCGGCGAGGATGCGGACCGCGGTCGTCTTCCCGATACCGTTCGGGCCGAGGATACCCGTCACGCGACCCTCGTCCGGGGCGGGCAGTCCGTACAGCGAGAACGCGTTCTCGCCGTAGCGGTGTGCCGGCTCGTCGTCGAGCTCCTGGGGCAGGTTGATGATCTCGATGGCGTCGAACGGGCACTTCTCGACGCAGATACCGCAGGTCTCGCCCAGACAGATCTCCTCGGAGATGCGCACCTGGTCGGGCTTCCCCTCCATGGCCTCCTCGCCGCGGAGGGTGATGCACTCCTTCCCGGTGCGGTTCGGCGGGCAGAAGTTCTTGCACTCGTAGTTGCAGCGGTCGGGCTGGCACCGTTCCAGGTCGACCACCGCGATGCTATCGTCCGCCATCGGTCACCCCGTGTGCTGCGCGGTGAGCATGATTCCCCACGTCACGAACCAGAAGGAGAAGGTCATGAACGCGATGAACAGGAAGTCCTTCGCCCCGAAGTCGTCCTTGTAGACGCCGAGCAGCCGCTGGAGGAGCGGCTGGACCGCGATGGCGACGATGACGACGAGCTGTGCCGTCTGGTTCTGTGCCGCGATCGTCGCCGTCTCGGCCCCAGCGCTGAGCGACGCCGAGAGGAAGGCCGCCGCGACGCCGACCCCCGCCGAGAGGGCCGTCCGCGTGACCGTATGAAAGTGCTGGTCCTCCGAGTCCGCCGTGTCGGAGCCAGCCGTGTCGGTAGCCATGTTCGTGGGTGTGTGAGCGCCGGTAAAAAGGCGTTCGCTTGTCTCCCGTCCTGGCAGGTGTCCAGTAGGCTCGTTGGGGTGAAGTTTAAGGTCGTGGCGGTTTTCGATTCGTAACGATGAGCACAACCGGGGAGGAACTCGAGGAGCTACCGCCCAGCGCCAAGCTCGTGTACAAGGTGCTCGAATACGACGGCCCGCTCACGCAGAAGCAGATCGTCCAGGAGTCGATGCTCTCGGCCCGGACGGTCAGGTACGCACTGGAACGGCTACAGGAGATCGATCTCGTCAATCAGGACGTCTACTTTGCCGATGCTCGACAGAGTCTCTACGAGATCGAGGAGGAGAAAGTGGCAGCCGACGGCGGCGAGGCCGACTGCAACGAAGCCGAGCCCTGCTGCGCGGAGTAACACTCTTTCGCTGCACTCGTTCTCGGCGGTCCGGTCCATAGCGACCGCCCAATCGAAGTCGTGCTGTGCGCTCGCCGCCGGCCACACCGCCTTTAACCGAGGCGAGCGAGGGGTCGGTTATGAGCGATGGTGACGGGGGTCCGCCGTCCGACGACGGCACCCGCGACGGCGGGCCGACCCAGGACACCACGGACAACGAGCAGTCAGCCGACGTGCGCTCGCCGGCGACCGACCCCCGGGCCCCGGAGACGGAGAACCCGCGACGACGGCTGGTGGTCGTCGGCGTCGTCGTCCTCATGGTCGGCGCGAGCATCGCCGGCGTCGCCTGGGCCCTCACGCAGAGCCCGGAAGAACCGGTCGAGGCACCGGACGTCGCGTTCGACCTCTCGGTCCAGCCCGATGGCCCCGCGACACTCAGCCACGCCGGCGGTGAATCGGTCCCGGCCGGACGCCTCGTCGTCGCGGTCGACGGCGACCGGGCGACGTGGGGTGACCTCCGGTTCGACACCGGCCCGGACGACCCCGTCGCGCCGGGCGACTCGGTCAGCCTCGTGGGCGTCGACTCCGGCGAGGTCGTCACCGTGTTCTACGTGGCGGACGGTCAGGAGGTCCGCATCGCGGCCATCACCGTCACCGCGGCGTGAACAACGCTGTCGCCACGACCGACCGTCACGTCGGTCCGAACGTCGCCCGGAGTCGAACCGCCTTTCGTGCTCGGGGACGGTAGCCAGCCCATGAACGTCAAGCGCATCGCCGCCGTCCTCGTCTTCCTCGTCGTCGGGAGCTTCGTCGCCGGCACGTTCCAGTCGACCCCCATCGCCGGCATGTCCGACGCCCAGCGCACCGCCCTCGGAATCGCGTTCTCGACACCCGTCGGCATCGCCGTCTTCGCCCTCGTCGCGGGCACGTTCGACACCGACGGCTACCTCGAAGAGCGCTCCTGGGCCGGGAAGTTCGGCGACCTCGTCTTCGTCGAACTCGCCGCCGTCATCGGCGCGCTCGCCGCCGCAACCGCCCTCGAAGGTGCGATACCGAGCTTCGCGGGCTGGACCGGTGCCGCCCTCGGCTACTTCCTCGCGTTCTTCACCTTCCTCTGGCGGGCCGGCGAGTACAACGAGACGCCCGCACGGGACGAGTAGGTCGCTGGACGCTGTTTCCGTCGCTGGACGCTGTTTCCGGACTGCTCGCGACGGTTCCCGTGCTCCAGCACAGCGCGCTGGCGAGCGTACCGCGAGCTCCGAGTCAATCAGCGTTCACAATTACTGTAACCCGCCACCGCCGGCGCGCGGCTGGCTCGTCTGCCGAAGGCCGCGAGCCATTCCGCGCGAGGACATCGGGAGCGCAGCGAGTGCAGCCATCGAGCCGGTCGGGGCTTCCCGACTGTTCCCCCACCCGTTGCTCTCGTCAACGGAGACGTTTGCACGGTGCGCAACACCGCGACGACCAACACCGGAACCGCAGCCAGCCCACGCAGTAGACCCACCTCGTGACTGCCGACTCCGAACCCTTATTCACGGTCCGGGTCCACGACACGCGTATGCGAATCGCACTGCTCGGTGGCACGGGCGACATCGGCCAGGGGCTCGCGCTCCGCTGGGCCTACGACACGGACCACGAGGTACTGATCGGCTCGCGCGACGCCGAGAAGGCGCGTACGGCGGCCGAGTCGTACGAGACGGAGCTGGACAGCCGCGGCGTCGACCGGACGGTGAAGGGCTTCGTCAACGAGATGGCGGCCGACCGCGCGGACGTGGTCGTGCTCGCCGTCCCGCCGTACCACGTCGGCGACACGGTCGATTCGGTGGCGGGGAAGCTGGACGAGGACACCATCCTCGTCTCACCGGCGGTGGGGATGAAAGGCGACGAGGACGGGATGCACTACCACCGGCCCGGCGCGGGCAGCGTCACCGCCATCGCCGCCGAGGCGGCCCCGGACGACGTGTCGGTCGTCGGCGCGTTCCACAACCTCTCGGCGGACCGGCTCGCCAACCTCGACGTGGAGCTCCACCTCGACACGCTGGTCGTCGGGAACGACACGGACGCGAAGGACATCGTACGCCGGCTCGCCGATGAGATCGAGGGACTACGTTCGCTCGACGCCGGCCCGCTCGCCAACGCGGCGGAGGTCGAGAGCGTGACGCCGCTGGTCATCAACATCGCGCGCTACAACGACGGGATGCACGACGTCGGCGTGACGTTCGAGTAACGGGCGACGAACGACTGCTGTTGCTCGCGGAACTCGGTACTGCAGGCGGCTGCCCCGGCCGCCACCGTCGACGTGTCTACGCGTCGGCGTGTCTACGCGCCGGCCTTCTCGAGAGCGTCCTCGAGGTCCTCGCGCTGGGTGACCCCGACGAAGCGCTCGACGACGCCGTCGTCGTTCTCGACGATGAGCGTCGGGAGCGAGCGGACCTGGTACTCGTTCGCCACGTCCTGCTCCTCGTCGACGTTGATCTTCTCGACCTCGAACCGGTCGGTCCAGTCCTCCTCGAGCTCGTCGAGGATGGGGTCCTGCGTCTTGCAGGGGCCACACCAGTCGGCGTAGAAGTCCTTGAGCGTGACTGCCATAATCGGCCGACTGTTCCCTCGCTGCGCGCATAAGGGTTTGGTTAGGCGAGGAGCGTACACGACCGCGGGAGCGACCCGAACGCGGTGTCGAAAGGTTTAGACCGTCGCAGTGACGAGAGGCCGGTATGAGCAAGGGAGAGAACTCCGGCGGGCTGATGTCCAGTGCCGGACTCGTCCGCTACTTCGACGCCGAGGACCGCAACGCCATCCAGATCGACCCCAAGACGGTCGTCGCGTTCGGTGTCTTCTTCGGCGCACTCGTGATGGTGCTGCGCGTCGCGCTGTAGGTTCGGGCACGTCCCCGTCCACGACACCGGCAGCATCGCGGACTCGCGAGGCTTTTCCTTCGGCACTCGCTAGGTCGGGATATGACACTAGTCGCTGGCGTCGTCGCCGTCCAGGGCGACGTCTCCGAGCACGCCGACGCCATCCGTCGGGCGGGCCGTGCCCACGGCGAGGAGGTCGAGGTACGCGAGATACGCGATGCGGGCGTCGTCCCCGACTGCGACCTGCTGCTCGTGCCGGGCGGCGAGTCGACCACCATCTCCCGGCTGCTCCACGAGGAGGGTATCGCGCCCGAGATCGTCGCCCACGTCGAGGCCGACAAGCCGATGCTCGCGACGTGTGCCGGGCTCATCGTCACCTCGCGCGACGCGAAGGACGACCGCGTCGAGACGCTCGGCCTCGTCGATGCGAGCGTCGACCGCAACGCGTTCGGCCGACAGAAGGACAGTTTCGAGGCACCGCTCGACGTCGCGGGCCTCGACGAGCCGTTCCCGGCCGTCTTCATCCGCGCGCCGGTCATCGACGAGGTGGGCGACGACGTCGAGGTGCTGGCGACGTGGGACGAGCGCCCGGTCGCGGTGCGCGACGGGCCCGTCGTGGCGACCTCGTTCCACCCCGAGCTGACGCCCGACGTGCGCGTCCACCGGCTCGCCTTCTTCGCCGCGGACGAGGCCGACCCGCTGGCCCGGTGAGAGCGGGGACTTTTCTACCTCGGTCCCCTCCGTCCGGCCATGAACGCAGCCATCGACGCGGTCCGCGTCGCGGGAACCCGCGACGGACCCGTCCCCGTGGTCGTCCTGAGCGTCGAGGACGCCGAGGACGTGGTCCCCATCTTCATCGGCTTCGAGGAGGCCATGGCCATCGCCCGTGGCCTCGACGCCGAGGACATCGGCCGGCCGCTGACCCACGACCTCCTGCTCGACGTGGTGGAGGAGCTGGGCGGGCGGGTCACGCAGGTCGTCGTCAGCGCGGTCGAGGACGGCACCTACATCGCGGACCTCCACGTGGCCACCCCGCGGGACGACGTCGTCGTCGACGCCCGGCCGAGCGACTCGCTCGCGCTCGCCGCCCGCACGAACGCTCCCATCGAGATCTCGACGGCGGTGTTCGAGGACAGCCGCCGCGACGCCGGGGAGTTCGCCGAACTGGACGACATCCGCGAGGTGACGGAGTACGCATGAGCGGCGAACCGACCGGGCCTGCCAGCCAGTCCACCGACGAGTCGACGGCCGACGTGCTCGACGAGCTGTTCGCCGTCGTCGAGGACCGCAAGGCAAACCTCCCCGAGGGCTCCTACACGACCAGCCTGTTCACCCACGAGAAGGGCGAGAACGCGGTGCTGGAGAAGCTCGGCGAGGAGACCACGGAGCTGGTGCTCGCGGCGAAGGACGACGACCACGAGGAGCTCGTCCACGAGAGCGCGGACATCGTCTACCACCTGCTCGTCCTGCTCTCGATGAAGGACGTTGACATCGACGAGCTGCGGGCGGAGCTGGCGGAGCGGCGGTGAAACTACAAACACCATAAACAATAACCAAAAGAAACTTTCGTGAACGTACGGAGTGTTCAAAAAGCTTCTTGCCCCCTCCCCTGGCATGCAGTAGCGTGTCATGACAGGTAACAGACGGCAGTTCCTGCGGGCCACGGGTGCGTCGCTGGGCGCGCTCGCGCTCTCGGGCATGGCGGCGACGACCGCGACGGCAGCCGACCCGACCGACGACTGGCAGCCCGCGGATTCGAGCAACTACACCAACGCGAGCCGGAGCGCCTCGGACATCCGCTGGGTGGTGCTGCACACCATCGAGGGGAGCTACGAGGGCTGTATCAGCTGGTTCCAGAACCCCGACTCGAACGTCTCCTCGCACTACGTCGTCGGCAACCAGGCCGACCAGACCACGAAGATGGTCCAGCTCGAGGACGTGGCGTGGACGCAGGGCAACGGGCCCTACAACGACACCGGCGTCTCCATCGAGATGGAGGGCTACGCGAACTCGACCGACTTCAACGACAACATCTACCAGCAGACAGCCGACGTGGTCCGGTACGTCTGCGAGACGTACGACGTGCCGATGCAGCACCCGACCTACGACATCGCGCCCTGCTCGGCGTACGACGGCCAGGGCGGCGTCATCGGCCACGAGCAGATCCCCTCGCCGTACGACTGCTCACAGGTCACCGGCGGGAAGGTCGACCCCGGCGACACGTGGGACTGGGACTACTTCATGTCGCTCGTGAACGACGGCAGCGGCGGCGGGGGCGGCGGGAGCGACCCCACCTTCGCCGATGGCGACATCGTCCACAACACCACCGACCTGAACACGCGCGAGCAGCCCGACACGAGCGCGACGCTCGTCGACACGTTCCCCGCCGACACCACCGCCGAGGTCGTCAACGGTCCCGTCGAGTCCGACGGCTACACCTGGTGGGGGCTGCACTGGCTCGACGCCGACGTGTGGGGCTGGTCCGTCGAGGCGTACCTCGCTGCCGGGGGAGGTGCCACGTTCTCCGACGAGCAACCCGTCCAGACGACCGCCGACGTGTGGGTCCGCGAACAGCCGGGGCTCGACGCCCCGAAGGTCCAGGTGATGCCCGCGTACACCGGTGGCAACGTCGTCAACGGGCCGGTCGACGAGGACGGCTACACCTGGTGGGGCGTCCACTTCGACGACGGGACGAACGTCTGGGCGTGGTGCCCCGAGGAGTGGCTGGCCGCGGTGTAGCACCGCACCCCACGGCGGACCGCCACCGTACACCACGTCTCGGCGCACGAACCCACAAGGAACGCCTTATACGTCCGCGCAGACAACGTATGACCATGATTTTCGAGAGCCTTCCGACGACCCCCCGGTCGGAGGAACTCATCGACAAGGCGTTCTCGCGGGCGGCCCGCTCGGGGCGAGCCAAGTCCGGCCACGAGGCCCAGAGCTCGATGCTCCAGACGGCGTCGAACATCCTCTCCGACAACATGGAGAACGTCGTCACGGCCTGGCCCGACTTCGACACGGTCGACCCGTTCTACTACGAACTCGCCGACGCCATCGTCGACGTCGACGAACTGCGACAGTCGCTCAGCGAGGTGAGCTGGGCGTCACGCAAGACAGCCGAGATCCGCTCGGAGTACGAGGGCCGGATGCGGCGCAACGACGTCGACACCGCCCGCAAACTCCGCAAGCAGGCGTTCGCCCGCCTCGCCGACGTGGTCGAAGAGGTCGAGGACGACCTGCTCCGCATCGGCGAAGCACGGGACGAGCTGAAGACGCTGCCCGACATCGACCCCGACGCGCCGACCATCGTCGTCGCCGGCTACCCGAACGTCGGCAAGTCCTCGTTCGTCAACACGGTCACCCGCGCCCGCGGCGAGACCGCCTCCTACCCGTTCACGACGAAGGGGATCGGCGTCGGCCACTTCGAACGGGACCGCGTCCGCTACCAGGTCGTCGACACGCCCGGCCTCCTCGACCGGCCCGCCGACGAGCGCAACGACATCGAACAGCAGGCCATCTCCGCGCTGACCCACCTCGGCGACTGCCTCCTGTTCATGGTCGACGCCAGCGGTGACTGCGGCTACCCGCTCGACGCACAGCTGGCGCTCCGCGACGCCGTCGCCGACGACTTCGAGGACGTCCCGCTGCTCACCGTCTGCAACAAGAGTGACCGCTCCCGGGACGTCGACGCCGACCTGTACATGAGCATCACCGAGGACGAGAACGTCGACGGTGTCCTCGACGCCGCCGTCGAGGCCATCGGCTACGAGCTCGAACTGCCCTTCGAGAAGTCGAACTAGGCCGGCTCCGCGAGAACCGAGTTCTGCGCCCACGGCGCGCCCGACGACGAGCGGCGCGGCTCCGGAGCCGCCCCCGATTGCGCGGTGCTGCCCTGCTCCGATACCGTCACGGAGTCGATGTACCGGACCTCGACGACCAGTCCGTCGCCGTTCCGAAGCACACTCGCGATCCGTTCAGGCAGTAGCGGATACGACTCACCGGGCGGTCGCGCCACCGTGACGACGACGCGCTCCGGTCGGGGGTCGAACGCCCGCTCGTAGACGTTGTCATCGTGGACGAGTTCGATGTCGACCAGCGTCGCCTCCGGGTACTCGTCGACGGTGTCCTGAACGCCGGCTACCATGTCGTCCTCGATGGTCGCCGTCGTGTAGGATATGTAGGTCACACCGCCGAGGAACACCGAGAGCACGGCGATAGAGGCGACGAGTACCCCGATGCGCTGGAGCGTCACCGACCGAGCCTCGTCGGTCCGGAACCACTGTCTGGGGCGGTACCCCGCGTACCAGAGCGTCGCTGTCCCCGCGAGGTTGATGGAGAGGACGTTGAGGAGCACCAGCACGCTCGCGCCGAGCACCACGAGGGGGAGCCCGTAGGCGATGCCGATGCCGATGACGGCCGTCGGCGGGATGAGCGCCACGGCGATCATGACGCCGACGAGCGACGCGGAGACGCCCGTCCGGAGCGAGGTCGCACCGGCGACGCCAGCTCCGATTGCGACGGCGAGCGAGAGGAAATCCGGGAGCAGTCGCTCGCGGACCTGCCCGATGGTGGTTACGTCCATCGGCGGGATGAGGCGAGCTTCCTTGAGCAACACCGCGAACCCGGCCGCCGCGAGGATGGCGACGAGGACGCCGAGCAGCTGGAGGCGCGCGCCCCGAACGAACATGCCGCGGTCGTCGAGGACGGTTCCGACGCTCGCGGCCATCGCCGGTCCGATGAGCGGCGCGATGACCATCGACCCGACGACGACGGCCGCCGAGTCGAGCAGCACGCCAGCCGTCGCGATGACGGCACTGATGACCGTCAACAGCACGTAGGTTGAGAACTCCGGTGCCATCTGGTCGGCCTCCGTCTTCAGCTCCTCGCGGGAGATACGGCCGCCCGTCTCCTCGTCCTCGGCGTACTCCTCGCTGAGGCGCTCGAACTTCTTCGAGACGACCGTCTGCGCGTCGAGGACGACCGTGTAGGACTCCCGTTCGATACCGGCTTCGCGGAGGCGTTCGAGGATCGGCTCCACCGCCTCCGTCGGGAGCGGGAACGAGACGACGGCGGTGTACTCCTGGCCGCTCATCTCGTCCGTCAGTGCGTACTCGACACCCGCGTCGTCGAGCGCGTCGAGGACGGCCCGGCGCTTCCCGGCCGGAATCATGACCTGGACGAGTCGCACGTAACTCCCGACGCAGAACGAGCAGAAAAAGCCCGTGGGTCGGGCGATGCCTGCGGCTGGAACGCCCGACTGGTGGAGTGGCGAACAGGCGACGCGCTACTGTCCACCGGACGATGCGTCGCACACCCGCTCAGGGTCCGGTGGCGGCTCGGAGGGGCACGCCGTCGTTGGCCGCGTGCTCCGTGATAAAGCCCGGGAGTGTTCAGACCCACCACGGCACGTGACGTTTCCAGAACCGGAACAGCCCGCGGACGGCCGGGAACGCCTGTCCGTCCCGGTGGAACCGGTGTGTGCTGTACACCGTGACCGGGACGCCGACGACGCACCCGACTCCAACGACGACCAGCACCACCCGCACCGACCACGGGACGATTCCGAGCGAGAGCAGCGTGAGCACGGCGAAGGCCAGGGCGAACGAGAGCCCATCGAGGAACCCGAAACCGAGCGCAACGACGTGGTCGACGGCGGAGGCCATGTGCCGGCTGTCGAACTCGTCACACGTCACTCTTCGGGAACGCGGACCCAACGAGACATCCTTTTCCCCGTCGGGCCGGTACGGACGACCATGTTCGAGAACCGTCCGAACTGTGCCCACGAGGTCGTCTTCGTCGGGCGGTCAAACGTCGGCAAGTCGACGCTGATGCGCGAGATTACCGGCCACTCCTTCGACACCGGCGGCAAACCCGGCGTCACCCGCGAGCCGAACCACTACGACTGGTCCAGCCACGACTTCGTCGTCACGGACCTCCCCGGCTTCGGCTTCATGTCCGGCGTCGAAGCCGACCGCCGCGAGGCCATCAAGGACGACATCGTCGCCTACCTCGAGGAGTACGCCGACAACTTCCTCGCCGCGGTCCTCGTCGTCGACGGCAAGAGCGCCGTCGACATCATCGACCGCCACTCCGGCGAGGACGAGATCCCCTACGACGTCGAGATGTTCCACTTCCTGCGCGAACTCGGCGTCCCCACGGTCGTCGCCGTCAACAAGATGGACAAGGTCGACGACCGCGACGAGCGCCTCGACGACCTCTGTGACCGGCTGGGTCTCTACCCGCCGTGGCAGCAGTGGCAGGACGTCGTCGCCCCCATCACCGCGAAGCAGGGCCGTATCAGTGCACTCAACGAGGCCCTCCGCGACCACCTCCACGCGCAGAACCACGACGAACTGTTCCAGTACTTCTGACGGCCGACGGGGCTAACTCGCTCCGTCGAAAACCCGGTCACGATGACAGACGGTCCACGCTACGTCGTCAACGTCGAAGCAGCCATCTACCGGGGCGGCGAGTACCTCCTCGTCGAGCGTGCAGCCGACGAAGCACACGCGAGCGGCCAGCTCGCGCTCGTCGGTGGCAGGGTCGAGGACACCGCACAGGGCACCGAGGCGTTCGAGGACACCGTCCGCCGCGAGGTCCGCGAGGAGGTCGACGTGCGCGTCAGCGACCTCGAATACGTCCAGAGCAACGCGTTCACCACCGACACCGGCACCGACTGCCTGAACGTCGTGTTCCTCGCTCGCCACGGCGAGGGCGAGCCGACCGTCGCTGCCCCCGAAGAAGTCGCCGCGACCCACTGGCTCGCACCCGCGGACGTGGAGACACACCCCGACTGCCCCGAGTGGACCGCCGCGTTCGTCGCCCTCGCCGACGAGCGACGGCGGTCGCTGGGGTGGTAGTTCCAGAATGGGGCGGCTCGGGTTGAGTGCCTCGTCACACGGGGCTCGGTGGGGGTAACCCTCGTCACCGCCGCCCGGTCGGGACTACGCCGACCGACGGTTTCTCACTTGCGACTCCGGCCGACGGTTGAAGTACGAGAAGGCGACCAGCACCGACATCACCTGAACTACAGCCCACGACGGTCGAGGCGGGTGTGCGACGAGCCGTCGTGTGTCGCCGAGTCGCCTGTCAATCACGCCAGTCGGCGAGTGCCGACAGTTCGTCGGCCACGGCGTCGACCTCGTCGGGGTCGAGTTCGCCGCGCTCGGTGACGAACGCGTCGACGAGATGGGCGGGGGTCTCGTCGAACAGCGGGTTGAACGTCGTCAGTGGTGCGTCACCGTCGTACACCGCCGAGCGACGGCCACTCTCGACGTTGACCGAGGCCTCGGTGTGGATCTTGTCCGTCGAGGCGACGACGTAGCAGGGCACCTCCTCGTGAGCGGCGGCGATGGTCGCCGTGCGCGTCCCGACCTTGTTGACGACGGTGCCGTCGGGGAGGATGGTGTCGGCACCGACGAGCACCGCGTCCACCTCACCGGTGACGATGGCCTGGGCGACGGCGGCGTCGGGCAGCAGCGTGACGGGGCCGTCGTCGACGAGCGCTTCCGCGACGGCGACGCCCTCGCCGCCGGGCTCGGAGGTGGCGACGAACACCTCCTCGGGGTCGCCCTCGGCGAAGGCCCGGAGGACGGTCCCTGACCGCGACAGCGTGAGGACCGTCCGGTCGCTGACGAGCGCGCCGGCCCGGACGGCGGCGTCGGTGTCGGCCGTGACGGCGCGGTGGATACCGTCGGTCGCAGTCTCGCGCACCGACGCGGCGGTCCGTTCCGGCCCGGCGAGAACGCGGTTCACGCGATTTCGCAGGACCGCCATACTGGGCCGCGAGCGACAGAGCCGTCTCCCGAGGTCCGTGAGCTCGTCCCAGGCGTCCTCGTCGGATTCGTCCTCGGCGACGAGCGTCGCGGCTCGGTCGCGTAGCACCTCGAGCGCGCGGATGGAGAGGTAGGACGCGCCGTGTTCGTCGTCGGCGGTGACGCTCCGGACGGAGGGAGCGACGCGTTCGTAGGTGGCCCACAGCTCGGGCACCACGTCGCGGTCGAACATCGCCGTCGGCGAGACCCACTCGTAGGCGTCGTGCTCCTCGCTCGTCGTCACCTCGCGGGTAGTCACGTCGAACAGGAACGGGTGGACAATCCACGTTCGGTCGAGGTCCTCGTCGACGACGCGGACGGGGTTCCCGGCCCTGACGAGCGTCCGCTCCGCCTCGCCGATCCCCGTCTCCTCGTCGATCTCGGTCTCGACCTGTGACTCCGAATCGCCCTCGGCGTAGCCGGAGACGCCGCCCCAGTTGCCCTGATACGTCCCGACAGCGCCGCTCCGCCGCAGCAACAGCACCTCGCCGTCGTGCCGCAGGAACGCCGTCACGACGTGGGCCTCCTCGCTCATGAGTCGATGAACGAAAGCCAACGCTGTGAGTGTTGTCATCGCGTTCGATTCGGGAGGTGGTGACGGCCGACACGGGTGGAAGTTTCCACCACCGAGGCGCTTTTGTCCGGGCCTCCGGAACGGACTGGTATGGAGCTACTGGCGGTTCCGGACGTGCCGGAGATACGCGAGGGCGACGACCTCGCGGCCGTGATCACGGACCGGATCGACCTGCGTCCGGACGACGTGGTGGTTGTCGCCTCGACGGTCGTCTCGAAGGCCGAGGGCCGGTTCGCCGACCTCGCTGAGTTCCCCGACGGCCCACGGGCTCGCGAGATTGCGGGCCGGCTGGAGTCCATCACCGGCGACGAGAAGGACCCACGGTTCGCACAGGCCGTCCTGGAGGAGTCGACGGAGCTGCTGATGGAGGCCCCGTTCCTGCTCACGGAGACGAAGTTCGGTCACGTCGGCGTCAACGCGGGCATCGACCGGTCGAACGTGCCGGGGCACGACCTGCTGTTGCTGCCGGAGCGGCCGAGCGAGAGCGCGGCCCGCATCCGGGAGGGACTGCCCCACGGGAACCCGGTCGTGGTGACCGACACGTCCGGGCGGCCGTTCCGCCACGGGCAGGCCGCCGTCGCGGTCGGCTGGGACGGGATGCCGGGGAACCGTGACTGGCGCGGCGAGCACGACCGCGACGGGCGGGAGCTCGGTGTCACCGTCCAGTGCGTCGTCGACGAGCTCGCCGGTGCGGCGAACCTCGTCGCCGGCGAGGGCGACGGCGGGAAGCCCATCGTCGTCGTGCGGGACTGGGCCTTCGGCGACCACGACGGTCACGACTCGGTGTTCCGGGACGTGGACAGCGACTTCGTCAGACAGGCGTTGCGGGGGTGGGAGTTCGACGATGCGTAGACTCGGTATCGAGCTCACGCCGGAGCACCCCACCGAGGAGATCGTCGAGACGGCCGAGGCCGCCGAGAAGGCGGGCTTCGACACCGCCTTCGTCTCCTCGCATCACTTCAACCGGGACCCGTTCGTCGTCGCCGACCGCATCGGTCGGGCGACCGACCTCGACGTGGGGCCGGGCGTGGTGAACCCCTACGAGACGCACCCCGTGTCGCTGGCGGCGAGGGTGGGAACGCTCGACGAGACGACCGGCGGGCGGGCGGTGTTCGGCATCGGCGCGGGTGACCGCTCGGCGCTGACGAACCTCGGGTACGAGCACGACCGGCCGCTCCGGCGCGTGCTGGAGACGTTCAAGGTGGCCAAGCGGCTCTGGGCCGGCGAGCAGGTCGACCACGACGGCACGTTCACCGCCCGGAGCGCCGAGCTGAACTTCGACGTGGGTGAGGTGCCGGTGTACGTCGGTGCGCAGGGGCCGCACATGATTCGGATGGCCGCGAAACACGCCGACGGCGTGTTGCTGAACGCGTCGCATCCGCGGGACTTCGAGTGGGCGGCCGAACGGGTTGCCGAGGGGCTCGACGAGCGGCCGGACTCCCGTGGCGAGTTCGACTTCGCGGCGTTCGCGAGCGTCAGCGTCGCCGAGGACGAGGCCGCGGCGCGGGCGGCTGCACGGCCACCCGTTGCCTTCATCGTGGCCGGTGCCGCGGAGCCGGTGCTGGACAGACACGATGTGGACCACGGGGCCGCAGCGACGGTCGGTGAACAGCTCTCCGAGGGCGCGTTCACCGCGGCGTTCGACGCGGTGACGGAGCGGATGCTCGATGCGTTCTGTATCGCGGGGACGCCGGAGCAGGTCGGCGAGCGGATGGAGGAAGTGTCGACCTGTGTGGATAGCTTCGTGGCCGGGAGCCCCCTGGGGCCCGACCGGACGGCCGCGCCTACGCTCCTCGCGGAGGCTCTCGGGAGAGCGAGCGGGCGAGACCGCTGAGGAGCCCACCGGCGGCCAGCACGCCGAAGGCACCGACTGCGAGGCCGGTCAGCACGGCACCGACGACCAACAGCGCGATGGAGAGCGGGTCGCCGTTGGCGGCGACCTGCCCGAAGCCTTCGATGAGCTGCTCGACGTTCGCGACCGGGTCGACCTGGAGTGCGACCGTCTCGATGCTGAACATACGCGAGGGTTCGAGCGGGACTACTTGGTTCTGTCCGTTGCTCTCAAGGGTGTCCCGCCCGTACGAGCGGCCATGACACGAGACGCCTCGCTGACGGAGTTCGGGGTCGGCGGGGACGACGAGGAGCAAGCGGACGGCACCACGGATTCGGAGACCGGCGGCGGCGAGGCGACAGCCGGGTCCGGGACCGTCGACGATCGGGACGCTCCCGACCCGGTCCGGCCGACATCGCGCTGGAGCGCGGAACCACGGCCGTGTGCAGGCTGTGGCACCCGGATCCAGCGTGCGTGGACCGACGATGGCCGCCTGCTCTGTGCCGACTGCAAGGAGTGGTAGCCCGCCAGTAACCTTTGCCAGACAGTAGCACGGCAACGTTACAAGTCCGGGAATGCTACACAACCACATACAGACCGGACGAGGTCGTCGGAGGCCGAATCACTAAAATCGCGACTATGGGCAACACAAAAACTATCCCGTTACCTCACCCAGACCGAGGTAGTAGCCCTCCAGACGGATACGAGCGGTCGGAAGCACCACCATGACGGACGCCAACACTCCAGACGCTTCACACCAGCCGAGTCGACGAGAAACCACCACGGACGCACTGCCCGTGGACGAGGCCGCACAGGTCAGTCGCGACGTCCTCGCCAACGTCGAGGACGTCATCGTCGGCCACCCGGACGAGATCGAGCACGTCTTCACCGCGATCCTCGCCCGTGGCCACATCCTCCTCGAGGACGTCCCCGGCGTCGGGAAGACGATGCTCGCCCGCGCCATCGCGGCGTCCATCGACTGTTCGTTCAAGCGTGTCCAGTTCACGCCGGACCTGCTCCCCTCGGACATCACCGGGGTCAACGTGTTCAACCAGAAGACCCGCGAGTTCGAGTTCCAGAGGGGCCCGGTGTTCGCGAACATCGTCCTCGGCGACGAGATAAACCGGGCGCCGCCGAAGACCCAGTCGGCGCTCCTCGAGGCGATGGAGGAGGAGCAGGTCACCGTCGACGGGACGACCCGGAAGCTCCCGCAGCCGTTCACCGTCATCGCGACCCAGAACGCGGTCGAGCCGAACCGTACCTACGAGCTCCCGCTCGCCGAGGTCGACCGCTTCATGAAGAAACTCAACCTCGGCTACCCCTCGCAGGCCGAGGAGTCCGAGATGCTCGCTCGCGTCGTCGGCGACCACCCCATCGACTCGCTCGGCCCCGTCACCGACGTCGAGACCGTCCGGCGCGCCCGTCGGACCGTCGCCGAGGTGACGGTGAAGGAGCCGGTTCGGAACTACGCGACCCGCATCTCCGAGTTCACGCGTGAGCACGCGAAGCTCGGCGTCTCCCCACGTGGCACCATCGCACTCCTCCGTGCGGCGCAGGCGCGGGCGGTCCTGCGCGGCCGCGGCTACGTCATCCCCGACGACATCCAGGCCGAGGCACCGCGCGTGCTGAGCCACCGCATCAGACTCGCCGCGAGCGGCCCCCGCGACCAGGGCATCCAGGTCGTCGAGGAGGCCATCGAGACCGTCCCCGTCGAATGAGACTCACCAGACGCGGCATCGGCGCTGTCGTCCTCCTCGTCGTCACGGTAGCGATGGCCGTCCAGTTCGGGTCGCGTCAGCTCGGTGCCATCGTCATCCCGGTCGTCGTCGCCTGCCTCGGTGCCGTCATCCAGATCGTACTCACCGGCCGCCCCGAGGTCGAGCGCGTCGTCCCCGACGCCGGCCACATCGGCGAGAGCAGACCCGTGCGGCTCCGCTTCGACGTCGCCTCACCGGTCGCGGCACGGGTCGTCGACGAGACCCCGGCGGCCCTCGGAGCCACGGGGAACGTCTTCGATACGACCGTCGGCGAGACCGTCCTCGAGTACGACGTCGAGTACCTCGCCCGCGGCGAGCACGAGCTCGGGCCGCTCACCGTCACGGTGACCGACGTGCTCGCGCTCGCCGAACGAACCTACAGCTACAGCATGTACGACTCCGTCCTCGTCTACCCCCGCGTGTACACCCTCACCGGGTCGACCAGACACGACCTGAACCTCCTCCCCGAAGGCGGCTTCGACCACAACCGCGAGGAGTTCGACCGCCTCCGCGAGTACGACCGCGGCGACTCGCTGCGCGACGTGCACTGGAAGTCGAGCGCGAAGCGCCCCACCGACGACCTCGTCGTCAAGGAGTTCCTCGCCGAGACCGACCTCGGTGACGTGCGTATCGCCGCCGAGGCCGCCGACGGCTGGGACGACGACATGGCCGAGGCGGCCGCGAGCATCGCGCTGTACCTGCTCGACAACGGTATCGCCGTCGGCATCGCGACCCCGAACGGCGAGCTCGAGGTCGCCGCCGGTGCGGACCAGCGCGAACGCCTGCTCAGCCTGCTCGCGACCGTCGGCCCCGGACAGGTGCCCGAGCACTACCGCGAGGAGGCAGACATCCGCATCACTGCGAGCGAAGGCACCGCGGTCAGCGTCCGGATGCAGGACAACGAGGTGCCGTTCGAGCAGTTCGTCAGCGACGACGTCCCCTCCAGCCGCGAGGTGACGGCATGAGCACACCGACCGCCTACCGCGCCCGGAACGAGAACGAGGTCGACGACGGCGTCGACTGGTTCCGACTCTGTGCGCTCGGCGGCCTCGCCGTGATGACCGCGACCTGGGTCGCGGTGCTGTACGACCTCACCATCACGCTCGGCGGTTCGATACCGCTGCTGTTGCTCGTCACCGGCTCCATCGCGCTCGCGGCGGTGCTCTCTCGGCTCATCAGCGAACGAGTCGCGGCACTGCTCACCGTGGGGCTGCTCGTCGTCTCCTACGGTTCGTACATCCTCTCGACGCCGAACGGCCTGGAGCTGCTCGTCCAGGCGTGGGACAAGATCATCGCCGACTCCATCTCGCTGCTGACCGGCCTGACCATCCTCCGCCTGCGGGAGGCACAGCTCTGGGTGCTCGGGTTCGCACCCGCACCCGCCTTCTTCTCGTGGTATCTCGCGTTCCGGCGACGCTACGTCCTCTCGGCCGTCGTCGGGGGGCTGGCGTTCCTCGTGCTGGTGCTGACCGGCGACGCCGCGACGGCGTTCAGCGGCGGCTGGCTCCAGCGCGGGATGCTGTTCGGCGCGACCCTCGGCGGCATCGCCATGATCGGCTTCGGCGAACTCGAACGCCACGGCGGCTCGGTGCTCCAGGCCGACGTGCTCGTCGTCCTCTTCACGCTCATGCTCATCGGGTCGGCCATCCAGCTCCCGTTCACGGGGACGGCGCTCCGGCTGGTCGACGGCGGACCGACGACCGTCGAGGGGAGCCTGACGAGCTCGCCCGGCGAGACGACCATCCAGGGCACCATCGAGCTCTCCCCGGAGGTCCGGTTCACCGTGACCGCGGACGACCCCGAGTACTGGCGCGTCGGCGTCTACGACCGCTTCACCGGCGGCTCGTGGCTCCGGACAGGACAGGCACAGGCGTACAGCGGCCAGCTCGAGTCACCACCCGGCGAGACGGAGACCGTCTCGCAGCTCGTCCGGATGCACGCGCGGACGAACGTGATGCCCGCGGCGAACCAGCCCGTCCGCGTCGAGGGGCAGGTCCGCGAGTACACCCAGGTGACCAGCCACGGCAGCTTCCAGTCCACGGTCACGTTCCAGCCGAACGACACCTACCGCGTCATCAGCGAGGTGCCCGAGGCCGAGGAGCAGACGCTCCGGAACGCCGGCACCGACTACCCGCCCGCGGTACGGCAGGTGTACCTCGCCGACGACAAACAGCCCGACTTCTCGAACCAGTTCGAGTCACGAACCCAGGAGATCGTCGACGAGGCCGGTGCCGAGAACCCCTACGAGACGGCCGTCGCCATCGAGAACTGGCTGGAGGAGAACCGCGAGTACTCGCTCGAGGTGGACCGGCCGAGCGGCAACGTCGCCGAGTCGTTCCTCTTCGAGATGGAGCAGGGCTACTGCGTCTACTACGCGACGACGATGACGATGATGCTCCGCGCACAGGACATCCCGGCCCGGTACGTCGTCGGCTACACGTCCGGCCAGCAGGTCGACGAGAACCAGTGGGTCGTCCGCGGCCTCGACTCCCACGCGTGGGTCGAGGCGTACTTCCCGGACGTGGGGTGGGTCAGGTTCGACCCCACCCCCGGTGGCCCGCGGAGTGACGCCGAGGTCGAACGCATCGAGGACGCCAGACAGGGCGGCGATTCGCAGGTCGACGTCGGCGGGAGCGAGGACGCGCCGCTGACGACGACGACCGCGATCCCGACCAACCGACTGACCGACAACGGCACCGACCCGAACCGGACGTTCCGCGACCCGGACCTCCCCGGTGTCGGCTCCGACAACCTCGGTGGCGGCGTCAACGGCACGGGCGCGACGCCGGGAGCGACCGTCGGTGACACCGATGGAGGTGACGGCCCGGACGGCTTCACCCCCGAGCAGCAGCGCTACGCCGCCTTCGCCCTCGTCGCGATGGTCGGCCTCGCCGCCGGCGCGCACCGCGCCGGCGCGACCCGGGCGGTCCACCGCGCCGCGAAGCTGCGCTGGCAGGGGACCAGACGCGAGCCCGACACCGACGTCGAGCGCGCCGTGGAGCGACTCGAGCTGATGCTCCAACGGCGCTACAGCCCGCGGCAGCCGAGTGAGTCGCCGTCGCAGTACGTCCAGCGACTGTCCGTCTCCGGCGTCGACAGACGCGCCGATCGCGTGGTCGAACTCCACGAGAAAGCGGTGTACGGCCCCGGTGTGAGCCGGGAGGAGGCCGACGAGGCCATCGAGCTCGTCGACGCGATGGTCCGTTCGAACACGCCCATCCTCCGTCGCTTCGCCGGGTGACCGGGCCGGGGCACCCCCACCGTCGCGACGCCCGATTTGTTGCGCGCCCACCCGATAGTGTTTAATATGGCGAATTCGTACGTCCAACCTGTAATGTCGGAAGTCTGCTCGACGTGCGGACTGCCCGAGGAACTCTGCGTCTGCGAAGACGTTGCCAAGGGCGACACTGAGATAACCATCCGCATTGACGAGCGAAGATACGGTAAGGAAGTAACGGTGATCGAAGGGTTCGACGCGAAGGACGTCGACCTCGACAGCCTCTCGTCGGACCTCAAATCGAAGTTCGCCTGTGGAGGTACCGTCGAGGACAACCACATCGAACTCCAGGGGAACCACTCGGGCCGCATCGAGGACTTCCTCCGCGAGCGCGGATTCAACGTCGCCTGACCACGGCAACGGTTTCGCTTTCTCTCGGCCTCCCACGTCGAGCGACTGCTCTAGAACGGCGCGTCACCGGCTTCTTCGGCCGCCTCGGCGCGCTCCAGCTCCCACTCCCACGCGGTGAGCCCGCCGGCCATGCTCTCGACGGTGCCGTCGAACCCCTCGTATGAGGCGATGAGCCGGGCCGCCTGCACGCTCGACTTTCCGTGCGGGCACACCGTCACGACGTGGTCGTGGCCCGCGACACGGTCGACCTCGCTCGGGAGTCGCTGGAATGGCAGGTTCGTCGAGCCGGGGATGTGCCCCCGCTCGAACGCCAGCTCGCTCCGGATGTCTACGACGAGCGGGTCGTCGCCGTCGTCCAGTCGTCCCTTCACGTCCTCTGGTCGAATCTCGCCGTCCATCGTCACGAAGGTACGCCCGGACGGAGGTAAGCCTGCTGGACCCGGCGAGGGTTCAAGTCGGAAGGCGCGACCAGAATCGGCGATGCAGTGACGACGGCCCGCGTCGGCCACGGCGGGTGTGCGGCGCACCGGCGCGGGCGGGCCAGCGCCGCCTGTTCGCCCCAGACCAGCGCCGGGCCGCCCCTACAGCAGGCCCTCCTCCTTCGCGAGCAGCACGCCCTCGACGGTCGCGTCGTTGGTCGGCTGTGCTCGCGCCCGGTCGAGCGCCTCGTCGACCGGGACGGTACGCACCGTCAGGAACTCGTTGCTGTCGAGCTCGCGCTCGGCAGGCTCCAGCCCCTCCGCGAAGACGATGCCGCGGCGGTGCCGGAGGACGCCCGTCGAGCACCAGAACTCCTGGAGCAGCGACACGCCCGCCGGGTCGAACCCGGTCTCCTCCCGCAGCTCCCGCGCCCCGGCCGTGGTGAACGACTCGCCGTCCTCGACGATACCAGCCGGGAGTTCGAGGTGCGTCTCGCGGATGGCCGGCCGGTACTGCTCGACGAACAGCACCTTGTCGTCCACCACGGCGACGACGACGACGGCGTCAGGCAGTTCGGCCCAGTAGTAGCGCTTCTCGCTCCCGTCGGGTTGTGTCAGGAGGTCGTAGCCACCGGTGTACCAGCCGGTCTCGTACTCTGCGACGGACTCCTGCAGCGTCCACTCGTCGGGATCACTCATCGGTCTCCCGTGTGAGTTCCAGGCGGTAAACCGTGCCGTTGTGCTGGACGTAGGCCACGTCACCGTCGACCGCGTCGGCCGAGCGCGTCCGGAGCGCGCCGAACTCGTCGAACGGCGAGTGCGTGAACGCACCCTTGATGCCGACGGGACCCTCGTAGTAGCTGCCGGAGCGTCCGTCGGAGAGCGCCGCGAACAGGTACGGGTACTGTCGCTCCGAGAAGTTCGTCACGTCGACGGTGTCGTGGTCGGTCTCGACCTCGGCCGAGGTCACGTAGTACGGGTCGCCGCTCGCGAGGAGGGAGGGCAACGCGCCGAGCGCCAGCAGGGCGAGGACCAGTCCGAGGAGGATCAGCAGGTAGCGCTGTCGCATACGCGGCGGTTAGGACGGGACGAGTAAGGGGGTTTCGTCACAGGCGCTCGCGATAGATGCGTCCGAGCGCCTGCCGGCGAAGCGTGTCGACGGCTGCGTCCTCCTCGTCGGCGAACGTGGCGGCGACCGCCTCGTCGGCAAAGGGTGCCACGTGCCAGGCGACGTTGGGAACCTGCTCGCTCCCCGTCTCGTGGACCTCGCCGTCGAAGTCGTCGGCCCATTCCTCGTACTCCTCGCGAGTGCCGACGTGGACCGCGAGCTCGGCCGCGAAGAGCACGTCGCGGGCGGTCTCGACGACGTCCGCGTCCACGCGCTCGCTGTACTCCTCGCGGTCGAAGCGCATCGACTTCGCGACCTCCTTGACGACGAGCTGTGCGGTCGGCCCGACGCCCTCGAACACCTCGCGGGCGGCCGCCTCGGTCTCGGGACGTATCTCTCCGACGGTGTGCATAGCTGAACTGCAGAACGGGAACGGTTACTCGCTTTCGGTGTCGGACGCCTCGTCCGTCTCCTCGTGTTCCGGGTCCGTCTCGCTGTCCGCGTGCATCTGCCGCGTCAGCTCGCGGGCCTCCTGCAGCACCGCCTCGTGTTCGCCAGTGGCCGGGGACTGGTTGCCGCCGCGGACACCCTCGGCGACGGCGTCCTCGTAGCTGGTGTGGTCGTGTCCGTCGGTCGTGTCCTCGAACACCTGGTCGAACTCCGTCTCCGGAACCGCCTCGGCGACGACCGGTCCGAGCGCCTCCGGGTTCGCGGACTCCCACTCGGGCGCGTGCTCCGCGAGCCAGTCCTCGTGCTCGTCGCCGTGGAGCATCGCGGTGAACGCGAGATGGTTCGCCAGGTGCTCGGCGTCCGCGTGCGGCACCGAACAGATCGGACACTCGTATCCCATGTGCGTGGGCAGGTGGTCTGGAGGAAAGCCCTTTGCGCTTCTCAGAGGTCCCGGACCATCACGAGTGCGTCCTCGCCGTCGTCGTAGTACCGGGGCACCCGCCGGAGCGCCTCGAAGCCGAAGTCCTCGTAGAGCGAGCGCGCGGGCTCGTTGCCGACGCGGACCTCCAGTTTGACGGAGCTGGCGTCCCGGGTCGCGAGGGTGGCGAGCGCGCGGGCGAGCAGCCGGCGGCCGATGCCCTCCCCGCGACGGGTCTCGTGGACCGCGAGGTCCTTGACGTGGCCGAGCGCGCGGCCGTGGTTCGGGATGGTGTCGGCGACGACGTAGCCAGTGACCTTCCCGTCCTCCGTGGCGACGAGGAAGCCCGGCTCGTCGAGGAACCGCTGGAAGGCGTCGAACGGCCACGGCTGCGGGAAGACGGCCTTCTCGATGCGGAAGACGGCGAGCAGGTCCGCGTGCTCGGCCTGCCGGATGTGGAGGTCGTCGTCGGCCGCGTCCCGTGTGACGGTCGTCACGACCGGGGAGTACGGCCGGCGCGATTATCAATCACGTGGGTGCCCGCCCGGAACGTTGTGTACAGGAGACAGACGCCGAGGACGATGACGGCCACGTCGAGGACGCTCGCGAGCAGGCCGAGCGAGACGATGAGCGTGGTCGCACACGCCGGCGGGTGGACCGTCCCGGTCGCGCGCATCCCGACCGCCGTCGCGGCGACGGCGAGCACGCCCGCGATGGCGATGCGGGCCTGTGCGGGCGCGAACGGAGCGGCCTCGGTCTGGACGACGATGCCCGCGGCGACGGCCCGGTGGGCGAGCAGCCCCGCCACCGCACCGACGACGTGGCCACCGACGACGCGCCGCGGGCCGGGGTCGTCGCCGCCGGTGAGGACGAACGCCGTCGGCCCGAGGCTCGGGAAGACGAACGCCGCCCCCGACATCCAGGCGACGGCGGCCGGAATCGCGAGCAGCAGCCCTGCCAGCCCGTGCTTCAGGGAGTCCATCGGGTCCGCGTTGTCACTCCCCCGTGTTGAGCGCGTCGAAAGAACGAGGTCGGTGCTGCAGTCGCGAGTGCGAGCTCAGTCGTCCGCGGGAGCTGCGCCGGAGCCGTCCTGCGCGCGCTGCTTCGTCCACGGGAGCTTGCCGCCGACCGCGAGCATGTCGCGCTCGCGCTCGGAGGCGTCGAGCGTCGCGGTGAACTCCCAGTCGCCGTTCACGCTGACCGTGAACTCCTCCTCGCCGGACTCGACGCCGCCACGGATGTCGTCGACGACCGTGAGCTCGTCGCCCTGGTCGATCTTCGCGTAGGTGTCCTCGTCGATGATGAACGGGACGATGCCGAAGTTGAACAGGTTCGCCTTGTGGATGCGGGCGAAGCTCTGTGCGAAGACGGCGTCGATGCCGAGGTACATCGGACACATCGCGGCGTGCTCACGCGAGGAACCCTGGCCGTAGTTCTCGCCGGCGACGAGGACGCCACCGTCGGCGGCCTCGGCGCGCTCGGGGAACGTCTCGTCGATCCGGGTCAGGGTGAACTTCGCGTACTCCGGGATGTTCGACCGGTACATCAGGGCGTCCGCGTTCGCGGGCGTGATGTGGTCGGTCGTGATGTTGTCCTCCATCTTGAGGAGGTTCTCACCGGAGAGCTCGGCGTCGAGCTCGTCCTTCAGCGGGACGTCCTTGATGTTCGGGCCCTTGACGAGCTCGTCGTCGACAGCCTCGTCGGGTGCGATGAGGTCGGCCTTGGAGCCGTCGTACTCGTCGGGGAGCTCGAAGCCGGGGTCCTCGAGGTCGCCGAGCTCGTCGGCGAGGTCGCGCGGGTCGATGATCTCGCCCTTGAGCGCGGCTGCGGCGGCGACCTCCGGGGAGCAGAGGTAGACGGAGTCGTCGTCGATACCGGAGCGGCCCTCGAAGTTGCGGTTGAAGGTGCGCAGCGAGACGGAGTCGCTGGCGGGGACGTGGCCGATGCCGATACAGGCACCACACGTCGCCTCGGAGAAGTTGACGCCAGCGGCCATCATCTCGGCGACCCAGCCGTCGCGAGCGAGCATCTCGGAGGCCTGCTTGCTGCCGGGCGCGACGATCATCTCGGTCTTCTTGTTGATCTCGCGGCCCTCGACCATCTTCGCGGCCGGGAGGATGTCCTCGTAGCCGCCGTTCGTACAGGAGCCGATCATGACCTGGCTGACCTCGACGCCCTCGACCTCGCGGACGGGGACGACGTTGTCGGGCATGGACGGCTCGGCGATGAGGGGTTCGAGGTCGGAGAGGTCGACGACGATCTCGTCGGCGTACTCGGCGTCCTCGTCGGGGCCGACCTCGACGAAGTCGTCCTCGCGGCCCTGGCGGGCGAGGTAGTCCCTCGTCTTCTCGTCGGTCGGGAAGATGGAGGAGGTCGCGCCGAGCTCGGTACCCATGTTGGTGATGGTGGTCCGCTCGGGCACGGAGAGGGTCTCGGCTCCCGGGCCGGTGTACTCGAGCACCTTGCCGACGCCGCCTTTCACGGAGAGACGGCGGAGCATCTCGAGGATGACGTCCTTCGCGGTGGCCCACTCGGGGAGCTCGCCCTCGAGGCGTACGTTGACGACCTCGGGCATCTCGATGTAGTACGGCGCACCGCCCATCGCGACGGTGACGTCGATACCACCCGCGCCGATGGCGAGCTCGCCGAGCCCGCCTGGCGTCGGCGTGTGCGAGTCCGACCCGAGCATCGTCTTGCCGGGCGCGGCGAAGTTCTCCTTGTGGACGTTGTGGCAGATACCGTTGCCGGGGCGAGAGAAGTGTGCCCCGTAGGTGCCGGCGGCCGACCGCAGGAAGCGGTGGTCGTCAGTGTTCTTGAAGTCGAACTGGTAGGTCTGGTGGTCGCAGTACTGTGCGGCGATCTCCGTCTGGACCTCGTCCAGACCCATCGCCTCGAACTGCAGCCAGACCATCGTTCCCGTCGTGTCCTGGGTGAGGACCTGATCGATCTCGATACCGATCTCCTCGCCTGTTTCGAGTTCCCCCTCGACGAGGTGGTCATCGAGAATCTTCTCTGTAAGCGTTTGTCCCATAGCAAGGTGAAGTTCGGCCGTCCGCGACCATAAATCCCGCGTGTTTTGGATGGACGACCGTGCGGTTTTCGGGGCCGTGGCTGTCGATTCGCGCAATCTTTGCCGGCGGGGGACGGTCGTCTCCGAGACGGGGCCCTCCGTGGCCGGTGGGGACCGGCGTCAGATTTAACCCAGTCTCACCAGAGCACTGAATGGATGGCCGACAGCACGACGGGCGTCTCGGTCACGTGGTATCTGACGGGGCTCGCGGTCTCGCTCCTCCTCGCCACCGTGGTGTACGGGCTGTTCGTCCTCCCGCTCCTGTTCGGCGACGCCGCACTGGTACAGGACACCACCGCCCCGGACGGACAGATGCGCACCGTGAGCCGCGGCGTGACGGTCCCGACGCTCGTCGGCATCGGGTTCGTCACGCTCGCAGCCGTCGCCCACGGCTGGCTCTACAAGCACTTCCCCCGGCTCCGGGAGCGGCTGTGACGACCCGCGACAAACTCGCAAGCTACATTCGACTCCGCTCGGACGCTCGCGTATGTACCGTTCCGGGCAGTTCGTCGCGGAGCACGTGTCGCCGACGGCCGACGACCAGGTCCAGCCGAACGGCGTCGACCTCACCGTCGAGGCCGTGTTCGAGCAGCGGGAGCCGGGTCGCATCCGGCGCGAGGGCAAGGAGATCGGGGACCGGCAGGAGCTCGAATCCGAGCAGTACACCGACGAGGGCACGCCGACGTACTACCTCGAGGCCGGGACCTACGTCGCCCGCTACGGCGAGCGCATCGCCATCCCGTCGGGCCACGTCGGCTTCGTCTACCCGCGCTCGTCGCTGATGCGCAACTCCTGCATGCTGAACACGGCGGTCTGGGACGCCGGCTACGAGGGCCGTGGCGAGGGACTGCTGCAGGTCCACCACGACGTCGAGATAGCCGAGGGCGCACGCATCGCCCAGCTGGTGCTCGCCGAGGCAGAACACGTCGAGGAGTACGACGGCAGCTATCAGGGCGAGAACCTGTAGCGCGACGGGTGTGGCTACCGCACGACGCTCGCGTCGGAGCTGTTGGACGTGTTCGCCATCCCCGCACACGGCCCGTTGCCGCTGGAGCCGACGGCGGCCCGCGGCAGCTCGATGGGGTGGCTCGTGTTGAAGTCCGAGAAGCGCATCGAGACGCTGAGGTCGACCTCCCGACCGCTGGTGAAGTAGGTCGCGTTCATGTCCGAGCGGAGGAGCCGCTTGGACTCGGTGTCGACGTACTGCGTGTAGGTCACGTCGTTGAACTCGACGGAGGTGTTCGTGTCGGCGAGCAGGGTCTGGACCGCTTCGTCCGTCGGCTCGACGACGATGACGTGGACGTCCTGGCCGTTGTACGTGTCGTTGTAGAGGCTCGCCGTGGAGCTGTTGAGCAGTTCGGTGAGGACGCTGACGTTCGTGGCCGAGCGCCACGGGCTGCGGTCGACCGTGGACTGCTCCCAGTCGCCGTCGAGGTCGAGACACTGCTGGTCGCCGAAGACGTAGGCGGTGGAGCCCTGCCGGGTCCGCGAGGAGTTCGTCCTGATCGTCGTGATGCTCTCGGAGACCATCCGCTGGGCGGCGACGTCGACGGTGCCGTTGGACTCGGTCACCTGTTCGTTGTCCCCGAACCCGACGGTCGTCACCATCGAGAAGTTGTAGGAGTCGACGGACGCCATCTCGTTGGCGACCTCGCCTCTGATCTCCTGTCCCTCACCGAGGCCGTCGCTGTCCTGGTCGCCGCTGCCGCCGATGGCGGTACAGCCGGCGAGGGCGACGAGGAGGGCGAGCGCGAGCGGGACGAGGACGTGGGTTCGTGTGGACATTGCGGGTCGGTCGTTGCGGCGAGGGTTGCGGCCACGTCGCTACAACCTTTTTGGTCCGTGCTCGCCGCTGGCGCGAGACGACTCCCGGCGGCGTGAGACTACTCCCCCTCGAAGTACAGGCCGTGGTGGGCCGCACAGCCGGGGTTGAACGCGCCACCGCAGGCCGGACACGTCTCGGGTGCATCGAGGGACTCGCTCGCGGTCAGGCCCGCACCGCATCGCCCACAGAGCGCCGCCACCTCGTCGAACCGGTCACGAGGCCACGGCTCGCGGGCGTGGTCGGCGACGGCGTCGTGGCACTCGAAGCACGGGAAGAAGCGTCCGCAGCAGCCGAACCGGAGCGCCAGCACGTCGTACTCGGCGTCGTAGTGGGCACAGCGCGTCTCGGCGTCGACGGCGACGCCGAAGACGTGGCGGTCGTCGATTCGGCGCACGAAAAGAGCATGGAGCGGCGACGACACCTGTCTTGCGGTTCGCGGCGTCGACACGCGGTCGACGGTGTTGCCTCGTGGTTCACCGATGTGGCAGGGGGAACGGTCCTCGGGTGTGGGGCAGCACCGCCGGCTGGTGTCGTGCCGCCCCGTCAGACCCAGCAGTCCCCCGCCGCCGTCGGGCAGACCGGCCAGTCACCGCGTCGGTCGGATGCGGACCGTCGCGGGCCATCGGGAGCTGGTTCGGGGGCGGGCGGGGTCAGGGCTCCGCGCCGATGACTGACTACTCCTCGTGGTCGAGGTGGTCGGTGAGCGACTCGCGGACGAGGGTCTCCATGCCGCGGCGCAGGCGCTCGGATGCGGCCTGGCCGGAGACGCCGACCTCGTCGCCGAGGCCACGGAGCGTCGTCTCCCGGGGGATGTCGAAGTAGCCGACCTCGACAGCCCGGGAGAGGATCTCGCGCTGGGGTGGCGTGAGGTCGGCGTCGGCGGTCGTCCGGTCGACCTGCCCGCTGTGGATGGACCCGACGGTCACGGAGAGGTCCGCCTCCTCGCAGGCGTGCCGGAACGAACTGAACGCATCGCGGTCGGGGAACAGCATCTCCATCGTCCAGCCGGCGCTGTTGCAGCTGGCACCGATGACGACGCCGTGGAGGTCGACCGAGCGGGCGTACAGCTCGACACAGGGGACGTGCTCGGGGACGACGACGCTGTAGAGTCGTTTGGAGTGCTCGGTCGCGAGGACGGTGTACTCCTCGACGGTCGAGTCGAGCGCCAGCGCGTCTTCGAACTCGTCGAACGATTCGCTTCGCGCCCAGAAGACGACGCGCAACGGAACGGTCGGCGAGGAGTCGAGCTTCTCGATGTCGAGACTGATGTCGGGGACGGCAGAGACGGCTCGGTCGAGGAGTGGAGAGTCGAGAGTGAATTGGACGAACATTAGCGGGTTACTGGCGAGAGTCAACAGTGGCGACTCGCTGCAGTCGGACCACGGTTCCGTAGTCGAGAGGACATGACGTAGGTGTGACCACTACTACTCGCTGGAGGGCATACCCACATATCTATGTTGCCTGAATATGCAGGCGTCCCGTTCGTTTCCGGCGGGAGAACTGAACCCGCGATAGTATATCAGAACTTCAATACTTGAACTTTCTGTACGTGTCCTTGGACAGAACACGGAACGTCGACCGTCGGCGAGACGCAACGCATTTGTTTCGGTTCGAAATAGCTACGGTGTGTACCGTCCGCCGAACCCCGTCCAGTTCTGCATCCTCTGGATCGGGCTCGCGCTGGCCCGCGTCGGCCTGGTCTCCCGGGAGCACGTGCGCCGGACGACGGACCTCGCGTGGCCGCGCATCGTCACGGGGCTCGCGCGGATGTCGAAGAGCGCCGTCGACGTGGCGATGGTCGGCGTCGCCGTCGGGCGCACGGCCATCGCCGGCGTCGGCTTCGCCTCGCCGTACTGGGGCGTCGCCTTCTCGCTCGGCGGGGGGTTCGCTGCGGGCACCATCGCCCTCGTCTCCCAGCGCTTCGGCGGGGAGGCCTTCGACGAACTCGGCGACGCCATCCGGGCGAGTGCGCTCCTCGTCGTCGTCGTCACGGTTCCCGTCGCCGCTGTGTTCTGGTCGGTTCCGTACGAACTCGTCGACCTGCTGTCGAGCGAGGCCCGACCGGTCGAACTCGGCGGGGCGTACCTCAAGATACTCGCCCTCGGCGTCCCGTTCGCCGGCCTGAACCTCGTCGGCAGCCGCATCTACATCGGACTCGACGACGCCTGGACGCCGATGGTCCTCCGGGCGGGCGGCGCTGCCGCGAACATCGCCCTCAACGCGGTGCTCATCTTCGGGCTCGACCTCGGCGTCGAGGGCGCGGCGTGGGGCACCGTGCTCTCGAACGCGCTCATCACCTGCGTGTTCGCCGTCGCGCTGACCGCCGGGCGGCTCCCCCTCCTCGGCACGCTCCCGGTGCAGGTCTCGCCCACGGGCTCCTACGCGGTCCTCGCCGACCTCCGCGACCTCGTCCGCATCGGCCTCCCCGTCGTCGGGCGCAACCTCGTCTGGACCGTCGCGAAGTTCCCCATGCTCGCCATCGTCGGCCTGTTCGGCTCGACCGTCGTCGCCGCGTACGTCATCAGCCGCCGCATCTGGGGCCTGATGAACACGCCAGGCTGGGGCTTCGGGCTCGCCTCCAGCAGCCTCGTCGGGCAGGCGCTCGGCGCGGGCGACGAGGCCGAAGCCGAGTCCTACGCCCGGGACATCATCGCCTTCTCCGTCGCCACCTACGCCGTCGCCGCCGTCATCGTCGCCATCTTCGCCGAACCCATCGTCACCGCGTTCGTCGGCGACCCCGGTGACACCGCCGTCCCCGTCGCCCGGGGCCTCGTCTACGCCGCCTGCGTCGCCGTCATCGCCGGCGGCGTCAAGGCCGCAACCGCCGGCCCGCTCGACGCCAGCGGCGACACCCGCTGGCCGTTCTACAGCCAGGCCATCGGGATGTTCGGCGTCGCCATCCCGCTCGCGTACCTCGGCGCGACCACGCCGCTCGGAATCTACGGGCTCTACCTCTCGTTCCTCGCGGAGACCACCGTCCCCGCCGCCATCAACTACTGGCGGTTCTCGACGGGCAAGTGGAAGTCCATCAGCCGGGAGTACCGGCCCGACGCACCCGTCGCCGACGATTGACCCGGACCACCCGCCGACGACGATTGACCCGAACCACCCGCCGACGACGATCGACCCGGACCACCCGCCGACGACGATCGACCCGGACCACCCGCCGCCGACGATCGACCCGGGCCACCCGTCGCGTCAGCCCCAGTTCTCGTCGTACGCCGCCAACAGCCGCTCGTTCCCCGCCCGCAGGAAGCCCGCGTCGTAGCCCATGATACCGAATTCGAACCCCATGTTCGACCAGGTCCCGAACCGGTCCGGGTCGGTGGCGAACACGCCCACCGGCACGCCCGCCGACTCGGCCGCCGCGACGACCTCCGAAACGGCTGCCTCGAACGCCTCCGCCTCGTAGTCGAGTGGCACGGAAAGCGCCACCGAGAGGTCCGCCGGTCCGACGAACAGCGCGTCGATACCCTCGACGGCGGCGATGTCGGCGGCGTTCTCGACCGCCGACAGTGTCTCGACCTGCACGATCCTCGTGAGCGCGTCGTCCGCCCCGTCCAGGTACTCGGGCAGGTCCGCCCCGAAGCCGGACGCCCGGGTCCCGGCCGTCCCACGGATCCCCTCCGGTGGGTACGTCGATGCCGCGACGACCGCCTCGGCGTCCGCGACGGTGTCGATTCTCGGCACCATCAGCCCGCCGACGCCCGTGTCGAGCGCCCGCTTGATGACCACCTCGTCGTTGCTCGGCACCCGGACCAGCGGGACGGTCTCGCCCGGCGCGGCGTCGATGCCCCTGACGAGGTCGCTCAGGTCGCCCACGTCGGTCGGCGCGTGCTCCATGTCCGCGACCACGAAGTCGTAGTCGTGTCTGGCCGTGAGTTCCGCGGCTTCGCCGTGCGGGATGGAGACCCAGCCGCCTCTGACCGGGTCGCCGTCGTGGAATCGCTGTCGCAAGCGTTCGAATCGTTCCAGCCTGTCCATGGGCAGGCGTTCGGAGAGGGACGTGAAGGGTGTTTGGCTGAGGGTAGCGTGAACCGGTACGTGTCGATCCGCGTGTGGCCCGACGACCGACTGGTCCCGGTCCGCTCCCGGGTCCGCCCAGAATCAAGAGTTAACACGGATATTCGTGTACGGGCCAGTATGGCGAAGTACGTCGGTCTCGACTGGGCCTCGAAGGGATGGTTCGGCGTGATCCTGCGTGACGACGGGAGCTGGGAGACCGACCTGTTTCCATCCATCTGGAGCGTCTGGAAGTACCACAGCGACGCCTCGAACATCCTCGTCGACGTCCCCATCGGGCTCCCCAGCGAGGGGAAACGGACCTGTGATGTGAAAGCGAAGGAGAAGCTATCCCGACAACAGCGGAGTGTGTTCTACACACCCGTCCGGGAGGCAGTGTACGAGCAGAACATCGACGAGGCGAAGGCGACGAACGAGAAGCAGGCTGGGTTCAGCATCCAGAACCAGGCGTGGGGCATCGTGCCACGTATCAGGGAGGTCGACGAGTTCCTCGACTCGTATCCCGGTGCCCGCGACCGATTGCACGAAACCCATCCCGAGGTCTGCTTCTACTCCCTCAACGGACAGACCCCGCTCGACAGTTCCAAGAAGACCGGCGAGGGATTTCGACAGCGCAAGTCGCTTCTCGTCGACGATAGCCCCGAGGCGATGGAGATAATCGAAGCGTCCACCCGGAGGTACACCACCCCCGACTACGCCCCGATGGTGGGCGGTGTGGACGACATCCTCGACGCACTGGTCGCGGCAGTGACGGCGCGACGGCCACCCGACGAGCGTCTGACCCTCCCGGACGCACCGCCGACCGACGAGCGCGGGTTACCGATGAAGATGGTCTACCCCTCCAACACCAGGCAGACCCGGCTGTCGAGTTTGAACGCACACAGCTGACGGGTCATCGCCACAAACTGGAGAACGGACCCGACGGGACTCCCATGAGTGAGCGTCAGCGAACGAATGGGAGTACGTCGGGGGAGTGACCGAGTGAAACGAGGGAACGGACCCGACGGGATTTGAACCCGCGACATCTTGGTCCGGAACCAAGCACTCTGTCCACTGAGCTACGGGCCCTCAGGTACGCATTACCCACCCGATGCTATAACGGTTGTGAACCGTTCACTCCTCGCCGCCGGCGGGCGCACCCCGGGGGGCCTCGTCGATGTAGGCGTCCTTCCAGGTTCCGCGGGTGAACCAGAGGGCGGCGGCGATACCGCCGACGATGTTGCCGAGCGCCATGCCGATCCAGAAGCCGCGTGGGCCGAGGCCGTAGCCGGTGAACGTGGTGAAGGGGATGGTGCCGACGAGGGGGATGGGGTCGAACGCGAGGACGCCGACGGTGGCGACGCGGCCGATCCAGAGCGCGACGAGGGAGAACGCGAGCGCGGTCTTGGTGTTGCCAGCGCCGCGGTAGGCCCCGAGGACGACCTGGAGGAGCCCGATGAAGGCGAACTCGAAGGCGCGGATGCGGATGTACTCGGAGCTGAAGTCGATGGTCGCCTGTGCGTTCTCGATGTTCTCGTTGACGAACGCCTCGGCGAGCGGGTCGGGGAAGGCGTACACCACCACGGCGACGACGAGGAGGATGCCGGCGGCTGCGGCGGCCGCGAGGTGGACGGCACGTTCGGCCCGTTCGGCGTTGCCGGCCCCGAGGTTCTGCCCGACCATGGTGTTGGTGGCGCGGCCGAGGCCCATCGCGGGGAGGAAGATGAGCGAGGCGATTCGGTTGCCGAGGCCGTAGGCGGCGACGACCGGCGGGGCGAACAGGACGATCATCGCGGTCAGCGTGACCATGGCGAATGCGCTGGCGGACTGTTCGAGCGCGGTGGGGACGCCGAGTCGGACGATGTCCTTGATGACGCCGAGGTCGGGCTTGAGATGCGAGAGCTGGACGTCGGGGCCGGCGTCGGTCCAGAAGAGGATGTAGACGCCGAGGATGGAGCCGAGCCCGCGGGAGGCGACGGTGGCGATGGCCGCGCCCTGGATGCCGAGCTGGGGGATCGGGCCGACGCCGAAGATGAGGATGGGGTCGATGACGACGTTGACGGCGACGCTGGCGAGCATGACCCGCATCGGGGTCTTGGTGTCGCCGTAGCCCCGCATGAGCGCCGAGAAGACGAAGAAGCCGAACATGAAGACGATGCCGAGGAAGAACACCTCCATGTAGTCGGCGGCGAGCGGGATGACGGCCTCCTTGGTTTCCTGCTGGCTGGGCAGGACGGCGAGCATGTCCTCGGTGAGGACGTAGCCGACGATGCCGAGCCCGATGGCGAGCACGGAGACGAACGAGAGGGTCTGGCCGGCGACGCGGCCGGCGGAGGTGTCGCTGTCGGCCCCGGTGTACTGGGCGACGAGGATGCTGCCCGCGGCGGTGAAGCCGCCGGCGAGCGAGATGAGCAGGAAGATGAGGGGGAAGGCGAGGCTGATGGCGGCCAGCGCGTCGGTGTCGAACTGACCGAGCCAGAACGTGTCCGCGATGTTGTACGTGACCTGGAGGAGCTGGAGGGCGACGATGGGCCAGGCGAGCCGGAACATCGGTCGCACCAGTCCGCCCTCCGTGATGCTGTCGGACGGCTGAGTGCTCACTGTACTTCGAAACGAAACAGGTCGATTTCAATCTGTTGAATCGGGACGAACGGCGTGAACGAAACCCCGTCGGCTCGCGTGGAGGTCGGCCCCGGTGAGCCGTCCCCAGACGACCAGTGCGGAGGGCGTGACGACGATGGCGGTGAGGTAGGAGTAGAAGACGCTGAGGGCAGTGAGCAGGCCGAACTGCCCGAGGACGGGCGTGATGGCGAGGACGAGCACGCCCGTCCCGGCGGTCGTCGTGAGCATGCTGCCGGTGAGCGCGCCGCCGGTGCCCTTGACGGTGGCGTCGATGGCGGGCAGCACCGCCGCGCGTGCCTCGAACTCGTCGACGAACCGGTGGACGATGTGGGCGGAGTAGTCGATGCCGAGCCCGAGCGTGATGGAGAGGATGGTCGCGGTGAGCGCGTTGAACGGCACGCCGAAGAAGCGCATCGAGCCGGCGATGAGCCCGAGCGTCACCGCGATGGGGACGAGGTTCACGACGCCCAGCGAGGGGCGGCCGGCGAGCAGCTGGTAGACGACGACGAGGAAGACGGCGGTCAGGGCGAAGGCGATGACGAGGCTCCGGAGGGCCGACGCGAGGATGGTGTCGGCGATGTCCTGGAAGACGACCGTCGCGCCCGTCGCGGTCGCCTCGAACCGGAAGCGGTCGGCCTGCTCGCGGGCGTCGGCCGTGATCTCTGCCTGCTCGGCGTCGGCCTCGACGGTGTAGACGACCCGCGTGCTCCGGTAGTCCTCGGTGATGAACCGGCGTGCCTGGTCGCCGGACTCGGAGTCGAGCAGCACCTCGTACACCCGCTCCAGGTTGCGCTCGGGGATGCCGTCGCCGTCGGGGTCGTTCCGGGCGACGAGACGGCGGAAGGAGTCGGAGCGCTCCTGATGGGCCCGGATGACGCCGAGGATGCTCTCCGAGCGGGCCTCCCGGTTCTCGGTGACGAAGGAGTCGGGCGGGTCGCGGTTCGCGCGCTGGATGGCCTCCAGCGCGTCGTTCCGGCGCATCGGTCCCTCGACGTACAGCACGACGGTGTCGTCCTCGGCGGCTGCGAAGTTCTCCTCGAGGTAGTTCGTCGTCCCCGTCACGGTGTACTCGCCGGGCGCGAACGGCTCCGGCAGTTCGTCGAGGAACCCCGCCGTCTCCTCCGGCGGGAGGAAGTCCTCGTCGGAGAACGAGGTGTCGACGCCGGTGCCGTAGTAGCCGGTGCCCGCCGTCAGCGCGGCGACGAGCAGGAGGAAGACGACGGGGGCGCGTCGGGCGACCGCGACGCCGACGGGCAGGATCGCTCCGAGCGCGGAGCCCTCCTGTGCGAGCGGGCGCTGGCTGAACTGCGGGATGGGGGTCCGGGCGACGACCCGGTCGGCGAACACCTTCGCCGCCGGGAGGAACACGCCGAAGATGAGGAACGTGAACGTGATGCCGACGGCGGCGACGATGCCGAACTCGCGGATGGGCGCGAGCCCGCTGGTCACGTTCGACGAGAAGCCGATGACGGTCGTCGCGGTGACGATGCCGAAGGCGACGAGCAGCTGGCGCGCCGCGACCCGCATCGACGCCTCGATACCGGTGCCGGTGACGCGCTCCTCGCGGTAGCGGTTGATGGTGTGGATGCCGAAGTCGATGCCGACGGCGAGCAGCAGCGGCGGCACGGCGATGAGCAGCTGGCTGAACGCGATGTCCGCCAGCCCGAGGAAGCCGATGGTCCAGACGAGCGCCATCGCCAGCGACACCAGCCCGAGCAGCAGGTCGACCAGGTCGCGGTAGGCGGCGACGAGGAAGACGAGGATGAGCACGACGGCCGCCGGGACGACGATGAGCAGCGAGTCGCCGATGATGGTCGAGAACTCCTCGGAGAGGATGCCCGCCCCGAAGACGATGACGTCGCCGCCGCCGGCCTCGACGACCCGCTCGGTGCGGAGCTGGATGTCGGTCAACGGGCTCGTCCCGCCGGCACCCGCCGTCGCCTCCAGCCCCGCCGGGATGCGGTGGCGGACGACCGTGATGGACGCCGACGCGCTGGCGGACCGCGCGTTGAAGTCCTCGCTCAGCGACGCGGTGAACCCCGGCGACTCGGCGGCACGCCGGACCGCGCGGTCGACCTCGCGCTCGGTCGCGCCCTCCACCGCACGGACCTCGGCCTCCAGTCCGGTCGCGTTCGGGTCGAGCGTCCGGGCGACGGTCCGGGCCGGGCTGGCGATGGACGCCACGCGAAGCGTCTCGCGGTCCTCGATGCGCTCCAGCGTCCTGAGCATCCGCAACAGCTCCTCGCGGGCCAGCACGTTCCGCGACCGGTGGATGAGCTGGGTCGTCCCCTCGTCGGGCTCGAACGTCGGCTGGAAGTCGCGGTTCACCCGGTCGAACGCCACCTGCGCGGGGCTGTCCTCGGTGAACTGCTCGGTACCCGCCTCCGTCGAGACGTTGCCGAGCCCCGCCGCGAACAGCAGCGTCACGAGCAGGAACGCGGCGACGATGGCCCCGGGTCGGTCCACCACGAGGTCGGCGACCCGGTCCGTGGCGGCGTCGACCCGCGACACCGTCAGTCGCCCCCGTCGGTCTCGTCGTCGCCCCCGTCCGACTCGTCGTCGCTCGCTGCCCCATCGTCGCTGCTGCTCCCGGCCTCGTCCTCGTCGCTCCCACCGTTCGTCTCTGTCCCGTTGCCGCCCTCACCTCCCTCCTCCGACCCGTCTCCGCCGTCCTCCCGGCGTCCCCACAGGAACAGCCCGACGAGGAACAGCACCAGCAGGACCACCAGCACGATGGCCCACCACGGGAAGCCGTCGCCCGGCGGCTGGGCGACGGTGACGGGCACGGTGAGGCTCCGCGAGAGCTCCGTCTCGCCGTCGGGCTGCTCGTACTGGAAGTCGATGGAGAGGGGGTAGTCCTTCGGGACGGCGTCGCCCGCCGCCGACACGCGGAACTGCAGCTCGACGGTCTCGTTCGGCGCGAGCTGGTCGACGAACGCCTGGTCGTCGGGCACCGACAGCGGCTCGTTCGCGAACAGCTTCGCGTTCACGTTCCGGACGACCTGGTCGCGGTTGTTCGTCACGAGCAGCGTCACCGTCCGGGTGCCGCCGGTCGGGACGGTCGCGTTGGCCGGTCTGACGAGGAACGCGTCCCGCTGGCCGGCGACCGGGACCGCGGCGACGAGCGGGTCGCTCCGCCGGGGCTCGTCGTCGGCGGTCTGGTACACCACCCGGACGGTGAGCCGTCGCGGCGTGCTCTCGGCGTCCGAGACGACCGACGCGGGGATGCGGAACGACGCGTTCTCCCCGGCTTCGAGTGTCCCGAGCGGTATCTCGGCCTCGTCGACGACGACGGTCTCGCTCCGCGTCGACACCTGCACGGCGACCTCGTAGGCGGTGCCGGGGCCGACGTTGCGCACGAGCCCGGTCACGTTGCCGTCCTCGCCGACGCGGAGCGTGCTCCGCACGTCCGCCAGCGCGAACCGCTGCTCGTCGAGCGGTTCGACGCCGAACGTCCGGGCCTCCGAGCGGCGCTCGTCGCCGTCCTCGTCCTCGTAGTTCACCGAGACCGAGAGCGGGTACTGCTGGACGTCGGTCGCGTTCGTCGACGTGACGGTGAACGCGACGGTGCGCTCCTCGTTCGGTGCCCAGTCGCCGACGAACCGGCTCCCGTTCGGGGCACGGCCGACGAGCAGCTCGCCGCTTCTCGTGGCGAGGGTGACGACCGCGTCACTGGCGCGCTCGGCGTCGACGTTCGCGAGCGTGAGTTCGAGCGTCCCCTCCTCGCCGACCTGCACCGTGGAGTCCACGTCGACCACCTCGAACGCCGGGATCTGCTCGTCCACGTCGAACTGCTCGGCGAGCGTGTCGCTCCGCCGCGGCTCGTTCTCGTCGGTCTGGTAGGAGACGACGAACGAGAGCTGGCGCGGCACCGCCTTCGCGTCGCGGGCGACCCGGACCGGCAGCTCGACGGTCGCCGACTCGCCCTCGTCGAGGTCGCCGACGGCGTACTGGCTCACCTGCGGGACGACGCCCGGGTCGTCGCTCGTCAGCCTGACGACGGCGTTCTCGACGTCGCGCGGCCCCTCGTTCGTCACCGTCGCGGTGACGGTCCCGTCGTCGCCGACCTGCAGGTTGGCGTCGGCGTCGGTCAGCGCGAACGCCTGCTCCTCGTCGGGCTCGACACCGAAGCGGAACGGGTCGCTCCGGCGGCGGTCGCCGTCTTCGTCGTCGTACGAGACCGTCGCCACGAACGGGTACGGCTGTTCGTCGGACGCGTTCGTCGAGGTGACCGTGAACTCGACATCGCGCGTCTCGTTCGGCTCCCAGTCGCCGACGAACCGGCTCCCGTTGGGCAGTCGGCCGACGAGCAGCTCGCCGCTGGCGGACTGCAGCGTCACCGTGGCGTCGTCGAGGGTTCGGTCCTGCCGGTTCCGGAGTTCGAGCGTCACCGTCCCCTCCTCCCCGACCTGGAGGTCCGAGTCCACGTCGACCAGCTCGAAGTCGTCGCGGAACTCGCGCACCTCGTAGGTGCCGAGCAGCGGTGCGCTACGGCGCGGGTCGTCGTCGCGGTTGCGGTACTCCACGACGAACCGGAGCTGGCGGTCACCGGAGCGCACGGAGCGCGCGACCCGGACCGGCAGCTCGAACGCGGCCGACTCGCCCGGGCCGAGGTCGCCGAGGACGAACGACGCCTGCTGCGGGTCGATGCCGGGCGGCGGGTTCACGAGCCGGACGACGGCCCGTTCGGCTGTCTGTGGGCCGCGGTTGGTCACCTCGCCCTCGACGGTGCCGTCCGCACCCACCCGCAGGGTCCCGCTCGTGTCGTCCAGCCGGAAGCGCTGCTCGCTCCGCGGCCGGACGCCGATGCGGAGGTCGTCGGCGACCTTCGCCTGCCCGTCCTCGTCCTCGTAGCGGACCGCGAGGTCCACGGGGTACGGCTCGGTGATGCTGTCGTTCGTAGTCACCACGGCGAACTCGACCGTCTGCTCCTCGCCCGCCTCCCACTCGCCGACGAACCGCGTGGCGTTCGGCGACCGGCCGAACAGGAAGTCGCGATTCAGCGACGACACAGACACCACGGCGTCGGTCAGGTCCTCGTCGCCGGTGTTCTCCAGGGTCAGTTCGAGCGTCCCGCGCTCGCCGACCTGCACGCTGGTCTCCACGTCGGTCACCTCGAAGACGGCCGCCTCGTCGTCGACCTCGACCGTGCCGGTGAGCCCGCGGCTCGCGACCCGGTTGCCCTCGTCGTCGCGGTACACCACGACGAACGTCAGCTGGTACTCGCCTGGCTCGGCGTCGGGCGCGACGGCGACGGGGAACTCGAAACCCTCCGTCTCGCCGTCGTCGAGGTCGCCGAGGACGAACTCGGTCCGGCGGGGCTGGATCGCGCCCTCGCTGCTCCGGATGCGGATGACCGCCTCCTCGGCGTCGTCCGGTCCGCGGTTCTCGACCTCGCCCTCGACGGTCCCCTCGGCCCCGACGCGGAGGTCCCCCTCGACGCCGCTCACCCGGAAGCGCTGCTCGCTGCGTGGCTGGACGCCGATCCGGAGCCCCCGGGCGACCCGGGGCTCGTCGTCCTCGTTCCGGTAGTCGACCGAGAGCGCGACCGGGTACGGCTCCGTGACCGACTCGTTGCCGAGCGTCACCGAGAACTCGACGGTGCGCTCCTCGCCCTCGTCCCAGTCGCCGACGAACCGGCTGGCGTTCGGCGACCGGCCGAACAGGAACTCGCGGTTCAACGACGACGCCGACACCACGGCGTCCGTGAGGTCCTCGTCGCCGACGTTCTCGATGGTCACCGCGAGCGTCCCGGTCGAACCGACCTGCACGTCCGTCTCGATGTCCGTCACCTCGAACACCTCCGCGGCGTCGACGGTTCCCGTCCCACCGTCGTTCCCGTCACCACCGTCTCCTCCACCGTCGCCCCCGTCATCGCCGCCGTCTCCACCACCGTCACCCCCGTCATCGCCGCCGTCTCCTCCACCACCGCCTCCGTCACCGCCGTCTCCACCACCACCGCCTCCGAGCGCGACCGTCAGCTGGAGCGTCTTCATGTACTCCGTCCCGCCCGCCGTGTACGTCAGCGTGAGCGTCAGCGAGACCGACGAGCCGGTGCCGGGGGCGACGCTCGCCACGTCGAACGAGAAACTGTGCTCCGTGCCGCCCGCCCACGTTCCGACGTGGGGCTCGTGGTCGCCGGTGTCGGCCTCGGCCGAGGAGAGCGCCGCCGTCACGTCCTCGACGGCCCCGCCGGTGTTCTCGACGGTGACCGTGAGCTGCCCGCCGTCTGCTTCCGTGACCGCGCCCTCGACGCCGACCAGCTCGAAGCGGTCGTCGGTGTCGGCCGACGAGCTGTCGGCCACCGTGACGGCCGAGGCCGGCGTGGCGAACACGAGGAGGAGAACGACCAGGACGACCCGGCGGTTCATCGGGCTACAGCCACCTCTCCGACCCGTCCGACCCGGTGGCGGGGTTCACGCATCGACGTGGGGAGACACGCCGAAGACGCCCTTTGTAGTGAAGCGTATACGAGAGAGAAGCCCGGCGTTACTCGGTCAGCGACCGCCTACGCCGCGGCTGTAGCAACTCGTTTCCACCGCGACGAACGGAGAAGTGCGCGTGCCGACCGACTACGGCGTCTCGTTGGTCTCGAGCGTGAACTCGCCGCGCGGGTAGGCGACGCAGGTCAGGACGTAGCCCTCCTCGAGCTCGGGGTCGTCGAGCATCTGCTGGTTGTCGTGCTCGACGAAGTCCCGGGAGTCACCGTCAACGATGTGGCCACCACAGGAGACACACTGACCCTCGCGGCAGGCGTAGGGCAGGTCCCAGCCCTCGTCCTCGCCGGCCTCGAGCAGGGTCTCGTTGTTGGCGACGGAGATGGTCTCGCCCTCCTTCGTGTAGTCGATGTCGAAGTGCTCGATCTCGTCCTCCGGGATGTCGGCGGGGCTCGTCGACTCCTCCTCCTCCGCGCCCTCTTCGAGCTCCGCGCCGGCCTCCCCTGCACCGACCGCACCGACCGCGCCGCCGCCACCGATGGAGCGGTTCATCGGCTCGGGGAAGTCGGTCTCCGGGACGGTGCTCGCCCGATGTTCGAGGACCTCCTGCGAGATGTCCTCGTTGGGCTTCCACGACGTGCCGCGCACGAGATGGAGCGTCACGGCGATGACCGTCAGGGAGAGCCCGATAGCGATTCCCAGTTCGTTAGCCATATGCGAGACGGTTGGGAGTACTGGTTTAATTCAGTTGTGATTGCTCGCGCCCTGTGTGGCGTCCTCGTCGGCTCTCACTCCCGGCCGGGGCGGTCGACGCCGTACTGGTGACAGTACAGGTCCAGGAGTTCCTCCAGCAGGAGCGCGTCGCGCGAACTCGTCGCGTAGTGGTGGTCGATGAAGTCCTCGGCGTCGCTCGGGTTGCCGCGGACGACGAACCGCCGCACGGTCGCGACCGACTCGAAGAAGGGGAGCCCGGACTCGCGGTCCTCGGCTGACTCGATGATCTGGTCCTGCGGGAACACGTCCGCCTTGATGTCCTCGAAGTCGACGGTCGAGGGTTCGTAGCTGTCCGAGAGCTGCTCCAGGATGTACTCCGAGGCGAAGCGGTAGAACTCGGATTTGCTCTCGAAGACGCCCTCCTCGACGAGGGACTCGATCTCCTCGACGGTCGACTCCGAGAATCGGACCGTGCTCTTTACCATACCCACTCATGTTAGCGAAGGGGTAATAAATCGACCGACCGTCCAACACCATTTTCACCCCGCTGCGACCGTACTGTGCGCGTTCCGGGGAGCGCTGTCGGACGAGCGTCAGACAGTCGCCACGGCCAGCACGTCCACCGAGACTATTTGTGGCGGTGCTCTGATAGAGAAGGACATGCACACGGGGACCGTACCGCGGTCGCGACAGCCACGACACGCGGTCAGTGCGGACCAATGACCGACGACGACACGACCGTCGGGCTCTTCCAGGCCGTCGCCATCGAGGTCGGCCTCATCGTCGGCGCGGGGCTGTTCTCGCTGACCGGCGTGGCGACCACGCTCGCCGGCACGGGCGTCCCGCTGTCGTACGTGTTCACGTTCACCGTCGTCTCGATGAGCCTGGTCCCGACCGCGGCGCTGGCCGCCGCCCGACCCGTGACGGGCGGGAACTACTGGTACCCGAGCAGGCTGTGGTCGCCCGTCGTCGCCTTCCTCACCGCGTGGGGGCTCTCCATCAGCATGTTCGGCGGCGGCCTGCCGGTGTACGCGCTGAGCTTCGGGCGCTACGTCGACTCGCTCGTCGCGGTGGACCCCGTCGCCGTCGGCGTCGTGGTCCTGACCGCGTTCTACCTCGTGAACCTCGCCGGCATCGACGTGGCCGCCAGCGTGCAGGTGCTGCTGTTCGTCTCGCTCGTCGCGAGCCTCGTCGTGTTCGTCGTCGTGGGCGCGCCGACCGTCGAGCCCGCGAACTTCGAGCCGTTCCTCTCGACCGGCATCGGCGGGATGTTGACGGGGGCCGGCGTGCTCTACTTCGTCTGTCTGGGAGCGAACTTCATCGTCGACCTCGGCGAGGACGTACAGGCCGCCACGGTCACCATCCCGCAGTCGCTCGCGGTGAGCATTCCGCTCGTGTTCGTGCTCTACGTCGGCACCGCGCTCGTCGCCGTCGGCACCGTCGGCGCGGCCGGCCCGGGGTCCATGGCCGGCGCGACCCTCTCCGTCCCGGCCGAGGTCGCCCTCCCGCCCACCCTCTCCGCGTTCTTCGTCGTCGGGGGCGCGCTCTTCGCCATCGCGACGAGCATCAACGCGGTGTTCATCATCGCCCCGAAGTACATGGTCGTCCTCGCCGACGACGGCTTCTTCCCGGCCGCACTCGCCCGGACGAACGACCGGTTCGGCACACCACACTGGGGTCTGACGCTCGTGTTCGCCCTCTCGCTCGCGTCGCTGGTCAGCCCGCTCCCCGTCGCGGACCTCGGCTCGCTGCTGGGCTTCGGCGGCATCGTCCTCATCGTCCCGATGATGGTCGCGGCGGTCCGGTTCGTCCGCCGCCATCCCGAGCGCTACGCGGCGACCCCGATCCCCGTCCCACCGCGAATCACGGTCGCCCTCGCCGTCGCCGCGGTCTGTGCGAACGCCGTCCTGCTCGTCCTGCTCGCGAGCCAGAGCCCGCTCCTGTTCGCCGCGTGGGCGGGCCTCACCCTCCTCGGTGGCGGCGCGTACCTGCTCGCCCGCCGGCGGTACCTCGCCGACCGGGGCACGGCTCTGCTGTCGGGCTTCGACGGGGAGTTTTAACCCCCGCCCTCGTGCGAGGGGACATGACGAACGACACCACGGACCACGCCGGCGGCGACGGACCGGCCGGCGACGGCCTCCGAACCGGCGTCGTCGGCGCTGGCGTGATGGGGCGGGACATCGCCGCCCTCCTCGCGAACGCAGGCTGCGAAGTCGTCCTCGTCGACGTGGACGCGGACGCGCTGGCGGCCGCCGAATCGTACCTCCAACGCGAGGCGAGTGCAGCCCTCGCCGATGCTGGACTCGCAACGGACACCGACCCTCTGGCCGACCGAACCAGCTACGCCACCGACCTCGACGCACTCGCCGACTGCGAGTTCGTCGTCGAGGCCATCAGCGAGTCGCTCGACGCGAAACGGGGGCTGCTCGCCGAGCTCGAAGCCGTCCTCGCCCCGGACGCGGTCGTCGGGACGAACACCTCCTCGCTCACCGCGAGCGCGGTGGCCGCCGAGGCCGAGTATCCGGAGCGCGTCGTCCTCTTCCACTTCGCCAACCCCGCCATCCCGCGCGACGTGGTGGAGATCAACGGCGAGTCAGCGAGCGAGGACGCGCTCGCCCTCGCCGAGTCGGTCGCCCGCGCCATGGGCAAGACGCCGTTCCGCCTGGGAACCGAACGTCGGGCCAACGGCCTCAGCCGGCTCTCCGCGGCCATCAAGTGCGCCGGCACGTGGGAGCTGCTCGACGCCGACGCCGCCGAAATCGAGGTCGGCGCACGCAACATGGGCTTCCCGCGCGGCCCGCTGGCGTTCATCGACCTCATCGGCCTCGACATCCACCTCGCGACCGTCGACAACCTCGCCGTCGAGTACGGCGGCCGGTTCGCCCCGCCCGAATCGGTCAGAGAGCGCATGGAGACGATGGTCGCCGACGGCCGCGCCGGGGCGAAGGACGGCGAGGGCTTCTTCCGCTGGGAGGACGGCGAGGCGGTGCTCCCCGCGGTCGAGTCCCCCCACGACGTCCAGCCCATCGTCGCCGCCCTGGTGAACGAGGCCCATCGGATGGTGGCCGACGGCGTTGCAGACCGCGAGACGCTGAACGAGATACTCAAGCGCGGGAGCGGCGGCGCTATCGGCCCGTTCGACATCGAGGGGATGGTCGGCGGCGACGTGCTCCGGGACGTGCTCGAATCGCGGTACGCGGAGACGGGTGCGGGCGTGTTCGAGCCCGCGGAGACGCTGGGGTAGGGTCTGCCGGGAGAGCAGTCCGTCACGTGGCGTGCCTGACGGCGACCAGCATCACGCCGGCAGGGAATGTACTACGGAAGCGAACACTTATTAATCCTTAAGATAACGTTGTGATATGAAGCACTGGCTGTACTGGATCCTGACGGTCGGCATCATCATGGCGAGTACGGCGTGTACGCTCTCGCTGGCCATGCATCCTGAGTTCGCACTCTGGTTCATGGCACTGGCAGTCGGACTGTACATCGTCGCCCGCACCCTCCACCGGGAAGACTCCTCGGACACGGCGAGTCGGCCATCCCGGACCGCCGTCGCTCACACCTGACCGACGACGCCCTCCCGTTTCCTTCTGCAGACGCAGCCGCTGCAGGTGGCGAGACCACCGGGTCAGCCGGCCACAGCGCTGAATCGCGAGGCCACCGTCCGGAGTTACCTAGTCCGCGATAACGGGCGGCACCGCGCCGGGGTCGACCTGCACGTCGAGCAGTGTCGGCCGGTCCCGCGCCAGCGCGTCGGCCAGTTCGTCGGCCAGCTCCGCGGGGTCGGTGACGACCGAACCCGCACAGCCGAACCCGCGCGCGACGGCGGCGTAGTCGGTCTCCGGCTCGAAGTCCGTCGAGATGTCGACGCCGTAGTTCGTCAGCTGGCTCGCCTTCGAGGACGCGAGCGACTGGTTGTTCCAGACGACCACGACGACCGGCAGGTCGTCCCGGACCGCCGTCTCCAGGTCCGAGATGTGGTAGCCGATGCCGCCGTCGCCCGACACCGCGACGACGGGTCGGTCCGGGTCGGCCGCCTTCGCGCCGATGGCCTGCGGGAGCGCGCAGTTGATGCCGTCGCTGCCCCGCGCCTGGATGTAGCCGACGCCGGGCTGGCGCACCTCGTAGAACGCACCGGTGAAGAAGCCGGGGAACGACGTGGCCGAGACGAGCAACCCGTCGTCCGGGATGGCGGCCTGCAGCTCGCTGACGATGCGGGCGGGGTCGATGGGCGTCCGGTCGCTCTCCAGCCGGCCGGCGTACTCCCCGCGCCAGCTCTCCCGGTCGGCCGCGACCTGCTCGATGCGTTCGCGACCGTCACCGAAGTCGGTGCTCAGGAGCGCCTCGCGCACCGCCTCGACGGTCGCCCGGATATCGGCCTGCACCGCCACGTCGGCGTCGTAGTTCCGCCCGAGCCAGTGCGGGTCGAGGTCGACGTGGGCCATCGTCGCGTCCGCCGGGAGCAACGACCAGCCGACCGTCGACAGCTCGCCGAAGCGACAGCCCAGCCCGACGATGGCGTCGGCGTCCTCGACGAGGTCGTTCGCCACCTCGCAGAAGCCCCAGCGGCCGACGACGCCGGCGGCGTACGGCTCGTCCTCGGCGACGGCACCCTTCCCGTTCATCGACGTGACGACCGGCGTGTTCGTGTCGGCGGCCAGCGCGCTCAGGGCGTCCGCTGCGCCAGCCCGGAGCACCCCCTCGCCTGCGACGAGAACGGGGCGCTCGGCCGCTGTCAGTACCTCGGCCAGCGCCGTCACGTCGTCTCTCGAGGGCGCTGGGCCGCCGTCGTCGAACCGGGTTTCCACGGCCGCACCCGGCCCAGACTCGCTCTCCCCGGCGAGCACGTCCTCGGGCAGGTTCACGTGCGTCGGCCCGGGGACGCCCGCGACCGCCTCGCGCGCTGCCGCCCGCACCGCCTCGACGACGCGCTCGGGGGATTCGGGGTCGTAGCTCGCCGCGACGTGCGGGGCCAGGATGGCCTCGTTGTCGGCGTCCTGGATGGCCTCCCGGCCCCGGAACGCCCGGTCGTTGTCGCCGGTCAGCGCGAGCACCGGGCTTGACGCGCCGTCGGCCTCGGTCAGCCCGACGCCGGTGTACGCCGCGCCCGGGCCGCCGACGCCGTCGCAGACGCCCAGCGTGCCCGTCACGCGGGCGTAGGCGTCGGCCATCATCGCCGCGCTCGCCTCGCTCCGCGGGTGGACGTGTCGGATCTCGGACTCCGCGAGCGCCGCGTAGTACGGCTCCAGCTGCTCGCAGGGGAAGCCGAACACGGTGTCGACGCCGCTGTCTTCGAGCGTCGCGACCAGGTCCTCAGCAGCGGTCACCGGCCACCACCCGATTCGTGGGTTGCTGTCATACTACACGGCGCGCAGGGGTCCCCCAAAAACCTTGGCAGGCGAACCCCACCGGGATGTCACCCCCGGCCTGGTGCTAGCTCACTCCTCTCGTGCGACCTCGTGCCGGCCGAAGCCGTACCGGAGCCGGTTGGCGAGCCGGCGGGAGAACCGGCCGGACTCGGGGGCGCGGGAGCCGAACCGCTCGGCGAGGGACTGGTAGATGAGCGGGACGGGGACCTCCTGTTCGAGGGCCTCCTGCACGGTCCAGGTGCCCGTCGAGCCGCCGGCGACGTGGTCCGCCACGTCTCCCAGCTCGTCCGCGTCGGTGCCCTCCTCGCGGAACGCCTCCTCGCAGAGTTCGAGCAGCCACGACCGGATGACCGCGCCGTTATTCCAGGTGCGTGCGACCGATTCGAGGTCGAGGTCGTACCGGCCGTTCGCGAGCAGCTCGAACCCCTCGCCGTAGGTCTGCATGAGCGCGTACTCGACGCCGTTGTGGACCATCTTCACGTAGTGGCCGGAGCCGGCGGGACCCATCCGGTCGTGCCCCTCGGGGCCGGTCGCGACGGCGTCGAAGACGGGCGAGAGCTCGTCGTAGGCCCACTGCGGGCCGCCGACCATCAGCGAGAAGCCGAGCTCCGCGCCGGCGGGGCCGCCCGAGGTGCCGCAGTCGAGGTACGCGGCGTCGGTCTCCTCGGCGCGGCGCACGGAGTCCTCGAAGTGGGAGTTGCCACCGTCGACGACGATGTCGTCGCCGTCGAGCCGGGGTTCCAGGTCGGCGAGCGCGGCGTCCACCGGCTCGCCCGCCGGGACCATCAGCCAGATGCGCTTCTCGTCGCCGAGCTCGGCCGCGAGTTCGGCGACGGAGTCGACGGGCGTCGCCCCGGCGTCGGCGGCCGCCGCGACCGCGTCGTCGTCGAGGTCGAACGCGACCACGTCGTGTCCGGCGGCGAGTGTTCGGTCGACCACGATACGGCCCATCCGCCCGAGTCCGAGTACGCCCAGTTGCATGGGCGAGACTCCGACAGGTGGGGACGTAGGGGTTGTGATTCGGGACCGGCCGTGGCCGGGAGAACGGAGCGGACGCTACTGCGGCCAGTCGAACGAGGTCGGGTGGTGGGCTGGCCCTCGTGTGGGAAGCGGGTCGGTCCGTTTCGACATCACACTGCCTCCTCGACCGAGACGGCCACGGTGGACTGGATCCACGCCGTGGAGCGTCCCTCGTCGAACAGCAGGACCTCGCCGTCGCCGACGTCGATGGCGACGTACGGGCCGAAGTCGACGGCGTCGACTCCGACCGTGTCGTGTTCCCGGTTCGGGTTCGGTGCAGCAGCCATTGTGTTCCTCGGCCCTACGTTGGTCCCCGGACACGATAACTGTTAGCATACCACAAAGTCGTGTGCACCGACCGCACGACTCCGACACACTGAAGACACGTTCCTCGACGTTGGCAAAACGGTATGGTCGAGGCCGCGTAACGGGTGTGCATGACCGTCAACGCCATCTTCGACGCGATGCCGTACGCGAAGCACCTCGGCATCGAGATGGAGGAAGCCGAGGACGGCTTCGCCCGGGGTCGCCTCGGACTCGCGGAGGAGCACTCCTCGGTCCCCGGGAAGGTCGTCGCCCACGGCGGCGTCGTCCACTCCTTCGCCGACCACGTCGCCGGCGCGGCCGTCATCTCGCTGAACTTCACGCCGACGCCCACCATCGACATCCGCATCGACCACCTGGCTCCCGCCACGAACGACCTCGTCGCCGAGGCCGAGGTCGTCCGCGACGGCGGCGACATCGCCACCGTCGACTGCGAGGTGACCGACGTGACCGGTACCCGGGTGGCCACCGCCCGCGGCGTGTTCAAGACCGCCGGTGGTGACGGCGGCTCCGCCTGGGTCGACAGCCCCGAGGAGTTCGACGTCGACTGAGCCGCGAGCGAGCCGGCGACCCCGCCCGCTTTGGTCGGGGTTTTTCTCGCTGGAGGTACAAGTATGGGTATGCTCGGTTCCCCGAAACTCCGGAAAGCTATCGCCGCCGCGACCGCCGCACAGGGCCTTCTCAGTCTGCTGTTCCCGAAGCGCATGGCCAAGCTCGGCTCGCGGCTCCTGCTCGGGATGAGCTACGAGAACACCCGCGAACTCGAACCCCGTGACTGGTACGTCGACTCGACCCGCGCCTCCGGCCTCGGGATGCTCGTCGGCGGCCTGTTCGGCTACATCCTCGCCGACCGCGCCGGTGACAGCGCCGCCGCAGCGGCAGTCGAGGAGGCAGAGGAGGAGGAAGCGGATGGTGACGACGAGGACGACGACGGCCCCGTGATGGTCGACATCGACGAGTAGTCGGTTACCAGCTACACCCCAGTTGCAGCCGCCCAGCGGGCCGTTTTTACCGGTTTGTCGCGTACGTCTACTGCCATGTCAACCCTCAGCGAAAGCGCCGGGATGCATCCGGACGCCTCGATGAGCGCCATCGGCTACATCATCGCGGCGCTGCTGGCGCTCGTCCTGCTCCCGCTCGCGCCGATCATCCTCGTCGTGTGGATCACCCTCAAGATCGCCGAGGCGGCGGGCGGCGAGGACGAGGAGGACGCCAGGCGTCCCGGGACAGCGTAGCTACGTCACGCCGCCGCTCTCGCGTTCGTACTCCTCGTAGAGCGACCGCTCCGCGATCTCGACGAGGTCGTCGACCACCGACCACACCTCCGCGAAGGTGACGTAGTACGGCGAGGGCGCGACCCGGACCACGTCCGGCGGACGGTAGTCCACGACGACGCCGCGGTCGCGCAGCGCCTCGCTGATGCGGTAGCCCTCCGGGTGTTCGAGCGCGACGTGCCCGCCCCGGCGGTCGGGGTCCCGCGGCGTCCCCACCTCGAAGCCGTGCTGGGCGAGTCGTGCGTCGGTCAGCGCCACGAGGTACTCGGTCAGCGCGACCGACTTCTCCCGGAGCGCCTCGATTCCCGCGTCCTCGACCACGTCGAGCGCGCCGTCGAGCGGTGCCGCGGCGAGCAGCGGCGGCGTCCCGACCTGCCACGCGCCGGCGTCGGGTGCCTGGTCGTACGTCGTCCGCATCTCGAACATCGTCCCCTTGTCGTTGCCCCACCAGCCAGCGAGCGCGGGTGGGCTGCCGAAGTGCTCCTCGCTGACGTACAGGCCCGCGACCGCGCCGGGGCCGCCGTTGAGGTACTTGTACGAGCACCAGACCGCGAAGTCCACGCCGTTCGCGTCGAACTCGTGCGGGACCGCGCCGACGCTGTGGGCCGCGTCGACGCCGAACAGCGCGCCGTGCTCGCGGGCCAGCTCGGCGATGGCCTCGACGTCGAGGAGCTGCCCCGAGCGGTAGAGCACCGTCGGGAGGAAGACGATGTCCACGTCGTTGCCCACCAGCGCGGCCTCGACATCATCGACCGTCACGGTGCGCCCGTCGCTGCTCTCGGCGACGACGAGGTACTCCTCGGGATCGAGGCCGCGCTGGCGGAGCTGCGCCCGGATGGCGTAGTGGTCCGTCGGGAAGTCGAGGTCGTCCACGAGGATGGTCTCCGCCCCGTAGGCGTCGAGCATCGTCCCGACGAGCGTGTGGATGTTGACCGTCGTCGAGTTGCCGACGACCACTTCGGACTCCGTCGCGCCGACGAGCGGTGCGAGCCGGTCGCCCAGCCGCTCGGGGTAGTGGAACCAGTCCGGGTCGGCCTCGCCCCAGCCCCGGATGGCCAGGTCGCGCCACTCGTCGACGACCCGGGAGAGCGCCGCCTCGGCGTCCTTCGACATGAGCCCCAGCGAGTTCCCGTCCATGTAGCGGTCGCCCTCGGGGATGTAGAAGCGCTCCCGAAGCGACGCGAGCGGGTCCTGCTCGTCCAGTTCCTCGGCGAACGCGCGGTCCGTCGGCGGGTCTGCGGGGAGTTCCGGCGTCGGCATGCTGGGTCGGGATTCGCGTGGAAGCGTGAACTAGCTTTGGCAGGCGGCGATGGCGTCGACCACCGAAAACCACGGGATTCACCCAGACGGCAGGGACGCCAAGAGTTTACTAATAGTGTAAACTTTCGGCCCACATCGATGCCGAATCAGCCGGGTGGCGCGCGGCTGTCTCGGAATCGCGGAGCGATTCCGATGGCCAGTGAGAGTTTGCTCTCACGCTGGCGAGCGTGCCGAGAGGGGTTGAACGAAACAGAACAACAGGCCGAGTATCAGTAGCCCATCGACGCGACGGCGAACGTCCCAACGACGAGCGCGACGGCGACGGCCCCACCCTGCAGGAACGCCACGTCAGTCGGAACACGCAGCAGTATCCCCATCCCGGCGGTGACGCCGAAGGCGACGACGGCGTTGGCGAGCGCACGGACGAGTCGGTTCGGGTCGCCGGCCATACGACAACCACCTCGCGGAGGTGGCTAAAGGGCTTCGGCAGGCCGAGCGTGGTCGAACAGGGGACGACGCGGAACCCGCAGGGTTTTACTCCGTCTCACGACCACTACCTGCCATGACAGAGGCGACGGGCATCGTCGGGGAGTTCCTGGGGTTGAAGGCGGAGACCGACGCCGACGTGCTCGCGATGCAGTGTGGCGACTTCTACGAGTTCTTCGCGGACGACGCCGAGCTGGTCGCCAACGAACTGGACCTGAAGGTGAGCCAGAAGTCGAGCCACGGCTCGTCGTACCCGATGGCGGGCGTGCCGGTCGACGACCTGACGCCGTACCTGAAGGCGCTGGTCGAGCGCGGCTACACCGTCGCCGTCGCCGAGCAGCACGAGGACGGCGGCGACATCCACCGCGAGATCGAGCGCGTGGTCACGCCCGGCACCCTGCTCGACGTGGCCGGGGTGGACGCGCAGTACCTCGCCGCCGTCGTGCGCGAGGGCGACGACGGGACGGCCGGGGACGCCACCTACGGCCTCGCCTTCGCGGACGTGACCACGGGCCGGTTCCACGTGACGACGGTCGACGGCACCGACGCCACGCTCACGGAGCTGTACCGGTTCAGTCCAGTGGAGGTGTTGCCCGGCCCCGGGATCAGGGACGACGGCGACCTGTGCGACCGCATCGAGGAGCGCACCGGGGCGCGGCTCTCGCTGCCCGACGCGGCGTCGTTCGCGCCCGGGAAGGCGGGCCACGTCGCCCGCGACCACTTCGGCGACGACACGTTCGCGACGCTCGGCGTGGGCGACCTCGGCGTCCGCGCCGCGGGCGCAGTCCTCGCGTACGTCGACGAGACTGGAACGGGCGTGCTGGCGTCGATGACCCGCGTCCAGCCCTACCACGGCGGCGAGCACGTCGAACTCGACGCGACGACGCAGCGCAACCTCGAACTCACCGAGACGATGCACGGCGACCGCTCGGGCAGCCTGTTCGCGACGGTCGACCACACCGTCACCAGCCCGGGCGGCCGACTGCTGAAGGAGTGGCTCCAGCGGCCCCGACGCGACCGGGGCACGCTCGAAGAACGGCAGGCGAGCGTCGCCGCCTTCGCCGCCGGGGCGCTCGGCCGTGAGGAGATTCGCGAGGTGCTGGATTCCGCGTACGACCTCGAACGACTGGCCTCGCGGGCGGTAGGTGGGAGCGCCGACGCGACGGACCTGCTCCGGGTGCGGGACACGCTCGGGGTGCTCCCGGACCTCGTCGAGGCCGTCGAGGCCTCGTCGCAGCTGGCGGTCTCGCCGCTCCCGGAGATCCTCTCGCGGCCGGACCGGGCGGCCGCCGCCGACCTCCGGGACGAACTCGCCGACGCACTGGTCGAGGACCCGCCGAAGACGACGACCCAGGGCGGGCTGTTCCGGCCGGGCTACGACGACGAGCTCGACGAGCTTCGCGACCGCCACGAGGCCGCACAGGCGTACTTCGACGGGCTCGCCGACAGGGTGAAGCGCGAGCACGGCCTCAGCCACGTCACCGTCGACCGGAACAAGACCGACGGCTACTACGTGCAGGTCGGCAAGTCGGCCGCCGACGGCGTGCCCGAGGGCTTCGAGCACGTGAAGACGCTGAAGAACTCGAAGCGCTTTCGTACGGACGAGCTCGCCGAGAAGGAGCGCGAGCTGTTCCGGCTGGAGGAGCGACGCGGCGACCTCGAAGCGCGGCTGTTCGACGAGCTCCGCGAGCGGGTCGCCGCCCGCGCCGAACTCCTGCAGGACGTGGGGCGGACCGTCGCCGAGGTGGACGTGCTCGCCAGCCTCGCGACGCATGCCGTCTCGAACGACTGGAGCCGCCCCGAGCTGACCGAGGAGCGCAGCCTCGACGTGACCGCGGGCCGGCACCCCGTCGTCGAGCAGACCGTCGAGTTCGTCCCGAACGACTGCCACATGGACGACGAGCGCACGTTCACCGTGGTGACGGGGCCGAACATGAGCGGGAAGTCCACCTACATGCGACAGACCGCCCTCATCGTGCTGCTCGCGCAGGTCGGCAGCTTCGTCCCCGCCCGGGAGGCGACCGTCGGGCTGGTCGACGGCATCTACACCCGCGTCGGCGCGCTGGACGAGCTCGCCCAGGGCCGCTCCACCTTCATGGTCGAGATGCAGGAGCTCTCGAACATCCTCCACTCCGCGACCGAGGACTCGCTGGTCATCCTGGACGAGGTCGGCCGCGGCACCGCCACCTACGACGGCATCTCCATCGCCTGGGCCGCCGTGGAGTACCTCCACAACGAGATCCGCGCGAAGACGCTGTTCGCGACGCACTACCACGAGCTGACCGGCCTCGCCGAGCACCTCGAACGCGTCCAGAACGTCCACGTCGCGGCCGACGAGCGCGACGGCGACGTGACGTTCCTCCGGACGGTGCGGGAGGGCCCGACCGACCGCTCCTACGGCATCCACGTCGCCGACCTCGCCGGCGTCCCCGGGCCGGTCGTCGACCGCGCCCGCGACGTACTCGACCGGCTCAGACAGGAGAAAGCCATCGAGGCCCGCGGGAGCGGTGGCGGCGACGGCGGCGGCGGCCAGCAGGTCGTCTTCGACCTCGACAGCGGGACGATGACAACCGCGGACGGCGGCCGCGAGCCGGAACCGGCCATCGACCCCGAGACAGAGGCCATCCTCGACGAACTGGACGGCATCGACGTGGACCGCACCTCGCCCGTCGAGCTGATGCAGCGCGTGCAGGAGTGGCAGGAGCGATTGAAGCGGGAATGAAAGGCGGCGACAGTATCCGGTTTTTCCGAGTGGCGCGCGACTGGCGAGCGTGCCGGAGGCCGCTCGCCGCACTCGTGCGAGGGATGAGCGAGGGAGCTTGCGACTGAGCGAAGAGGCTGGGGAGGCGTGAGGTGCGGTGCTGTGCGGGGTGGGGCTGAAAGGGGCGAGCGTCTCGACGAATCCCCGGCGACGTTCCCGCGAGGGAGCCTGCGACCGAGCGGGAAGCAGCGAGACGACGGAGGAGTCTCGCCAGCCAAGGACCGCAGGAACGAGGACCGGTCACGAGACGCTCGCGTCTCGTGAGCACACCGGAAATCTTCGATTTCCGGGGACGCAGCGAGTTCTCCGCGAGCTTGCGAGCGGAGGGCAGCGAGACGACGAAGGAGTCTCGCCAGTCCTGGGAGCGTAGCCCGCCGGGGCTTTCTGGCTATTGTTGGCACCAGCGAGTCCCACGACAACAGACGCACCCATCCCGTCGGAACTCCAGCCACAGACTGCTGACAGAAATGTCCGCAGATTTATGCCGTCAGCCGGAAAACCCCAGACCATGTTCGACACCGTCGTCATCGCCACCGACGGCTCCGAGAGCGTCAAACGCGCCGTCGCGGTCGCTCTCGATCTGGCAGAGCGCTTCGACGCGACGGTCCACGCGCTGTACGTGATCGACGCGAGCGAGGTGGAGTCCTCGCCCGAGTCGGTGCGCGACCAGTTCCGCGAGGCGCTTGAGGAGAGCGCGGAGGACGCGCTGGCGGATGTCACCGCGGACACCGACCTGCCGGTGCAGACCGCCATCCGCGAGGGCCGGCCGGCCGCGGAGATCTGTGCGTTCGCCCGCGAGGTCGACGCCGACGTGGTCGCCACCGGCACGCGGGGGCGGCACGGCGAGAACCGCTTCCTCATCGGCAGCGTCGCCGAGCGCGTCGTCCGCACCTGCGAGAGCCCCGTGCTGACGGTGCGGCAGCTGCAGGAGGCGTAGGCCGGTTCCGGCCAGCGTGCCCCGGTTCACCCGGCGTCGGGAGGTCGTGAGAGGAGCTGTTTCCCCATAGCTACATTAACAGGTGGTAACATGAATCGGGTATGACCGGGGTCTTCGACCGACATCCCTCCCTGCCGGTCGTCGGACTCGGTGTCGGGTACCTGGTGGCCGCAGCGGTCCACCTCGTCGGTGGAGGCAACGACGGCGTCGCGACGGCGGTCGAGGCGGTGCTCCTCGGACTCCTCGGGACGGCCCTGCTCTACGGGAGCGTGCGACTCTCCCGGCTCGATCTCGACACGCACGACGGCCTTCGGGTGTTCTTCTGGGTCCTGGGTTCGGGCCTCGTCGGCCTCGTCGTCGCCACACTCCTCATCAAGATGCAGCAGCTCGAGGGCGTCGAACTCCAGAACATCCCGGTCTTGCTGGTGACGGCGTCGGGGGCAACCGCCATCGTCGGACTCGGCGTCGCGGAGTACCGGGAGCGCCTGTGGAGCGAACGGAAGACCCTCCGCGAACAGACGGACTACACCGCCAGGCTGCACCGCCGACTGTCCGTCCTCAACCGCGCCCTCCGCCACAACCTCCGGAACGAGACCACCGTCATCCGAGGGTACACCGAGTCGCTGCTCGACACCGAACCGAGGGACGATTCGAGAGCCACGTTGCGGACCATCCGCAAGCACACGAAGAACGTCGAGCGGCTCGGGAACCAGGCGAAACGGCTCAACCAGGTCTGGGAGAACGAGTTCACCGACGAACTCGACCTCACCGAGGTGGTCGAGGTTAGCGTGGAAGACGTACTGGCAGAACACGATGACGTAACCGTCACCACCGACCTGCCGCCGTCCGCCCCCGCCGACGTGCACCACCGGTTCGACTTCGCGGTGAGGGAAGCCGTCGAGAACGCCGTCCGACACAACGACCCCGGGACCGATGTCCGGGTATCGATCGACCGGAATCCTCCGGACACCGTCACCGTGTCCGTCTCCGACACCGGCGATGGCATCCCCGAGGACGAACTCGACGCCATCCGTGAGGGAAGCGAGGACTCCCTCGTCCACGGCTCCGGGCTCGGCCTGTGGCTGATGTACTGGACCGTCACCATGTCGAACGGCGACCTCTCGTTCGAGCGGAACGAGCCACAGGGGACGGTCGTCGAGATGACCGTCCCCGCTACCGAGGCGAACTGACGCTGACGAACCGGCGACGGGGGACCCGTCGTCCGAGTGCCGTGCCGGGGGTGCGGCAGCTGCAGGACGCCTCTGCGGTCAGTTCGCCACCCGGTACAGGAACGCCCGGAGCTCCGCCCACGCCGCGTCGTACTCGCTCCAGAAGACGTGGTGCTCGGAGCCGGGCACGTGGACGAGGCGTCCATCCGGCAGCGCATCAGCAATCGCCAGGTCCGCCGCACGCTCCTCGGGGTCGGTGTCCCGCTTCAGGACCAGCGTCGGGGCATCGATGTCGGGGAACGCCTCGGGCGTCTGTTCGAAACCGGCGGCCGCGAAGCCCGCGATGTTCGGGTCGCACTCTCTGTTCGCCACGGCGACGCGCCGGGCCCGCTCGTCGTCCAGTTCGTCGTGCTCGGCGGCGATCTCCGCGACCGACTGCTCGGCCAGCCCCGCGACGCGTTCGCGGACGAACTCGGACATCTCCCCGGGGGTCATGTCGGGCTCGCCGCGCCAGGCGTCGGGGTCCTCCAGCACGACGGCACGGGGGAGGTCCGGGTGTCGGGCGGCGGCCCAGGCGACCGTCGAGCCGCCGGCGGAGTGCCCGAACAGGATGGGGTCGTCGAGTTCCAGTGCCTCCACGAGTCCGACGAGGTCGGCCACGCGGTCGTCGATGCCGTAGCCCCAGTCCGGGCCGTCGGAGCCCCCGTGGCCGCGGGCGTCGTAGGCGATTACGTCGAAATCGTCGGCGAGGTCCTCGATGAGTGGAATTCGACAGCGCGCGTTCTCGTAGAAGCCGTGGGCGACGACGAGCGGCGGTCCCTCGCCGGTCCGGTGGTACTGGAGGTCGATGTCGTTCGCGTGGACCGTGTCGGTGGTCCAGTCGTCGGGGACGTCCATGCCACCACGGCCGGGAGCGTGGCCCGAAAAGCCACCGGTACCGTGTGCTATCGTCCCACCCCCGCATCTGACCAGGAACCGGCGGCTTCTTCCCGCTCCCGCCACTCTTCCGGGGTATGAACGAGGAACTCATCGCTGACGAGGACATGCCGCTGGCGCGGAAGTCCATCCTGCCGGGCACCGGCTTCTTCGTGCCCGACGAGGTCGACGAGGAGCGACGCGAGCGCGAGGCGATGTCGGCGCTTTCGGGCAAATCGGTGGCCGTCGTGGCCGACCCCGACGCCGACGGGCTGGCCTGCGTCGCACTGCTGCGAGAGGCCTTCGGCGAGGCCGGACTGATCCCGGCCAGCCCCCACGACCTGGAGGAGGGCATGGAGTTGGTCGCGGAGTTCGGCGAGCCCGGACTCGACGTGTTCGTCTGCGACCTCTGCCCGGACAGGTTCGAGTACGTCGAGGAGGAGCTCGACATGCTGCTCGAGACCGCCGACAGCGTGCGCTGGTTCGACCACCACCAGTGGGACCCCGAGGTCGAACAGGCCGTCCGCGACGCGGGCGTCGACCTCGTCGTCGGCGACGGCGAGGAGGAGTGCACCGCCGACGTGGCCGTGCGCTCGCTCGACTACGACTTCGACGACAAGTTCGTCGACCTCGCCGCGGTCACCCGCGACCACGACCTCTGGCTCCGCGAGGACGAGCGCAGCGGAGACCTCGCGGACCTCGCGTACTGGCTCGAACCCGACGAGTACGTCGACATCGTCGCCAGGGGGGGCGCGGACCTCCCGCCCGAGGCTGAGGAGCTGCTCGCCGAGCGCCGCGTCGAGAAGGAAGCGCTCATCGAGAAGGCCGTCGACCGCGGCGAGATCCGCGAGGTCAACGGCTGGACCGTCGGCGTCACCTACGGCCGCTGCTCCCAGAACGAGGTCGCCGAGGCCTTCCGCGAGCAGGGCGCGGACGCGAGCGTCGTCGTCAAGCCCGCCGGCTCCGCCTCAATCCGCGGCACCGACGAGTTCGAGCGCTGCCACGAGGTCGCCGCGCAGGTCAACGGCGGCGGTCACCCCAAGGCGGCGGGCTGCAAGCCCGACATCTACGGCGACATGCTCGACTACGCCCACCACTGGACCACCCGCGGCGCGACCGCGAAGCAGGTCATCCTCGACGGCTTCCGGAACTTAGAGCCCGAGGACGACGACGAGGGCGTGGAGACGGAGCGGTAACGGTCACGACTTCGTTCTCGGGACAAGACAGTTATCCTATCGGTGAGAACCGCTTGTATGGACCGCCGCCGCCTCCTCGCCAGTCTCGGACTGGTCGCGCTCCCGGGATGTTCCGCACTGGATGGTTCGGAGACAGAAGCCGAGACGACGAGCGCCACGACCACAACGCCCACCGAGACGACGGCAGCGCCGACCGCGACACCGACAGCAGAACCGACGGCGACCGCCGAGCCGCCGGATTCCATCGCCGACGCGAACATCTCCTTCCACGTCGAGACGCTGCGCGAGGCGACTTCGGAGCACCCGGCGGAGATAGAAATCGGCGTCACGAACGAGGGGCGACCCCGGGACCTGAACTTCATCGGCTCCGCGCCGCTGTCGGCACCGTTCGTGGGGGACGTGCCAGAATCCGAGGGACTGCTCCTGCATCCGCACACCATCCACAATTCGTTCATCAGCGACGAGAACGGCGACCGCGAGGTCAACGTGGTCCCGGACTCGCGGAATGGCGAGTGCTGGAACCGGATCGATGTCCCGTCCAGCCCGCCGAACAACGCGTTCCAGATAACGCTGGACACGGACAAGGCGTTCACCAACACGTACTCCGTGCTCGTCAACGACAGGAGGGACTGTGTCCCTGCGGGCGAGTACACCTTCGAGAGCGAGTTTCAGATACCCGACGATGGCCTCGTCGAGTTCACCTGGGAGTTCTCGCTGACGTATCCGGTGACGGTGTAGGCCGTCGACTCCGAACTCGGCCGAACGTTTATCCCACAAAACGGCCAAACTTCCGGTGATGGCCAGTTCGACACAGGATGGCGACGCTCACGACGACGAGATTCGTCTGTGGCGCGAGGACGGCTGGTGGATCGCCAAGGACGTCGAGACTGGCGTGACGACGCAGGGCGAGTCCCGGGCCGAGGCACTCGACAACCTCGACGAGGCCGTCGCCCTTCACCGGGGAGAAGCGGGGCACGAACCGAGCGAGGAGGAGCTTCGTGAGACGGGAATCGAGCCCGAGGACAATACGACAGGCGACCAGGAACCGCCGGACGTGCTCGAATAGATGGGCCGGCGGACGTTCTCCGGCAGGGAAGTCGTGAAGGTACTCGTGAACATCGGTGGCTTCGAGTGGCGACGAACGACCGGTGACCACGCACAGCTGTACTACGAGCACCCGACGAACGAGGACGACAGGCGACAGGTTACGGTACCACTACACGGCGAACTGCGGACAGGGACACTCCGTGAGATAGCCGAGCGTGCAGGTGCGAACGACTTCGACGAGTTCTGCGACTGGCTCGACCGGAACGCGTAGCGAACGCAGGTTGTTTCAGCGGGGAATCAGAGTCGCTCCAGCACCGTCTCCCGCCCCGGCAACCCACCACGTGCACCCTCGCCGAGGCAGTTCTCCGCCGCCACCGCGGCCGCGAACCGCCCCGCCTCGGCCGCCGGTTTCCCGTCGAGAATCCACGCATCCACCAGCCCGGCCGAGAAGGCGTCGCCGGCACCGGTCGTGTCCACGGCGTCGACCCGAAACGCGGGGACCTCCACCACGTCGTCTCCGTCCAGCAACAGCGCGCCGTCCTCGCCACGCGTCAGGGCGGCCCGCGTGACCCCGCGGTCGCGCAGTTCCGCGGCCGCCTCGCGCCCGTCGCAGCCGAGGTACGAGCGCAGGGGCACCTCGCTCGATACGAAGCAGTCCACCACCGGAAGGAGGTCGTCGATGGTCTCCGGCTCCGTGCCGCGGCCTTCGAGTTCTTCGAGCGGGCCGGCGAGGTCGAAGACGATGGGCGGGAACTCGTCGTCCTCGCGGGCAGCCTCGACGAGTCGCGAGACGACCCTGTCCGGCGCGTACGCGCTGGTGAACACCACGTCTGCATCGCGGCAGTAGTCGAGGGCGGCGTCGTCCAGCCTGAGCTTCGGGATGCTCTCGCCGCCGGCGATTATCATCCGGTGGCCGTCGTCGTCCCGGAGTATCATCGCGTAGCTGGACCGTTCGTCGCCGCGGGAGACGTGGCTGGCGTCGATGTCTTCGGCAGCAAGCGAGTCGAGAATCCGGTCGCCGTCGTCGTCTCGGCCGACGCGGCTGACGACGCCGGCGTCACGGCCGAGCCGGGCGCAGGCGGTGGCGACGTTGGCTGCGACACCGCCCGCCGCGAGTCGTTCGTCGCGGGCGAACGCGCCGCCGTCGGGTTCCGGCAGGTTGGTGACGTGGTAGATACGGTCGAGCAGGGCGCTGCCGACGGCGACGACGGTGGGCATCTACCGGGAGCCGGCGACCCACTTCTGGCTGTACGCCGCCCCGCAGTCACAGCGTGCGTAGGCGTGGATGACGTCGCCCTCCTCGTAGAGGCCGCCGACCTCCTCGTTCTGCTCCTCGGCGAAGGCGAACACGTACTCGACGTGGCCGTCGTCGCACTCCGGACAGTCGCCGGCGGTGAGGTTCGGCGCGATGACGCCCTCGGTGCCCATGGCCTCCTTCGCGAAGTTCATCGCGTCGGCCCCGGTCGCGGCGGTGAACGCGTCGCGGCCGCTGTCGCCGTCCACGACGACGACGATGCCGTCGGCCACGCGCTCGCCGTACTTCTCGAGCCGGCCGACGTCGTCGACGAAGCTGTCGGCCAGGTAGAGTGCGATGTCCTCGGGCAGCTCGCCCGCCAGAAACCGCTCGCGGCGTGAGTCGCTCATGGTCGGGGTACCGTCTCGACCGATAAAAAGCACGCGAGTCGCCCCGAGTGGGAAGGTCGGAGCGGGCTCGCAGTCGGAATCGTGGTTGCCTCGCGGCGTGGGATACGCCACAGTGGGGTGACCCCGGGGGGTCGCTGCCGCCGAGATCGGGAATCGCGTTGCCTGTATCGATGCGTCGGGAAGACGCCTCATATCCGTTCGTTGGGATAGTTAGCGGGCGGTGCCGTTCCGGGCGAGTCTACGAGCGCATCCCGTGAGGGACGCGTCGAGCGGTCCTCGTCTCCGGTCGATGCCACCGGCGCATCCCCGGTCCGGGTGGACCGGAGGGGATGCGCCCGCAGACGTTACTCGGAGTCGACGAGGCTGAGGTGGGAAATCTCAGCGTCGCCGTCTAGACCGCCACGTAGGTCTCGCCCGAGATCGTGTCGGGTACGTTCACGCCGTAGATCGTCGTCGCACCGGACTGGTCGACGAAGCGAATGGTCGCTTCCTCGCCCGGGCTGAGCGGGTCGCCGACGTCCGTCGCGTTGATCGTGATCTTCACGCGCTCGGTCGTGTTGTCGAGCACCTGGTCACCGTTCCCGACCAGCGATTCGGTCGCGAACTGGGTGGCTGACGTGTTCGCACCATACTGGAGCGTCGTACTCGCGTCGTTGCTCAGGAACTCGACGGTCGCGTCCTGCAGGTCGATCTGATCCGAGCCCGCGGACTTCTTGACCGTGAAGTTCAGCTGGGTCACGTCGCCACTGCCGTCGTTGAAGCCGACGGCGGTGACCACGTCGATCTGGTTGGAGACCTGGGACTGGGAGTCCTGGCCCGTGTCGGAGGCCGTGGACTCCAGCAGCCCGGCCGTGTTGATGAGCACGCCGGCCGCCACTGCGGCGACGAGCACCATCGCGATGAAGATGATCAGGGTACCGATACCGACCTGACCACGCTCACCGTCTTCTGAGGTGATGTCTGCGAACATGATTACACCGCCACGAAGGTCTCACCCGAGAGCGTGTCGGGCACGTTCACGCCGTAGATCGTCGTCGCACCGGACTGGTCGACGAAGCGAACGGTCGCTTCCTCACCGTCATCGAGCGGGTCGCCGATGCCGGAGTTGGACACGTCGACGGTGATGCGCACGCGCTCGGTCGTGTTGTCGAGCACCTGGTCACCGTTCCCGACCAGCGATTCGGTCGAGAAGTTGGTCGCCGAGGTCGAAGCCCCGTATTCGAGGGTCGTACTGGCGTCGGCGCTGAGGAACTCGATGGTCGCATCTTGCAGGTCGAGTTGGTCGGAGCCTGCGGACTTCTTGACCGTGAAGTTCAGCGTCGAGATGTGACCGGCCGAGGTGTTCACCTCACCGACAGCCGTGACCACGTCGATCTGATTGGAAACCTGTGCCTGTGAGTCCGCGCCCGTGTCGGACGCCGTGGACTCGAGCAGCCCGGCCGTGTTGATGAGCACGCCGGCCGCCACTGCGGCGACGAGCACCATGGCAATGAAGATTATCAGGGTGCCGATGCCCACCTGACCGCGTTCGTCGTTCTCTGTTACGTCCACTATCATTGGTATACGTGGGGATGCGCCCCGAATAGTCCGTAGTACCGTACTACTATCAAGGCCGGTATGGTTTCGAGAGCCGTTTCGGTCCTCGACTCACGACTCGATACGGCGCGGTAACTCGACCAGTGTTCGTACTGCAGTCGCTCGAAAATAGAGCCTTCAATCAGCCAACAGCACCGCAGCTCTCCGGAGAACGGTACCGCAGAACTGCCAGCTTCGTTACTATACTTCCAGCGGTGACGCGTCCAGCAGTATCCGGAGCGTCTCCTCGGCCTCCAGCTCGTCGTCGAGCTCGTCGGCGTACCACGTCAGCAGCGACGTGAACACCTCGCGCACGTCGTTCGAGCGGATCTCCTGATGGGCGACGCCGTCGTCGGTCTTCACCGCGATGTCGACGCCGTACCGCTCGTCCGTGTTCGCTAGCGCGTCGGCGGACACGGCGGCCCGCGGTGGGCCACCGGACCCGTCGGTCGCCAGCCCGGCACGTGCCGGGTCGACGTCCGGAAGTCGGGCCTGACCGCCGTGCGATCCCGCAGACGGACCATCGCTCGCCGAGACGACGAACCGACCGTCGCCGAGGTCCTTGCAGCGGTCCTCGTCGGGGGTCAGCTCCTCTGGCGAGAGGATGCCGTCGGCGCGTTCGTCCGTGTGCTTCGTGCGTTCGTTCATTGGTTGATGTGTGCCCCGCGTGGGGGCACGGGTTGCTCGCATCAGACGACGACGTACTCCTCGTCGGATATCGACTGCGGGACGTTGACGCCGTAGAGCGTCTTCGCGCCCGACTGGTCGACGATCTGGAGCATCGCCTGTTCGCCTTCTGCGAGGTACGTTCCTTCGACTTGCGGATCGGTGACGTTGATGGAGACGCGGATGCGGTCGGATCGGTCGTTCAGCGTCGTGTTCGAATCGCCGCTCATGTTGACGAGCGTGATCGCTGAGTCGTCGGACGACAGCGTGACTGCTGCCGAGTCCGAGACCCACTCGAACGACGCCTTGCTCAGGTCGATATCGCCGGCACCGGCTGCCTGCATCAAGGTGATGTTTACCTTGTCGACGCCGGTGCCGTTGGCGTTCACCTCGCCGGTCGCGCTGACAGCGACGATGTGATTAGAGACCTGTGACTGTGCGTCGGTACTCGTGTCCGACGCCTTCGCTTCCAGCATGCCTGCCGTGTTGATGAGCACGCCAGCTGCGACAGCCGCGACCAGGACCATCGCGATAAAGATGATCAAGGTCCCGATGCCGACCTGCCCGCGGTCTTCATCTTGTGGTTCCGTTACGTTCATCGGTAATTCACCCCGTGCGAGCAGCTCACTCGCGTCCTCGCGGACACGACCAGCTACGCGTGGCCCAGCAGGGCCAACCGGGAGTCGGCGCGACGCGATCCAGAGAGAGGCGTCTGCTGCCGACCGCCGCCAACGTCGTTCCCCGTCGTGGGGTGAGCCGATTCCTCGCATCACAGCGTGGGGAGTGTTCCCCGTCGAGGACAACGACAGACGTGACTATCAAGGCCTGTATGCGCTCACCGTCTGTTTCGACCGTCGACTCAGTCCTCGATACGCGGACCGACTCGGCGAGCGAAGGCGTCCGTACCAATATACCGACATCCGTCCTACGAAGTAGCAGTGACTGCTGGGAGTACAGCGACCGTCGGCGTGGCTGCCCCCGAAACCGGGAGCGACCGCGCCGTACGTGCACGAGTCTACACCGAGAGGGACACCAATGGGGCTTCGAGACGTACTCGCTGACTTCCTCAGCTCGGAGGGACCCCAGAGCGGGGCCAGCTCCGAGACGGAGGACGAGGACGAGGAGGAGGAGACAGCACCCGACCCGAGCTTCGACGTCCCTCTCGAGGACCTCGACCAGGAAGAACAGGTCGAGAACCTCGAGCACCGCATCGACTCGATGCAGGAGGACCTGGAACGGAGCAACTCCCAGATCGAGTCGATCCAGAGCTCCCAGGAGGAGGTCGCCGAGCGCGTCGAGGACGTCAACGGGACGGTCCGACAGCTGCTCGGCATCTACGACCAGCTGACCGCCAGCGCGAACCCGTTCGTCGAGGGCGGCAGCCGGACCCAGATGGACGACGACGTCGATGGGTTCGGCCTCGGTGGCGAACCCGACGGCGCGACGGGCGAGATGCCGCCGGCCGAGGCGGTCGAGAACGAGGCCGAGACGGCCGACCCCGATGGCGAAGCTGACGAGCCAGCAGCCGACGAGGACCTCGCGGACAACGAGGTCGTCGTCGAGGCGACCGAGCCGGGCGAGGAGGAGGCCGTCTCCTTCGACGACCTGAAGGCGGAATCCAGCGACGACGAGCAGGCGGTCGGCGACGACGGCCAGCAGGCCGTCCAGAGCCAGCGAGAACAGGAGGAAGACAATGCAGACGACACCAGACTGGAGGTCGAACCACTCTCGGACGAGGCAGCACAGATGAGCGACGCAGCCGAGGAGTCGCGCTCGTACGAGCGGGCGTCGAGGGAGTCCCGCGCCGGGACAGCGGCGTCACGGTCGGACGCCACCCTCCCGACCCTCGCGGACACGTACGCGACGGACATCCTCGTGTTCGAGTGGCTGACCGACCTCGTGACCAGCGCGGGGCCGGCCGCGGCGCTCCGGGCCATCGCGTACTACGAGGAGATCGGGTGGATCTCGCCCGAGGTGAAGGCGTACCTCGAGGACACCCTCTCCGGCCCGGACCTCGACATGACCGTCGACCCGAGCCGCGACCCGAACGAGCTGAACGCCGAGGACCACGCAGAGAGCTACGAGTACATCATGAAACTGGAATCGATCCAGCAGACGATGGACGACACCGGACTGTAACCATGGGATTCAGCACGAGTGGCTCGGCCGCCATCCTGTTCGTCGGTTTGCTCGTCTGCCTGAGCACCATCTACCCCGTGATGGAGACCGCGAACGAACGGGTGACGGAGGCGGGCGAGGCTCGCGACGACCGCGCGCTCGCCCAGGCGAACACCGCGATGAACGTGACGTCCGTCGGCTACAACGCGTCGACCGACACGCTCGTCGTGAACGTCACCAACACGGGCTCGACGACGCTGTCGGTCGACGGCACCGACCTGCTGCTGGACGGGACCTACGTGGCCGGTGCGACGACCCGCGTCGAGGACGACTCCGGGAGGACGATCTGGGTACCGGGCGAACAGCTCCAGTTCGAGGTGACCGGCGTCACGGCCGAACCGGGGCGGGTCAAGCTCGTGACCGAGAACGGCATCGCCGAGACGGAGGTGCTGTGAGATGGCGAGTACTTCGGTGTCGAGCATGATCCTGTTCATCGCGGCGATGCTCGTCGCGGCGAGCGTCGCCGGGACACTCGTCACGAGCGTCGGCGACGTGAGCGGCTCCATCGACGCCAGGAGCGCGGACGCCGCCCAGACCATCGACACGGAGATCGACGTCATCTCCGACCCCGGGAGCGACGCGGTGTACGACGAGAGCTCGACCACGGTGACGCTGCTCGTCAAGAACACCGGCAACGGGCGGCTCTCGGCCGACCCGTCCAAACCAGACGTGCTCGTCGACGGCCAGTACATCACCGCGAGCGACCGGTCGCTGACCGTCGTCAGCGGCTCGGAGTGGAGGTCGGGCGACGTGGTCCGGCTGGAGCTGAACGTCGACCTCGACCCCGGTGAGCACCGGGTCGTCGTCATCATCAACGGCGACCGGGAGGTGTTCGAGTTCTACGTATGAACGACTACTACTCGCTCGGCCTGACCGACTCGGACCGCGTCAACCACGCCTTCGGGGGCGGCATCCCCGAGGGGAGCGTCGTCCTCGTCGAGGGCGTCGACGGCGCGGGCAAGTCGGTCATGAGCCAGCGCATGGCCTACGGTATCGCCAGCGAGGACGCCTACGTCTCGTACATCTCGACGGAGCTGAACGCGGGCGAGTTCATCACCCAGATGCACTCGCTGTCGTACGACGTGGTCGACCACCTGCTCTCCGGGCAGCTGCTGTTCCTCAACGCGGACGTCGACACGCACCGGAACGGCTCACAGCGCGAGCTGCTCGCGCGGCTCACCGAGCCGAGCCTGCTCTGGCAGGGCGACGTGGTCGTCGTCGACGCCTTCAGCGCGTTCCTCCGGAACGACCCGCGGTACGACGCCATCACCGGCGTCGGCGACGAGGACCACGCCATGGAGTCCGTGCTGACGTTCTTCGAGAGCATGACCCGCAAGGGGAAGACGGTCATCCTGACCGCGGACCCCGAGGCGGTCACGGAGCGCGGGCTGATGCCCATCCGGAGCGTCGCGGACGTGTTCCTCCAGATCGAGACGGAGACGGTCGGGAAGGACATCAGACGGACCGCCCGCGTCCGGCGGTTCGCGAACATGCAACAGCCGGTCGACGACGGCATCGGCTTCAACGTCCAGCAGGGGCGAGGAATCACCATCGTGAACCGGACGGTGGCCTGAGATGGCGGAGTACGGCACCTCTCGTATGACGACGGAGCTCCGCGAGGCGAGCGAGGAGCACGGCCACCTCGCCGACCACCTCGCGGAGTTCAGCGCGGAGTTCAGCGAGTACCCGACGCTCGTGCCCGACCCGGGCGACTACGAGTCCGACCGCCCGAACGTCTGCTACCAGGTCACCGACGACATCTTCATCCACGTCTTCGGCGACCTGGGTATCGACACGACGTACTACTGCATCGAGCCGCAGCTCGACGAGGAGCAGAACGAGGTGTACGCGCAGGTCCGCCAGCGCATCCTCGACCGCTCGGTCACCCGGCCCGCGCCCTCGGACGACGACGAGTTCGAGGAGCACATCGACACGCTGCTGAGCGAGGTCGTCAGCGTCGGTGGAGCCATCAGCTCCTCCGTCGGCGGGCTACTGGGCGGCTCCATCACGGTCGACCCGGACACGTACGAGTCGCTGCGCTACCACCTGCAGCGCGACATCGTCGGCCTCGGCCCCCTCGACCCGGTGATGGAGGACACGCAGAACGAGGACATCCACGTCATCGGCCCGCACCAGTGCTACACCGACCACGGCACGTACGGGATGGTCGAGACGAACGTCGACTTCGGCACCCTCGAGTCGTTCCAGAACTGGATCCGCAACATGGGCGAGCGGATGGACACGCCCGTCAGCGACTCCCACCCCATCATCGACTCGACGCTGCCCGACGGCTCGCGTATCAACATCATCTACTCCGACGACGTCTCCGTGCAGGGGCCGTCGCTGACCATCCGCCAGGGCGAGGAGATCCCGCTCTCCATCTTCCAGATCACGAAGTGGGGGACGCTGAGTCCGGAGCTCGGCGCGTACCTCTGGCTCTGCCTGGAGAACGAGCAGACGGTGTTCGTCGTCGGCGAGACGGCGTCCGGGAAGACGACGACGCTCAACGCCTCGCTGTCGTTCATTCCGAACGACTCGAAGATATACACCGCCGAGGACACCGCCGAGGTCAAGCCGCCACAGGAGACGTGGCAGCAACTGCTCACCCGGGAGGGCTCGGGCGACGGCGACTCGGACGTCGACATGTTCGACCTCGTCGCGGCCGCGCTGCGTTCGCGTCCCGACTACATCATCGTCGGTGAGGTGCGTGGCGCGGAGGGCCAGATGGCGTTCCAGGCCGCCCAGACCGGCCACCCGGTGATGCTCACGTTCCACGCGAGCGACATCGTCTCGATGATCCAGCGCTTCACCGGCGCACCCATCAACGTCCCCGAGACGTTCATGGACAACTGCGACGTGGCGCTGTTCCAGAACCGCGTCAAGCAGGGCGACAAGGTGCTTCGACGGGTCACCTCGGTCCAGGAGATCGAGGGCTACTCAGACTACGAGGACGGCGTCATCACCCGACAGGCGTTCAACTGGGACCCCCGCGAGGACGAGGTCGAGTTCACCGGGCGGAACAACTCCTACGTGCTGGAGGAGCAGATCGCGACGCTGCTCGGCTACACCGACACCCGGCTCATCTACGACGAGCTGGACAAGCGCGCCGAGCTCATCCGCCGGGCCATCGACGCAGAGATCCTCGGCTACCACGAGGTCAACGACTTCATCGCCGACTACCAGCGCGACGGCATGGAGGGTATCCCGATAGACACCGGGGGGCTCGGCGGGACCATCTGAGATGTCGACCGCGAACCCCTCGGGCGACATCAACGCCCGCACGATGCTCTCCTCGGTCCGGGAGGCGTACCGCCGCATGGAGATGTCGGTTCGTCGGTACGTGCTGCTCATCGTGCTCCCGTCCCTCCTGTTCATGGTCGGGAGCGTCGCCGTCGTCTTCGTCGTCGGGCTCCCGCTGACCATCGGCGGCCCGGTGATACTGCTCGGCGTGTTCGCGGTGTTCGCCGCGCTGGTCTACCCGAAGGCGGTGCAGGACAGACGGCGCAAGCAGATCCGCCAGCGCTTCCACCTGTTCCTGACCCACATCACCGTCCTCTCGATGACGAACATCAACCGCATCGAGATCTTCCGCACCCTCGCCGAGGAGGAGGAGTACCAGGCGCTCGCCGAGGAGATGGGCTACCTCGTCGCGCTGGTGGACACGTGGAACCAGAGCCTCGACGACAGCGCCCGGATGCGGGCGCGGCAGGTGAACTCCCCCCTCCTCTCGGACTTCCTCGAACGCCTCGCCTACACCGTCGGTGGCGGCCAGCAGATCAGCGAGTTCCTCATCGACGAGCAGGACTCCATCATCCAGCAGTACGTCATCCGCTACGAGGCGGACCTGAACAAGCTCGACGTGATGAAGGAGCTCTACCTGTCGATGATGCTGTCGACGGCGTTCGTGCTGGTGTTCGCCATCGTCCTGCCCGTGCTCGTCGGCATCAACCCGACGGTCGCGGTCGGCGGCGTCATCTTCATGTTCGTCGTCGTGCAGGCGGGGTTCGTCTACGCCATCCACGCCGTGTCGCCCTACGACCCGGTGTGGTACATCCAGGAGACGGCGGGCGACTACCCGCTCCAGCGGGCCCGGCCGGCGCTCGTCGCGGGCGGCGTGCTCTCGCTCGTCGCGTTCGTCGTCGTCGGCGGGATACTGCTCGGCTATCTCCCGGTCAAGAGCGACGTGCTGCCGCTGCCGGTCATGGCGGCCATCCCGGTGACGCCGCTGCTCATCCCCGGCTGGCTCGTCCGCCACGAGGAGAAGAAGGTCAAAGAGCGCGACAGCGAGTTCCCCAGCTTCATCCGCGCACTGGGTGCCGTCGAGTCCGTCAAGCAGACCTCGACGGGCAACGTGCTGGAGTCGCTCCGGCGCAAGGACTTCGGCGCGCTCACGCACAACATCGACAACCTGTACAAGCGCCTCGCCATGCGGGTCGACTCCTCGCGGTCCTGGTCGCTGTTCGCGGCCGAGACCGGCTCCTACCTCATCCAGAAGTTCGGCGACATGTACGTCGAGGGCCGCCGGATGGGTGGCGACCCGAAGATGCTCGGGCAGGTCATCTCGCGCAACCAGAGCGAGGTCCTCAAGCTGCGCGAGCAGCGCCAGCAGGCGACGACGACGCTCATCGGCGTGCTGTACGGGCTGACCGCCGCGTCGGTGTTCTCCTTCTTCGTCGGGCTGGAGGTCGTCGAGATGCTGATGAGCATCGTCAGCGACATGGACCTGCAGGCCAGCCAGATGAGCTTCCTGCTGTCCACCGAGCAGTACGACGTCCAGACCATCGAGTACCTGCTCATCCTCACCATCGTCTTCAACGCGATGCTCTCGTCCATCATGGTCCGGGTCGCCGACCGCGGCCACATCCTCTCGGGCTACGTCCACTTCGTCGCGCTGACGTGGACGGGCGCGCTGACCGCCGTCATCACGAAGATCGCGGTCGACGCCCTCATCTCGGTGTGAGACGGGCAGTGGTGAACGACCGACCACGGTTTCCGAGTCAGAAACCGTCCCCTCTCTTATACGTCGGCGCGGACCCCCTTTCCATCCATGACACAGTCCCTCCACCGCAGCCGACAGGACGTCTGGACGTACGCCCTCGTCGGCGCCCTCGTCGCCGCACTGCTGGTCGTCGCCAACAACCTGTACACCGGGCTCGAGACCGAGCTCTCGCTGAACGGCGTGCTGGTCGGTGGCTTCGTCGCCGGCTTCCTGGCCGCCCGGGCCTCGGTCGACGCTGCCGGTGCCGCCGTGCGTGCGGGCCTGCTCGGTGGCTCCCCGGCACTCGCCTGGTTCCTCCCGCCACTCGTCGACTTCGTGACCACCAGCGGCGGCACGTGGTGGTACTCCCTCCTCCAGGCCGGCATGGTGGTGGTGTTCGTCGTGACCCACCTCGTCTTCACGGCCCTCATCGGACTGCTCGGCGGCGTGGTCGGTCGCTGGCTATACAGGTTCGGGGCGACGCGCTGAAGAGCTGCCAGTCGACCGCCGACAGCCGTCGGTCGAGGGAGCCCGAATCGCCTGCTGTCGCCGACTTCACGCGTCGACTCACGCCTCGAAACGGCGAGCACCTTTATACGGATACCGTCCGTCGCTTTGGACAAGCGGATGTCACTGCACGCCGAGAAACCGTACCTGCGCTCGCTCTCGCAGGGCACCGAGGGGATGGAGGCCACGATGGAGTGGGCTCGCTACCTCGGGGAGACGTTCGGCACCAGCGGTGCGCTGAACTGTCTGCGCTACTACGAGCGACTCGGCTGGATCTCCGAGGACGTCTGTCGCTCGATGACGACGTACATCCGGGGGCTCTCGCTCCAGGAGATCCACAACAAGAAGTACGACGAGCCGGCGACACTCGAGTACCCGCTGGAGACGCTCTCCGGGACGCCCTTCGGCACCCACGCACGGTCCCTGAAGTACATCGCGTCCATCGCGGGCGACGACCTCGAGGAGCACCTGATGCTCGCCCGGCTCGCCGAGCGCCGCGTGGAGAAACAGATCGGCGATCGGACGGTCCGCGACGAGGTCGTCGAGGCGATCGGCGACGACTGAACAGAATGCGTGTTTTCTGATAAGAAGCCTCCAGAGACATCAGCATATCGCCCACATCGCGAGCGGCGATATACCGTCCAAGACGCCTATGTAAAACGTTTTTCGGCCATTCCCCGACCGTCGAAAACATCGAATCGACCCGGCCTAATATTTTGTCATAAAACACGGGTTGGCCGTTTGACTTATTAGGCATGCCTCCATCGAACGGAGTAGTACCCGAGCGGGCCTCGACGACCTTTGGTGGAGGTCGGTGTGGCGGGCCGAATCGGAGAAAGCCAGAAGGTGACGACCGACAGATGCGAAACAACAAGGATACCAGTTCGGTGTTCAGCGACCTCACGGCCGCTGCCACCGACGACGATAGTGGCGAGCAGTACGAGCTGACCATCGGGTCGGCCGAGAAGGTGGACGAAAAGTCCGTCGAGCGCGAGCTCGACGAGATGCTCGAATCCGTCGAGGACGCACTCCCGACCGACGAGGCGGAGTTCGACGAGGAGATCATCAAGGAGAACCTCGACGAGGTGCTCCTCATGCTCATCTCGCTGCGCGGCGAGACCCACGGCAAGGAGCTCATCTCCGACCTCACCCGCCTCTTCGGCGCACAGCTCAGCCCGGGCACGGTCTACCCCGGCCTGCACAAGCTGGAGGAGGACGACGTACTCCACATGCACAAGAAGGTCCGCACGAAGGAGTACTCCATCGAAGACGAGCGCGAGGTCCGCACGAGCGTCGAACGCACGATGCTCCAGCACCTCGCGTTCGGCTACCTGCTGTACTCCTTCCTCCCCCGACTCTAATCTTCGAGGTCAGAAGCGATAGACGCGAGACTCCCGTCGGGTTGCTCCAGTGCGTCGTACACTGCACGGCCTCCCGGGGCCCGCAACCCGTACTGGAACCCGTCTTCGATGACGTCCACCAGCACCGACCCGCCAGCGCTGCGGCCGTTGTCCTCGCACCAGCCCGTGAGGTGGTTCTCCCCCTCGCCGGGGTTCCGTGCCGCCGACGGCGTCTCGAACACGCCCGAGATGAGTAACTCCTCGCCCGTCAGCGACGACTCGATGCGCGCGAACTGCTGCTCGCCGTCGAGCACCACCCGGACGACCTCGTCGACCGGGAAGCGGTCGGTCTCGTCGGCCGGAAGCTCCAGCTTCAGTCGTCCGGTCGCACCGTGTTTCGCCAACTTCGCCCGTACCGTCGGCACTGCGTCAGAAGAAACCCGATCAGCCATGGTCGCTACTCGTTCCCCACGCCAAATGTACCTGTCGCTCGCGGCGTGATGGGCGCAAGAAGTGTGTCGCTGTCACCGCCGCGCGCCGAGGGTGTGCCCCTCAGGAAACCTACGACGCGGCCGTGACGGGACGCGTCCGGATTACTCTTCGTCGTCCTCGTCGGCGTCCTCGTCGGCGTTCTCCTCGACCAGACCGAGGAGGGACTCGACGGACTCGTCGCCGCGACCGACGATCTTCGCGTTGATCTGGCTCGTCTCGTCGGAGACCTGGCGACCACGGAGGGTCAGCCGCTTGCGCTCGCCGGGACGGGACGGGTTGTACCCGACGCCCTGTTCGCGCATCAGGACCTCCTCGACGTTCGGGCCCTCGATGTCCTCGCGCATCGGCCGCCCGGCCTCGTCCGAGCCGCCGGTGAGTTCGAGCGTGTAGCCGTCGAGGCCGACGGCGCTCCCGTCGACTTCCTCGCCGAGCCCCTTGCCCATGAATCGGTTCGCGTCCTGTTCCTCCGCCTCGAGCTGGTACGATGCGCCCGAGTCCGGGTCCGCAACGACGACGTTGAAACTCGCCATAGTGGATACGAATCGTCGGTGGGCGTTCAAAACTCCGTCGAAACGGGGTCGGACTGTCGCGGCGGCAGCCGGCGTCAGCCCATCTCGGCGACGTCGACGACGAGCGACTCGTCGACCAGTATCCACTCGGTCGCCGCCGGGCGGCCGTCCGTTCCGCGAGCCATGAACGTGACCGTCCCGGCAGCGGGGTCTGTGGCGACCCCGATGCGGGAACCGATTGCGCCGTCGACGGCCTCGGACGGCCGGCCGTCGGTTCTGGAGGGTGAGCGGTCACGTTCGCTGATGTCCGTCATGTACCCGACGGTACGGCCTCCAGGTACAAAGGGTAGTGACAGCTGTTTCACGTTTTGAAACCACCCGGGTCCGACATCCGGCTGACGGCTGGCGTCCGTCCGACCCGAAGACCGAAAGTCTCCGGGTGCGAACGCCACCGCATGGAACCCGGCCGACTGGAGCTCAGGCTCGAACGGGAGTTCGGCGGCGAGGGCCACGTCGTCGTGCGCGAGGCCCTGGACCTGCGTGACTCCGGTCGGTACCACGACGACGCCGGGCACGACCTCACCGCCGACGTCATCGTGGACAACCTGCGGGACGCGCCGCGCGGCGACGTGGTCGACCGGTGGAACTGGTGGCTCGGCTCGCTCGCGATAGCGCACGGCCCCGAGTACAACCAGTTCACCGTGCGTCGGAACCCACGGGACCGGGAGAACGGGACGTTCTGATCAGCCGAGCAGGCCCAGCGCCCACCTGACGAGTTCGGACGCCGTGAACAGGACACCCTCCAGCCGGGAGAGCACGCGACCGGTCCACAGCGCGGCGACCATGACCAACGTGACGGCGAGCAGCCAGCCGAACGTCCCCAGCGCGGCCGGGCCCACCGACAGCGGTCGCACGAGCGCGCCCACGCCCATCACGACGGCGAGGTTGAACACGTTGCTCCCGACGACGTTGCCGACCGAGACGCCGAGGCTCCCGCGCCTGAGGGCGACGAGCGAGACGGCGAACTCGGGCGTCGACGTGCCCGCCGCGACGATCGTCCCGCCGATGACCCACTCGGAGACGCCGGCGTCGCGTGCCAGCGCCGACGCCGCGCCGACCAGCGCGTCGCCGCTCACGAGGACGATACCGAGCCCGACGACGAGCAGGAGCGGGTCACGTCCGGGGAACTCGAATCTGGCCGTGATGTCGCGGACGACGGGTTCCCCGGGGTCCGGCGAGCTCTCGTCGCTCCGACTGTGCAGCAGGTAGGCCGTGTAGGCGACGAACACCGCGACGAGCACCGCGCCTTCGAGGCGGGTGACCAGCTGGTCGAGCACGACGAATCCGCCCAGGAGCGTGCTCGCGAGCAGCATCAGGCCATCGCGTCGGACGAGTCCACCCTCGACGGGGACCACGCGGATCAGGGCGACGACGCCGAGGACGAACGCGAGGTTGTAGATGTTCGACCCGAAGACGTTCCCGACGGCGAGGTCGCCGAGACCCTTGAGCGCGGCGTCGGCCGTCACGGCGAGTTCGGGCGTCGACGTCCCCGCCGCGACGATGGTCAGGCCGATGGTGAGATCGGAGAGCCCGAAGTCGCGCGCCAGCCGGACCGCCGCGTCGACGAGCAGTCGTGCGCCGAGCCCGAGTCCGACGACGGTCGCGGCGACGATGCCCAGCTGGACGAGTGTGCCTGCCATCGGTCGTTGTCGGAGTGACGGAAGGGACAGGGATGAGCGTTGGGGGGTCGTGCCGTCCGACCTGCCGCTGGTTCCGGGGAGGAGATACCCGGATTGGGAGTAGCCACTTCTGGACGCGGGTGCCGGAGGGCGAAGCCGACGGACCCAAACGGCTCGCCCCCGTACCGCAGTTCAATCGAATGGAGATACGGTTCCTGGGGGGCGCACGTGAGATCGGGCGGAGCGCCATCCTCGTCGACGACTCGCTGCTGCTCGACTACGGGATGGCGTCGGGCAACCCACCGCAGTACCCGGTGGACCGACCAGACCCGGACGCGGTCGTCGTCTCGCACGGCCACCTCGACCACGTCGGTGCGGTCCCCTCCCTCCTGTCGGGCGACGAGCGGCCGCCCATCCACTGGACGCCGCCGACCGCGGAGCTGGCGCGGGTGCTCGGTCGGGACACCCTGAAGCTCCACGGCGGGAGCTACGACTGCCCGTTCACGGAGGCCGAACTGAAGCGGCTCACCGAGGTCTCGCAGACCCACGCCTACCGCCAGCCCTTCGAGGCGGCGGGCTACGAGGTGACGTTCTTCGACGCAGGCCACATCCCCGGCAGCGCGCACGTGCTCGTCGACGACGGGGACACGCGACTGCTGTACACCGCCGACTTCCACACCGCCGACCAGCGCCTCCTCGCCGGCTCCCGTGCCCGACCCGACGCGGACGTGGTCGTCGTGGAGTCGACCTACGCGGACACCGAACGCGAGTCGCGCGCGGCCATCGAGCACCGGTTCGTCGAGAGCGTCAAGTCGACGGTCTGGGAGGGCGGCACCGTCGTCGTCCCCGCCTTCGGCATCGGTCGCACGCAGGAGGTGCTCTGCATCCTCGGCGCGCACGACGTGGACTGCTACGTCGACGGCATGGGCAAGGACGTGACCCGGCTGTTCCAGCGTCACGACGGCTTCGTCCGCGACCCCGACACCCTCCAGCGCGGGGCGTCGAACGCCCGGTTCGTCACCGGCAAACCCGGCCAGCGCGAGCGCATCGCCGAGAAGAACACGGTCATCGTCACCACGTCGGGGATGCTCCACGGCGGCCCCGCGATGACGTACGTCCCCGAGATCCGGTCGAGCCCGACGAACAAGGTCGCGTTCACCGGCTTCCAGGTTCCGGGGTCTCCGGGCCACGAACTGCTCGAGAACGGCCGGGCCGACTTCGACGGACGGATCCTCCCCGTCGCGGCCCGGACCGAACAGCACGACTTCTCGGCCCACGCCGACAGCGACGGGCTCTGGGAGTTCCTCCAGTCGTACCGCGACGCGCAGGTGCTGGTGAACCACGGGGACGACTGCGAGGACTTCGCCGCCGAACTCGTCGCGGGCGGCTTCGACGCGAGCGCGCCGGCGCTGGACGCGACCGTCACGGTCTGACCGGGGACGCCACGTCGACGGCCTACGCCAGGACGTGCAGGTCGAACAGGTACCAGTCGTCGTCGTAGGAGGCGACGGCGTTGCGGAACACGGCGCGCTCGTCGTACTCGTCGTACGGCCGCAGGTCGTCGCCGATGCCGAGCCGGTCGAGGACCGTCGCGAGCCCGTCCGAGAGCGGCGGCTCCTCGTGGTAGCGGCTGCCGGGGTCGCTCTCCACCGCCGCGTCGAGCACGTCGCGGGCGGCCTCCGAGAGCGCGTCGCGGTCGAACCGGGCGTCCGGCACGGTCTCGTCGGCGTACGAGTCGAGCGCGTCCCGCGACGACGCGACCTGCTCGACGGCGAACGTCCGCTCGGGGACCGTCACGGTCCGCTGTTCGACCACGACGCGGTAGGTGTCGCCGGCGTAGTCGACGTAGTCGAACGGCGGCTCGGGGACGAGTTCGCTCGTCCCGGGGTCCACGTCACGGTGGTACTGGACCGGCTGGAGGCCGTCGACGTCTGGCTCGCCGAGGAAGCCGTCGTTGTCGGCGTAGACGGCGTCGAGTGCCGCCTGCAGTATCTCGCGGTCGCGGTCAGAGAGGCCGAACGGTTCGCCCGCGACGGTCGCGGAGTCGGGCGGCTCCTCATCGGCGCGCTGGACGGCGAACAGCCAGCGCTCGCGCTCGACCTGCCGCGTCCGGTCGGTCGTCACCTCGTGGTACGCATCGTCGTGCCGGAGGAACGTGGGACGGGGGCGCGTCTCAGCCCCCCAGTCGTCGGGGCGGACCAGCGGCCACTGGACCGCGGTGACGCTGCCGGTCTCGAACAGCTCGGCGAGCCAGTTCTCCTTCGTCCCGGTGTCGTAGTCGATGCGGGTCTCGGCACGGACCGCGACGGGGTCGTCGACGAGGAACTCGTCTGCGAGCGTCCCGTCCACGTCCTGTGGAACGAGCCGGTAGCCGCTGGCGGAGCCGAAGCTCAGGCAGCCGGCACCGACGGTCGCTGCGAGCCCGGCGACGGTGCCGGCACGCTGGAGGAGGGAACGGCGGGAGCAGGGCATGAATCGTGGCACAGAGTGCTGAACCGACCGGTAAACGTCTTGTGTTCGTGCCGCCAGGAACGCGACGACTGGGCCGGGGGACGGGGCGGACTACCCGTCGCCGAGTGCGAGCACCCGTCCCCTGTAGCCCGAGAGGAACATCGCGTTCGGCGTGACGACCGTACGACCGGTCCCGTCGGGGGAGCGCGTCCACCGTTCGTCGCCGGTCGCACGCGAGAGCCCGACGAGCGAGTCCCGGCCGCGGACGACGACGCTGTCGCCGACGACCGTCGGCCGACCGACCCAGGCGTCGGACGGTTCGTACGTCCAGGCCGTCTCCCCGGCCCGGTCGATCGCGTCGACCCGCCCGCGACCCGGGACGTACACGTGCTGCTCGGTGGCGGCGACGGGGCCGACGCCGGAGTCGGGGACCGAGACCGACCACCGACGCGTGCCGTCGGCGTCGAACGACACCACGAGTCGGCGGGTCCGGACGACGACGCGGTCCCCGTGGACCACCGGCCCGGCGACGACGGCGGGAGTCGACCTGTGCCACAGTTCCTCGCCGGTGTCGGCGTCGAGCGCCGTCACGCCGGTCGTCCCCGAGCGGGACCCGACGTAGAGCGCCCCGTCGCCGACGGCGACCGGCTCCGCGAACGTCGGGCCGTGGTCGTCGTCGCCCACCCGTCGTGACCACCGGACGGAGCCGTCGAACACCGACAGGGCGTGGACCCGACCGGCCCAGTCGGGGACGTAGGCGAGGGCCCCATCGATCGTCGGCGGGGCCGTGAGTCTGGCATCGACGTCGAGGAGCCAGTGCTCGCCGCCGTATCGACCCTCGAAGCAGACGATACGACCGCGGTGGGGCGACCGACGGGCGGTCACCACGACGTGGTCGCCGCGCACCGCGGGCGGCCCGTTCAGATTCGAGCGGAGGGGGACCTGCCACTGCTCCTCGCCGGTCGCCACGGACAGTGTGTGGAGCCGATGGCGGTAGCGGCTGTGATCGGAGACCGCGTCGACCGGGAGGTACAGTCGTTCGTCGACGACGGCCGGCGTCCCGGTAGCTCGGGCACCCTCGATATCCGACAGCCAGACCGTCTCCGGGTCGGTCGGGCCGTCGGCGACTCGGCGGCTGTGACCCGGGCCCCGGCCGACCATCGACCACGAGCCGTCGACCCGGCCGAGGTCGCCGGAGGGCGGGGATCGACCACCGGAGAGACAGCCGGAGAGGGCGGCGCTCGCGGCACCGAGGGAAGCGAGGAACCGGCGACGTGAAGAGGAGGGCATCGTCGGGCCTTCTCGGCACTGACGGATGAATCCAGCGCTGCCGGTCACTCCGTCAGGAAGTCGACGACCGGGTCGAGCTGCTCGTCGACGTTCAGCCCTGGCGGGTGCCCGCAGTCGAGTTCGAGGAGCTCGATGTCGGGCCGCCGCTCCAGCATCTCCTCGACGGTCGGCTCGGTGAGCACGTCGGACTCGTGGCCCCAGATGACGAACGTCGGCAGGTCGAGCGACTCCCAGATTCCCCACGCCTCCTCCGGTGGGAGGTTGCTGTGGAGCAGCGCCTCGACGATGCGCTCGTCGTAGGCACGGGTGACCTGCCCGTCGTCGCGCCGTCGCGCGCTCGTGAGGGTGAAGCGCCGCCACTCGGCGTCGGTCTGGGCGTTCATCGTCCCGTAGGTCTCCCGGTACCAGTCCTCGAGTTCGGTGTAGGTGTCGAACGCCGGCGGGTCGGTGAGGTAGTCGACGATGCGGTCGATGCCGTCCTCGGCGTGGACGAACACCGGGCCGATGTCGTTGCAGACGAAGTGCGAGATGGAGACGGCCTCGTCGTCTTCGGAGAGCAACATCCCGAGCAGGCCGCCCATCGAGGTGCCGACGTAGCGGATCTCCTCGCGCTCGAACGTGTCGCAGAACTCGCGCAGGGTTCCGAGCAGCCCCGCCCACGAGTACTCGGATGCCGGGTCGTCGGCCCACTCGCTCAGCCCACGGCCCGGCATATCGGGGCAGACGACGCGGTAGCCCTCGCCCACGAGTCGGCGTGCGAGCGGGTCGAAGTCCCGGCCGTTGCGCGAGAGCCCGTGGACGCAGACGACGAGTGGGGCGTCGGTTTCGCCCCAGTCGGTGTAGTGGACCTCGGTGCCGTCGACGGTGACGAAGGCGTCTGTTCGGGTCATGGCACCACGCACCACGTGGTCGAGTATAAACGGTGACGTTAACGGGGTGGTGGGATGGCTGTCGTCCCCAGCACACGGGGCGGCGTAATTCATATATTGTATGAAAACCAATCCGCGACTGGAGCGATGTCTCGAACGACCGCCACGATTCCGGACGACCTCACCGACCTCATGAACGGTGCCATCAGCGCCGGTATCTTCGAGAACAAGAGCGACGCGATCCGGCACGTCCTCCGCGAGTACTTCGAGGAGCACCAGAACGCCCGGATTGCGGCCGCCGTCTCGCTGTACGAGGACGGGGAGATAACGCTCGGGACGGCCGCGCGACTCGCCGGTGTGAACCGGTTCGAGATGCGCGACATCCTGCGCGAGGAGGGCGTCGAGCTACGGTTCGGGGTCGAGGACATGGAGGCTGCCCGCGACGAGATCGACACGGCACGAAACCTCGAATGAGCGGTACGCCGGAGAATCCGACGGTCCTCGACACGACGGTCCTCTCGAACTTCGCGCAGGTGTCCAACGTCGAACTCCTGTGTGATCTTCCCCGGGTAGCGACGGTCGACGCAGTACGGACCGAACTGGAAGACGGTGTCGAGACGCATCCGTACCTCGACGACGCCGTGGACGTCCTCGAAGACGGGATTCCGGTACTCACACCATCGTCTTCGGCAGAGACGGTGGAAACGGAGCTGCTGAAGACGCTGGACCCAGGAGAAGCTCAGGTGCTGGCCGTCGCCGAAACGGCCGACGGAACCGCAGTCACCGACGACGGTGACGCCCGCACCACGGCAAAACGCCGCGGGGTCGCAGTGACCGGGTCCATCGGCCTCCTGGTCCGGTTCGTCGAGAACGACCGGCTCGACCACGAGACAGCGGACACGTACCTGAAGCGCTGGATAGACGAAGCCGGGTTTCGTGCGCCATCGCGGGACATCGAGGTGTTTCTGTCGGAGTGAGCACAGCTAACTGCCCTGGCTCCCAGTCCGACGTATGAACCCCCACCGAGCCGACGACGGGAACGAGTGGTCGGCCGACGACTACGACGGCGGGCACGCGTTCGTCTTCGAGTACGGCGAGGGCGTCGTCGACCTGCTCGAACCCGGACCGGGCGAGCGAATCCTCGACCTCGGCTGCGGCACCGGCCACCTGACCGCAAGCATCGCCGAGTCGGGCGCGGACGTGGTCGGCCTCGACGCCGACCGCGAGATGGTCGCCGAGGCCGCGCGAACGTACCCCGACCTGCGGTTCGTCCGTGGTGACGCACGCCGGTTCGCCTTCCGCGAGCCGTTCGACGCGGTGTTCTCGAACGCGGCGCTGCACTGGATCCACGAGCAGGACGCGGTGCTCGAATCGGTCGCCGACGCGCTCCGGCCCGGCGGCCGGTTCGTCGCCGAACTCGGCGGGACGGGCAACGTCGCGGCCATCGTCGGCGCGGTCGAGGCCGAGGCAGCGGCGCGCGGGTACGACGTCGAGAACCCGTGGTACTTCCCGAGCGTCGGCGAGTACGCCACCCGGCTGGAGGCCCACGGCTTCGAGGTGCGCTACGCGACGCTGTTCGACCGGCCGACCGAGCTCGACGACGGCGAGGACGGGCTGGCGGGCTGGCTGGGCATGTTCGGCGACGGGCTGCTGGGGCCGATTCCGGCGGACGAGCGCGAGGCCGTGATTTCGGACGTCGAGGACCGGTTGCGCAACGAGCTGTTCGAAGACGGAACGTGGACCGCGGACTACCGCCGGCTCAGGGTGGTCGCGAGGTGCCGGCCGGACTGACCGTTCGCCGTCGACGGGCGTGCCCCCACACCGGAGCCCAGCTCCGTGGATACCATCGGGGACGGCCCGCTGGAGGCAGGGCGTGCGTCCATCGAATTCGAGGCGGGGGGCTCAGTGACCGGCCGAATGTGCACGACACACAGTCCGGTGGCTGGCCGCGCTCCAGTTCGACCAACTCGGATACACCTTTCCGACAACAGTGAGAGAGGGGTAGGTACAACAAGATGGTGTCACTGCTAGGCGTCGCAGGTATCCTCGTGGCCGTATTCGTCGGGTTCAACATCGGCGGGTCGTCGACCGGCGTGGCGTTCGGTCCGACGGTCGGGTCACGCCTCGTTCGGAAGGCGACCGCGGCGGCCCTGTTCGTGGGCTTCGGCTTCCTCGGAGCCTGGACCGTCGGTCGAAACGTCATCGCCACGATGAGCAGTAGTATCGTCCCGGCAGCGCAGTTCACGCCGGTCGCCGGCGTCACCGTCCTCTTCTTCACCGGGCTGTCGCTACTGATATCGAATCTCTACGGCGTTCCAGCCTCGACCTCCATGACGGCAGTCGGCGCCATCGTGGGACTGGGCCTCGCGACGGGGACGCTCAATCAGGCACTGATGTTCGTCATCATCTCCGCCTGGATCGTCGCCCCGCTGATCAGTCTGGCCATCGGGCTCGTCGTCGGGCGCTACCTCTACCCGTATCTCGACCGCTACGTCGCGTTCACGAAGTTCGACCTCCACTTCATCCAGCTCGACCGCTCGGGGACGATTCCACGCCCGTACGTGAACCCGAACGCGTCGGCACAGGACATCGTCGGGTCGCTCTCGGTGGTCGTCATCGGCTGCTACATGGCGTTCTCCGCCGGGGCGTCGAACGCCGCGAACGCCGTGGCCCCGCTCGTCGGGGAAGGCGGGGCCCTGACCGTCGACCAGGGGGTGCTGCTCGCCGTGGGGGCCTTCGGGTTGGGCAGCTTCACCATCGCCCGTCGCACCCTGGAGACGGTCGGAGACGAGATCACGGAGCTCCCCATCCTCGCGTCACTGATCGTCTCCGTCGTCGGAGGGACGGTCATCACCATCCTGTCGTACCTCGGGATTCCCGCGAGCCTCGCGGTCAGCACGACGTCCGCGATCATCGGGCTCGGCTGGGGGCGCGCCAGTCGGGCGGCGACACTCGCCGAGCTGGCGACGCCGACGCCCGAAGGCCCGGAGCTGGAGGTCGCGACGGGCGCGTTGGTCACCTCGCGCGTCGAAGCGGCGCCTGCGAGTCCGACGATCGGTGATATCGCCAGACACGAGGAACCGCCTGAGACGCCGGAGGAGCTACCGGACGTCCCGGAGGTCGGCTCGGAGGGGCCGGCCGATCTCGACGAGCGAAGTCTCTTCGACGCATCGGCGGCCAAGCGTATCGTGACGATGTGGGTCCTGACGCCCTCGCTGGCCGTCACCGCCTCCTACCCGGTGTTCGCGTTCCTGCTGTAGGCGCCGCTCAGCCCACGTCGGAGGACTGGACGGTCGGTCGGGACCGCCGGGAGAGCCACCCGACGTGGTGTCGGCCGTCCCCACGAGGACCACACGCTGTTTCCGACGTCACACCCGACGAGGGCACTCCTGCCGAGGGTCGTGCGAGGAGCCGGTGATCGACCGGTCGTCGACTGCAGCCGTTATCCAGACCCCCTCGTGTCACGGTCCTGCCGTGGCGTGGTTCATCGGCGTTCGAGCTGTATCAGGGGGTGTATGACGGCCAGGCGCGTGTACATCGTGCAGGGGCTGACCGTCGTGACCATCCTCGGGTTCCTCGGTGTGTTGGCGTGCTCTCTCGGGCAACCCGGATACACGGTGACGCGGCTGGCGTTCTTCGCGATACTCGGTGGGCTGGCAGTCCTCGGGGCGGCTGGCGTGGTCTCTCGACGCATCCTGCCAACGGCTGTCGGGGCGTGTGGCCTCCTCCTGCTCGGCCTCTGGCAGGCCGTCCTCTGGATGGTCATCTTCCCGGTCGTGGGGATACTCCTGGTCGCGACGGTCGTCATCGCGGCGCAGGAACCGACCGAGGGACCGACCGGCGGGTAGTGGTTCGTCTCTCCCCGACCCAGCACTCGTGTCACGGCAGGACGAGCTGCGCAGGTTGCGGGACACCGGGCAGGGGTTCCGCCCACGAGAACGGCGAACGGGTCGAACCGGTCACGCCACCTCGCCGGCCAGCGCCACCGCCTCCTCCAGCGACAGCTCCTCCGCCACGTCGTCGAGCCGGTCGAGCAACGCCGCGACGCGCTCCTCGGTCGGTTCCCGACCAGCGCGTTCGAGCAGCCGCCGAGCCGCCCCCGTTCCGGTCGCGCTCCCGAACAGGAGGCGTCGCTGGCCGCCGAATCGGGCCGGGTCGAACGGCTCGAACGTCGCCGGGTCGTCGAGCATCGCGGCGGTGTGGAGGCCCGATTCGTGTGAGAACACCTCGTCGCCGAGCAGCGCCTTCTCGGGCCCGACGTCCTCGTCGAGCGCGTCGAGGACGGCTCGTGCGGTCGGGAGCAGCCGGCGCTCGTCCACGGCGAGGGTGAACGGCTCGTCGCCGACGACGGCCGCGGCGACGACCTCCTCCAGCACCGCGTTTCCGGCGCGCTCGCCGAGGCCGGCGACGGAGACGTCGGCGCGGGCGACCCCGAGACGGGCAGCCGCGAGCGTGTTCGCGGTGGCGACGCCGAGGTCGTCGTGGAAGTGCACGCCGAGGGCCCCGGGGTCGGTCGTCATCGCGTCGAGGTGGTCGACCACCCCGGCCGGGGTCCGGCCCCCGACGGTGTCGGCGAGGGTGTACAGTTCTGCGTCGACGGCGTCGAACAGCGCGTCGAGGTCCCCGGGGTCGGTCCGGAAGCCGTCCATCGCGTCGAAGTGGACCTCGACGCCGTGGTCACGGGCGCGGTCGGCGACCGAGACGACGGTGTCGAGGAGCTCCTCGCGGGACTTCCCGAGAACGTGTTCGAGCTGGCGGTCGCTCGTCGGGGCGAACAGGTTGACGGCGTCGACGCCCGCGTCGATGGCGGCGTCGACGTCGCCCGGGACGGCGCGGGCGATGCCCGTCGTCTTCGCGTCGAGGTCGACGCGCTCGCAGACCCGCTTCGTCCGGTCGTCGGCGACGGGGAAGCCGATCTGCACGTAGTCGACGCCGAGCGCGTCGAGTTCGCGGACCGCGTCGACCTTCTGGTCGACGGTGTACTCGACGCCCGGGCGCTGTTCGCCCTCGCGCAGGGTGAGGTCGAGCAGTTTCATATCACGCCCTCCTCGCGGAGTTGCTCGACCGCCTCGCCGTCGTAGCCGAGCGCTTCGAGCACCGGTTCGGTGTCCTCGCCGAGTTCGGGCGGGTCGGTCGACTCGACGCGGTCGAAGCCTGTCGCCCGCGCCGGGAACCGGGGGGTGTCGATGCGGCCGCCGTCGCCCTCGGTCGCTCGGACCTCGCCGAACGCGTCCGTCTCGCGGAGGTGCGGGTCCGCACAGACGTCGCGGGTGTCGTTCACCGGGGCGACCGGGACGCTCGCCTCCCGCAGCCGGGCGACGATCTCCTCGGCCGGGAGCTCGGCGCAGGTCGCCTCGACGATGGCGTGTAGCTCCGCGCGGTTGTCGAGTCGGTCGGCGAGCTCGACGAACCGCTCGTCGTCGGCCAGGTCGAGGTCGAGCGCATCGCAGAACCGCCGCCAGGCACGGTCCGAGGACGGCCCGACGAACACCCACTCGTCGTCGGCGGACTGGAACACGTCGTAGGGGGCCCAGCCGGGGTGGCTCGCGCCCATCGGCTCGGGCACGTCGTCGTACGCCTGGGTGTAGGCGAGCCAGTAGCCCATCAGCGCGACCGTGCTCTCGAACAGCGGGACGGTGACCTGCTGGCCCTCGCCGGTCGCGTCGCGCTGGCGCACCGCGCCGAGGACGGTCACCGCGGCGTACAGCGACGCGACCATGTCCGAGAGGCTGGTGCCCGAGCGCACCGGCGGCTGGCCGGGGTGACCCGTCACGCTCATCACGCCCGAGAGCGCCTCCGCGACGGGGTCGAGCGCGGGGAACGACTCGTACGGTCCCGGGTTGAACCCCTTGATGGAGCAGTAGACGAGCTCGTCGTTCACCGCCGCGCAGTCGTCGTAGCCGACGCCGAGGCGGTCCGCGGTGCCGGCCGCGAAGTTCTCGACGAGCACGTCGGCCTCCTCGACGAGCTCGTAGAAGATGGCCCGGCCGTCCTCGGATTTCAGGTCGAGCGCGACGCCGAGCTTGTTCCGGTTGACGTAGTTGAACGAGCTGTTGCCGATGGGGCTCGAATCGCGGACGGCGTCGCCGCGGCCGGGCGACTCGACCTTGATGACCTCCGCGCCGAGGTCGGCCAGCAGCATCGAGCAGAACGGCCCGGCGATGATGTGCCCGAGTTCGAGCACCGTCACGTCCGACAGCGGACGGCCCTCGCCGCCCGGCAGCAGGCCGGGGGCGACGCGGCCGCCGTCGGCGCGGAGGCGGTTGTCAGGACACTGGTCTGTACTGTGGCGACGCTCGTTCCGTGGTGGTCGTTCGTCGGCCGACGCGCTCTCTGCAGGGGGAGTGGTGTCTTTCGTCATCGTGGTAGTGAGGCGGTTGTGGTGGACTGTGCTGGTCGTGTCACTGGGGCTGTGAGGGCGGCCCGCTCGGGAGCGCGTCGCCGTGACAGATGGTCCCCCCGTCTGCCCCGAAGACGAACAGGTCCCCGGGCTCGAAGCCGACGACGAGTTCGTCGTCGTGCTGGACGTCGCCGAACGCGTCGGAGACGGCGTCGACGGCTGTCCCGTCGGGTGTGTGGCCGTGGACGACGAACTCGGTCCCGAGCTGTTCGACGACCTCGGCGACGATGCGCAGCTCGTAGGTGCCGCCGTCGGGCGAGAGGTACTGCGGGCGGATGCCCACCGAGACGGCCTCGCCGACGCGGTCGCCGAACTGGTCCTCGGGGGCGGCGACCGCGAAGCCATCGCCCGAGAGGACGAGCGTCTCGCCGCCCCGTTCGACCGTCGCGGGCAGGAGGTTCGTCGACGGCGTGCCGATGAACTCGGCGACGTACGCCGAGACGGGGTCGTCGAACAGCTCTCCGGGGGGTGCGAACTGCTCGAGCCGGCCGTTGTTCAGCAGGATGACCTGGTCGCTCATCGTCATCGCCTCCGTCTGGTCGTGGGTGACGTAGACGACGGTCGCGTCGAGCTCCTGGTGGAGCCGCTGGACCTCGACCCGGAGCTCGGCCTTGAGCTTCGCGTCGAGGTCGCTCATCGGCTCGTCGAGCAGCAGTACGTCGGGGTCCTGCACGAACGCCGAGCCGAGCGCGACGCGCTGTTGCTGGCCGCCCGACAGCTCCGCGGGCATCTTCTCCAGCTGTTCGGTGATCTGGAGCGTCTCGGCGGCCTCGTCGATGCGCTCGTCGCGTTCGGCCTTCGGCACACCCTGGACCTTCAGCCCGTAGCCGATGTTGTCCCGGACGGACATGTGCGGGTAGAGCGCGATGGACTGGAACACCATCGCGCAGTTGCGCTCCTGTGGCGACTGGTCGGTCACGTCCTCCTCGCCGAAGGAGATGCGACCCGAGGTCGGCGTCTCCAGCCCGGCGATCATCCGGAGCGTGGTCGTCTTGCCACAGCCGGACGGGCCGACGAGCGTGGTGAACGAGCCCTCCGGGATGGAGAGCGTGAGGTCGTCGACGGCGACGTGGGTCGCGCCGGCGGTGCGGTACTCCTTGCGAACCGTATCGAAGTGGATTGGACGTGCCATTATTCGAGCCCTCCGACGTTGAAGCCCTGTAGCAGGTAGTTCTGGAGGAAGACGGCGATGAGGAACGGCGGGATGCAGATGAGCAGCGAGACGGCCATCGTCTCGCCCCAGCCGATGGTGACGCGGTCGAGGAACAGGCTCGCCCCGACCGTGATGGTGTACATCTCGTCGCTGCTCATGACGACGCGGGACATGGTGAAGTCGTTCCACGCGACCGCAAAGGAGAAGATGGCCGCGGAGATGTAGCCCGGCCGCGCGACCGGGAGCACCACGTCCCAGACCGTCCGGGTGCGGCTCGCGCCGCGCACCCAGGCCGACTCCTCCAGCGCGATGGGCACCGTCTGGAAGTACTGCCACATGAGCCAGATGGTGAAGGGCGCGGAGATGGCGGTCAGGCCGAGCGTCAGCGCGAAGTAGCTGTCGAGCAGGCCGAGCGTGTAGAAGATGACGTACAGCGGGATGGCGAGCACGATGGGGCTGAACATGTACGAGAACAGCACCGCGCGTGCCGCCACGGTCTTCCCGGTGAAGTCGAAGCGGGTGAGGCCGTAGCCGGCCGCGACCGCGAGCGACGTCGACAGGATGGTCGAGCTGATGGTGACGATGAGGCTGTTGGTGAAGTACCGGACCGTGGCGGTCTCCTCGAACAGCACCTCGAAGTTCCGGAGCGTCACCGAGTCGATGAGCAGGTGGACGTCGCCGCCCGCGAAGACGTTCGTGGGGTCCTGCACCGCCACGGCCACCATCACGTACACCGGGATGGTGACGAAGATGGCGACCGCGAGTGCGACGACGACGACCGAGACGCGCTTGATGCGCCGCTGGAGGTGCTGCGGGACGATGGAGCCGGCTTCGCCCTCGCCGAGCCCCAGCATCAGTGCGCCACCTCCTTCTCCGGCTCGAACACCTTGAAGTAGACGACGGCGACCCCCGCGAGCAGGAAGAACATGATGCCTGCGAGCGCGGTCGCGGCACCGAAGTTCACCTCGCTGAACGCGAGCTCGTACACCCGGATGGGGAGCGTGGTCGTCGCGTCCAGCGGGCCACCACCGGTCGAGAGGTAGATGATGTCGAATTTGTTGAACATCCAGATGCCCCTGACGAGCAGGATGATGAGGATGGCCCCCCGTAGGTGCGGGACGGTGATGTCACGGAACGACTGCCAGGGCGAGGCACCCTCGACGCGGGCGCGCTCGTAGAGGTTCGGGTCGATGGCCTGCAGTCTCGCGAGCAGGATGAAGAACGCGAACGAGCCGAACTTCCAGACGCTCGTGATGGCGACCGCGGGCATCGCCCACTCGACCGTCGAGAAGAAGGCGATGGGCTCGCTGACGACGCCGTAGTCGACGAGCCACTGGTTGATGACGCCGATGTTCGGGTCGAACAGGAACTGCCAGATGAAGATGACCACGAGCGTCGGCAGCAGGTACGGGAAGATCATCATCGTCCGGAGGATGCTCCCGCCGCGGATCTCCTGGTTGACGACGAGCGCGAGCGCCAGCCCGATGATGAGGCTGAACACGGTCGTCGACACCGCGTACAGCACGCTGTTCCAGAGGAACAGCCCGAAGTCACCGCTGGTCAGGATGGCGGCGTAGTTCCCGAGACCGACGAACGTCGGCGCGGTCGTCGGGTCCTCGAACAGGCTCATCCCGAGCGCGTACAGGATGGGGATGGCCCACACCAGCGTGAAGAACACGACGAGCGGGAGGAACGTCAGCCAGAGCAGGAGCCGCCGCTCGTCGAGGTCGGCGAAGGGCCGTCTGAGGGTCGACGTGCTCATTGTAGCGGAACGGCTGGGTTCAACCCTGCAGCCCCCGCAGTTCGCTCGCGACCCAGTCGACGGTCTCCTCGGGGGAACGGCCGCCGACGAGCAGCTGGTCGGCGGACTGGCCGAACAGCTGCTGGCCGTAGGCGTCGGCGGCGACGATGTTCGGCGCGCCGTCGCGGCCGGTCGCCAGCACCGTCGTGAACGCGTCCCAGTTGTCGCGGACGAGGTCCATCACCTCGGGGTGTTGCTGGATGGTCTCGTTGTTCTGCACCGCCTCGCTGTCGAGCCCCTCCCGCGTCGGCGGGAACTGGAACAGCGGCGCGGAGAGGATGAAGTCCATGAACCGCGAGGAGCTGCTGAAGAAGTCCACGAACTGCCGTGCGCCCTCCGTGGCGTCGCCGTCGTTCCAGACGACGTGGCCCTCCATGTACGCCCACCACTTGTCCTGTGACTTCCCGTCGGGGACGGGGAACGCGGTCGGCGAGAGCTTCTCGACGAGGTCGGGCCGGTTCGCCTGGATGGTGAGGATGGGCAGGCCGCCGACGCTCATCGCGGCCGCGGCGTTCTCCTGCTGGAGCGCGGCGATGGCGTCGCCCCACTCCCAGCCCGAGCCGTTCGGCGCGTACTGCGACATCGTCTGGAGCCACTCGTAGGTCTCGACGGCTGCCTGACGGTTCTCGTCGTCGTCGATGGTGACCTGGATGTCGTCGGCCGGGCCGTCGTAGATGTTCACGTCGTTCTGCCACAGCGTCTGTGTGACCATCGTGTCCGCGTTGTTCGTCTGGCCGGACTGGACGACGTAGCCGTTGATGTCCTCCTCCTCGGTGAGGCGCTGGGCCTCTGTCCGCCAGGTCTCCCACGTCGTCGGGTTCTCCGGGTAGAGGTCGTTGCGGTACCAGCCCATCAGCGGCTCGACCATCGTCGGGACGAAGTAGGACTCGCCGTCGACGTTCACCGGGTCGGGCAGGCCCGTCCCCTGCACGACGTCGCTCACCTGCGCCGCCTTGCCGTCGCGCTGGTAGCGGTAGGCGTCGGCGGACGTGTCGAAGATGATGTCCGGTGGGTTCCCCGCCGCGCGCATCCGCTGGAGCTGCTCGTCGGTCGAGGTCCCCTTCGACGTGTAGGTGACGTCGACCGTGTAGTCGTACTCGTCCTCGAACTCGGTGATGATCTGGTCGATGATCTCCCGCGAGTCACCCCGGTCCGAGAGGTACTTGATCTCGTTCGAGCCGCCGCCGCCCGATCCGCCGGTCAGTGAGCCGATGCACCCCGCGAGTGCGACCGTCGTGGCTGCGCCGGTCGCGGTCAGCAGCTGCCGCCTGGTCGATTGGTCCCGTGCCATGTGACTGTATACCACATCGGGCGCGGGAGCCAGTTCACCCTTCACTTGTTGGCTCTTTAAATAGGGGCGGCTACCTGACCCCGGGTTGGGCCGGCTCGGCAGCCCGTTCGACCGGCGGCGGGCCGCCGGGCCTGCCGCCGGCGTCGAGTGCGCTCCGCAGGAGTCTGGACTCGGCCTTGCGGAGGTGTTCGAGGAACGTCGAGTGCGTGATGTCGAGGGCCGCCGCCAGCGTCTCGGCGTCGGTCTCGCGCGGCCACTCGTAGTAGCCCTCCTCGATGGCGAGCCCCACGACCTCCGCCTGTCGGTCCGAGAGCATCGCCTCGGGAGCCCGGTACGGTGTGAGGCGCGCGAGCTCCACCGAGCCGATCTCGCGGAGCTCGCTGACGATGTTCCGCAGGTCGTCCCGGCGGAACACCACGATGTCGAACGTGCGCTGGCTGCCGCTGACCCGGTCCCACCACTGCATCATCCCGTGGTTCTTCCGGATGATGGGCAGCGCGCCGCAGGACCGCTTCGTGAGCTGGATGTGGGTGTCGTCGACGCGCTCGACCTCGGGCACCTGGTCCGACGCCTCGAACGCGGCCATGAACTCGTCCACCCGCTCCCCCGCGTCGAGGACGAACGCGATGTGTTCGTCGTCGAGGACCTCCTCGTGCTTGACCGTGAAGGAGGTGTTCCATCGGTTCGTGACCTCGCTCAGCACGCACTCCGTCTGGATGTCGATGTAGAGCTTGGCCCGGTACATACGAGGGGTTTCGTATGAACGATAATCAACGTTGCCCGCGTTGCCGCGCCGACGGTCGCTTTCTGGCGTTAATCCAACCGTTCTCCCGTACGGCGTTCATAACGAAGGGCCCGGGAGACATCTGTCACCTCTGATGCACCCACTCACGACTGCGCTCCCGTCTCTAGGCGACTTGACCGCTGTGAGTAGCACCTTCGGGAGCCTCCCGCTGCAGTTCGGTGGCGGACTACTGGAACTCGCGATCCTCTTTTTCATCCTCGCCATCGTGGCCGCCGTTCTCGGTGCCCGCGGCATCGCGGGGATGACCATGGAGATCGCGCGGATACTCGTCCTGGTGTTCCTCGTGCTCGCCATCCTCTCGCTGCTGCTCTGACCGGCGCTCAGCCCTCCGCGACGGCCTGCTCCGCGAACGCGTACGTGACCCCGGTCAGCTCCTCGGAGACCTCCCAGAGCCGCTGTGCGCTCGCCTCGTCGTGCGAGCGGTCGTTCGACGCCTGCACCTCGGGAGCGCCGCGCATGTTCATGAAGCCGCCCGGCCCGACGTACTCGCCGCCCCCGATACCCGGGTGGGTCGCCGCGTACACCATCGGCAGCGACCCGACGCTCGGCGACTGACCCACGACGGCGTTGGCGACGCGCATCACGGCAAGGCGGAGCCACGAGCCGCTGGCCTCCGGGCCGCGGTACTGGAGGTTCGTCGACGAGTAGCCGGGGTGGCAGCCGACGCTGGTCACGTCGTCGATGCCCGCGGCGTCGAGCCGGCGGTCGAGTTCGTACGCGAAGAGCAGGTTCGCGAGCTTCGACTGGGCGTAGGCGTCCCACCTGTCGTACCCGTGTTCGCCGTGGAGGTCGTCGAACTCCATCTCGCCGCGCTCGTGGAGCCCGCTCGACTGGCTGACGACGCGGGCCTCGCCGTCGCTCGCCCGGAGCGCGCCGAGCAGGTGGCCGGTCAGCGCGAAGTGCCCGAGGTGGTTGACGCCGAACTGCGTCTCGAAGCCGTCCGTCGTCTCGGAGCGCGGGATGGCCATCACGCCGGCGTTGTTGCAGAGCACGTCGACCGCGCCGTACTCCTCGTCGACGCCCGCGGCGAACGACGCCACCGAGTCGAGGTCCGCGAGGTCGCACTCGCGCACGTCCAGCTCGGCGTCGGGCACGGTCTGGCGCACCGCGGCGGCGGCAGACTCGCCCTTGCTCGTGCTGCGACAGGCCATCACGACCGTCGCGCCGGCGTCGGCGAAGTGCCTCGTCCCCTCCAGCCCGAGGCCGCTGTTGGCCCCGGTGACGACGACCGTCCGCCCCGACTGGTCCGGCACGTCCGCCGCAGTCCAGTTGCTCATACTGGACACCGCTTGGGACGGCAGGCAGTCAAGGCTGTCGGCGAGCGAACTGTAGCGGCGTGAAGGTTCGAAATCCCAACCCAAATACTTTTGCACATTATGCAAGTGTTTGCAGTATATGCAAGAACAGACGGCGGTACTGTTGGACTTTCCATTTCCGGAGGAGCGAGTCTTCCGGTACCAGGCGATGCAAGACATCCTCCATCATCTGGTGAACGAGCCATTCGAAGCGTACACGCAGCAGGAGTTAGCCGCCAGGACAGGCTCCGATATCTCGACGGTCTCACGCTCGATTGCGCTGCTCGAACAGCTCGGCGTCCTCGATATCAGCGATGGGAAACCGGCTCGAATCGCGATCGACCAGAACCATATCGAGCGTTCCGACCCCATCTTCGCGGTTCCACAGGAAGAGTTCCGAGCTCCGATCCACGAGTTCCTCGAAGAACTCACGAACCGGGTCGGTCACTCCGAAGCGGTAGACGAGGTCGTCGGCGTCGTCCTCTTCGGAAGCGTCGCCCGCGGAACTGCAGACCGGGGGAGCGATATCGACCTCTTGCTCATCGTGGAGGGCGACGGAACGTACGGCCGCCGAATCGGGTCACGAACTGCCAGAGATCTCGAAGAACGACGGTTCGATGGAGACCGGTACCAGTTCGAAGTGCTCGTCGAGACGACAGAATCGGCCACATCACACGGCGGGGAGTTGCGGGAGATATTCGACGAAGGAATCGTACTGGAACGGAGTGATAGATTGACCGATGTCCGAACCGCAGTGTATGCGGACGAACGGGGTGACGCCTGAGCGATGCCGATCACCCTGGACGATATCGAGCCCGCACTCACCGACGCAGAGACCGCGTTCCGTCACGGTGGGCAGATATCCGAGGATGGACTGGACGTATCGTCTGCGGAGCTGGTGCAGCTTCGGAAGGCCTGTCGGTCACTCTCCGGTGCCAACCAGTTAGTCGACGCTGGGTACTACACGTTGACCGTCGAAGCCGCATTCACCTCGATCGAAAAGACGTTCATGTTCTGGCTGATCGAGGAAGGGCATCAGGACCCCAGCAACCCGCCACAGTCACATACAACGGCCATCAACCGGAGTGCTGAAGTCGGCTTCATCAGCACGGAACTCGCATCGCGATTGGACGATCTCTGGAGAGAGAACCGAGCCCAGACGTACTATCAGGACGGGAAAGCAACCAGAGAACGAGCTTTGACGATGCTCGAATTAGCGAACCGGGTCCATAGACGGTGTACCAACATCGTCAGGCGTCGCCACGAGTGCCGCTGTCGGACCAGATAGGAGTTAGGTCCACTCCGTGGCACGTCAGACGCGGTCCACTTGCTCATTCTGAACTGGGCTTGGGACGGCACGCAGTCAAGGCTGTCGGCGAGACGCGGTGGCCACGACCGCGGCGACCGGCCACACCGGTTCGTGCCCGGCCACCGTCGTCTCCGCCATGGGAGAGCGCGCCTGCGACCGCGAGTTCCGTCCGGACTGCGACGCGCAGGTCACCATCGTCGACGAGGAGTGCCCGACTGCGGTCGGCCACTCGACATCGTCGACTAGCCGGTTCGACGGTCGAGGCCCTCGCGGTCTCGCGACGAGGGCGACCCGGACGCGGCCTACTGCGAGGCCGCGATGGAGCCGAGCACCGGCAGTTCGAACCGGTCGCCCTCGTAGGCCCTGTACATGAGGAACAGCCACCCCGCGAACGCCACGAACCCGACGACAGGGTAGACGAGGGTGAAGAGCAGCGAGAGCAGGTCCCCGACGACCGGCAGGAACGACAGGAACAGCGAGACGAACGCGAGGGCGACGTAGACGGCGACGACGACCACGTTGAACGCGATGCTCTGGATCGCGTGGAAGCGGACGAACTCGTTGTCGCCGTCGATGAGCAGCATCGCGATGCCGGAGACGAACCCGAACAGGTACGCGACCGCCCCGGCGACGTTCGGTTCGAGCCCCGTCTCGGTGGTGGTCGAGATGTCCGAGGTCCCCCGCTCGTCGGTCGCCACCGTCAGGCACCCCCCGGCCGCCGCGGGTCGACACGATACGGTTCCACACTCTGTCGGCTGGTTCCAGCCATGCCCACCAGTCAGGGGGGTGGGACCATCACACCCGACTCTAGGTGCCTAGCCGTGCCGGCAGCCGACGGGCGGGCGACGGCACGCCGAGAGCGCCCCAGGAGACAGCCCCGGGGAGCGTTCGCCGCGAACTGGCCAGTGGACCCGGGCAGGCCACCCGACGTCGTCGAGCAGGTGCGTCGACCAGCTCACGACGGCGACCCGTAGCTCGTCTTCGTCAGGTACACCTTCTCGCCGTCCAGGCGGGTGTGGGCCGGCTCGAACGGCGGGAAGTCGAGGGCTCGAATTCGGTCGTAGATCGCGTTCTCGTCGCCGTCGACGAGTTCGTCGAGGGGTATCTCCTTCGCGCCGTCGAGGCTGTCCTTCGCGTAGAAGTACCGTTCCCCGTCGTACTCGGACTGGGGGGTCCCCATCTCGAGGACCTCGCCCGAGACGAGCTTCGGCAGCATCTCCTCGAACAGCTCGATGGAGCGCTCCCGGACCTTCTCGTAGAGCGTCCGGCTGGTGTCGGTCTCGGTTATCTCGGCGAACCTGCGGGCGATGATGTCGCCCGCGTCGACCTGCTCGGCCATGAAGTGCATCGTGGTGCCGTGCTTCCAGTGGTCGTCCTCGCGGGCGTTCAGTATGGAGTGGCTGAACACGTTGCTCCCCCGGTACCGCGGGAGTTCGGCCTGATGGAGGTTGATCGCGGCCTCGTCGGGATGTTCGAGCAGCTCCGGCCCGAGGATGTTGGGGTAGTAGACGCTGAGCAGGTAGTCGAACTCGTAGTCGAGCACGTCCCGCTCCTCGGCGATGGGCAGCACGTCGTGGCCGAGGTCGTGCGCGAGCCGGTTGACCGAGCCGTCCCACCAGTGCTCCTCGTCTTCAGGGTACGTGACGACGACGGGGACCGAGACCGCCTCGTGAGCGTGGAGTCGTTCGAGGCAGGCCTCCCCCAGCGGGTGGCTCCCGAAGAACGCGACGTCGATCATTGTGCGAGCCAGTACGAAGTCGTCCCACATAGCTAGGTGGCAGCTACCGCAGGCCAGCAACCGGCCGGAACGCCCGTCCCCGTGCTCGTGGGCGGGCCCTGCAGAGACGCAACCGAACGGGCTTTGTATCGCCGGACTGGACGGCGCTGTATGGACTCGGAGGTACTCGTCGCGCTCGTCGTCGGAGTCCTCCAGGGCATCTTCGAGTGGCTACCCGTCTCCAGCGAGGGCAACGTCACGGTCGTGCTGACCGCGCTCGGGAGCGAGCCCGAGGTCGCGCTGCAGTACTCGCTCTTTCTCCACGTCGGCACCGCACTCGCCGCCACGGTCTACTACCGGGACACGCTCGCCGAGGTGGGCTGGACGCTGGCCGAACTGCGGCCCGGCGAGCCCTTCCGCGACGAGACCGCCACGCTCTCCTTCCTCGTGCTGGCGACGCTCGCCTCCGGCATCGTCGGCATCGCGGCCTACCTCGCCATCGAGGGGCTCGTCTCCGAACTCACCGGCGGCGCAGTCGTCGCGCTCATCGGCCTGCTGCTCGTCGCGACGGGCATCCTCCAGCGCGTCGCCGAATCCCGCGGGGTGAGCCGCCGCGAGACGCCCACCGCCGTCGACGCCGTGCTGGTGGGGGCGCTCCAGGGGCTGGCCATCCTCCCCGGCGTCTCCCGCTCCGGGACGACCGTCAGCGCGCTGTTGCTCCGGGGCTACGAGGGCGAGGCGTCGTTCCGACTCTCCTTCCTCCTGAGCGTGCCGGCCGCGCTCGGCGCGGGCGTGCTCGCCGTGGTCGACGGCGGCGGCCTGCCGACGCTGAACCCGGCTGCCGCCGCCCTCGCGCTCGCGACCGCCGCCGTCGTCGGCTACCTCACCATCGACGCGCTGATGCGGGTCGTTCGCCGTGTCGCGTTCTGGGGGATCTGCGTCGGACTCGGACTGCTCGCGATGGTCGGCGGCGGGCTGGCAATCCTGCTGGCGTAGCGCCTCCGTCCGTCCCGTGAGTCAGGGACGACCATGCTGCCCTCGGGGACGGAACACTGGCTCGTCCGCTTCGTCTTCCAGCGCGGGCTGGCACTCATCAACTCGGTCGAGCGGCGTACCTATCGGTGTCGAACGGCGTACCTATCGGTGGGATTCGATTTTGATGCGGGGGTTCCCACTCCGGTCGGCGATGATGGTCACCGTCGTCCCGTCGGCATCGAACTGGAGGGTCATATCGAGATTGCGTTCCTGGAAGAGCCCGTCGAGTGCGTCCGTGTTGATGTCCTCACTGATGAGCCACTCCTGCTCGATCACATCCTCGTCGTGAGCCCTCGCAATCGCCGTTACGACCTCTGTACTGAGCGCTTCGCCCTCCTCCGGCTCGTAGTAGAATTCCTTCGAATGTGGCACACACGCCAATTTGACAGGGGGTAGCAAACCCGTTATTACCGGTATGTGTCCCGGTAGTTCCGTCCGGTCGCCGGCTCGCACTGCTCGTTTCAGTCACCGAACCCACCACGGCTGGGCCGTTCGATCCGGTTTCAGGATGGGAACACCGGGGACCGACCACACCGTTATCCGCTTCGCGTGCCAACGACGATGGATGGCGGATGACAACCAGGGCCGAGACGAGAAACCGGAGGACGAAGAGCCACGCCAACGAGAGCGGAAGTCAGAGGAAGTACGCGACCGCACCCATGAAGACCGGGCGATGCCCGGCGACCCTGCAAGCCAGCTCGGTGAACTTGATGCAGCACTCGAGAGCCAGGAGTACCCACTCACGACGAACGAGCTAGTCGCGGCCTGTGGCGACTACGAGATCGAAACGCAGCAGGGGACGAGAGCCCTCGAAGGAGTACTCGCCAGGACTGACGACCAGACGTTCGTCTCCGCCGATGACGTTCGAAGTCGGATACTGGGATTGGTACACCGGTAGGGAATGCGGCCCACTCAGCTCCCGTCCGGCTGGCCGCCCACCCCCAGCGTAGGACCGTGGCTCCTCTGCAGTCCGCATCCCGGTCACGGACACCATCGTCTACGGCCGCCACTCGGGAGTACGGTTTTGACGATGGGGCTCCTGGTGTCGACTATGGGCGACCGAGCCTGCTACCGCGAGTTCTGTCCCGACTGCGACGCGCAGGTGACCATCGTCGACGAGGAGTGTCCGGAGTGCGGCCGGTCGCTCGACGTCGAGTGACAGCGACCGGGTGGGTCGGGAGCGCTCCGTAGGTGCGTTTATTGCGCCGGCGGAACCACGGTCGGGGTATGGCTGGCGCACGATGGTCCTCCCGGACGGGGTTCGTTCTCGCGACCGTCGGTGCGGCCGTCGGACTCGGGAACATCTGGCGCTTCTCGGCGGTCGTCGGGCAGAACGGGGGCGGCGCGTACCTCGTCCCCTACCTGCTCGCGGCCGTCATCTGTGCGGTCCCGATGCTCGTGCTCGAACTCGCCATCGGGCGACGGCTGCGGACCGACGTCGTGTCGGCGTTCCGGAGCGTCGACACGAGCTACACCGCCCTGGGGTGGCTCGTCCTCGGTGGCGTCCTGCTCATCCTGAGCTACTACCTGGTGCTGACCGGCTGGGTGCTCGGCTTCTTCGTCTCCTGGGGCGCGGGCTCGGAGACGACGTTCGCGACGTTCACCGACGGCTGGTTCCCGGTCGCCTCCTTCGTCGTCGCGACCGCCGTCACGGGAGCCGTCGTCTCGCGTGGCGTCCGGGGCGGCATCGAGCGGATGGCGACGGTCGTCATGCCGACGGTGTTCGTGCTGCTGGTCGCGCTCGCGCTCTACGCCGCGACGCTCGCGGAGTGGGGGCAGGCCGCAGCCTTCCTGTTCACGCCGCGCTTCTCCGTGCTCACCGACCTCGGTCTCTGGAGTGCGGCGTTCGGGCAGGTGTTCTTCTCGATGTCGGTCGGACAGGGCGTCATGCTCACGTACGGCAGCTACGTCGACGAGGGGACCGACCTCCTGGAGTCGTCGGCGCTCATCACGGTCGCCGACGTCGCCGCCGCCATCGTCGCCGGGCTCGTCATCTTCCCCATCGTCTTCAGCTTCGGCCTCGAACCGACCCTCGGGACGGAGCTCGCGTTCACGACGCTGCCGACGGCGTTCGCGACGATGCCGTTCGGGCGGGTCGTCGCCGTCGCCTTCTTCGGGCTGCTCTTCTTCGCCGCGCTGTCGTCGTCGGTGGCGCTGCTGGAGGTCGGGGTCGCCGCCGCCGAGAACACCACCAGCCTCTCCCGGCCCCGCGCCACGCTGGTGCTCACGGCCGGGGTGTTCGTCGCCGGGGTTCCCTCGGCGCTGAGCTACAGCCCGGTCCGGCTCGCCGTCGCCGGCAGACCCGTGCTGGACCTGATCGACGAGTCGGTCGGGGTGTTCGCGCTCCCGGTGTCGGCGCTGCTCCTCGTGTCCGTCTTCGTCTGGGTCGCCGACTTCGAGGACGTGCGAGGCGAACTCGGCCGCCTGTACTGGCTGGTCCAGTACCTCATCCCCGCCGTGCTCGTCGCCGTGGTCGCCGCACGGGCGGCGGGGGTCGCACGACCCGCGTGGCGACTCCTCGTCGAGAACACCCGTCCGGGGGCGCTCGGAGTGGGGGTCGCGGCCGCAGCCCTCCTCGTGTTCGCCGCCGTCGGCCGGTGGCTCGGCGAGCGGTTGGCCGACCCGCCGCGGCGCTGACGGGAGCACCGTCGTCGCAGCGGGACGGACAGTAGTGGGGCCAGACCCTTTGGCCGTCAGGGGGCTCGAAACCTACCTGAACACGGTCGTCAACCACGGGCTGAACGCGTCCTCGTTCGTCGCGCGGTCGATCGTGTCCACGGAGTCGGACCTCGTCTCCGGTGTGACGGGTGCCGTGGGGTCGCTCAAGGGCCCGCTGCACGGCGGCGCGCCTGGGCCCGTACTGGAGATGCTTCGTTCAGTCCACGAGTCGGGCGACCCGGAAGGGTACGTGCGGGAGACCCTGGCGTCCGGCGAGCGCCTCATGGGCTTCGGCCACCGTGTGTATCGGACGCGGGACCCACGTGCTGCAGTCCTCTCGACGGCGGCCGAGCGCTTCTACACGAACTCCGAGGACGAGGCGTTCTTCGATACCGTTCGCGAATTCGAGTCGGTCGCCGTCGACCTGCTGGCGGAACACAAACCCGACCGCCCCCTCGAAACGAACGTCGAGTTCTACACAGCCGCATTACTGTATGGCGTCGGCGTTCCACGAGCGCTGTTCACGCCCACCTTTGCCGTCTCGCGGGTCGGTGGCTGGACAGCCCACTGTCTGGAACAGCTGGCGGACAACAAGATGGTTCGACCGATGTCGGTGTACACCGGTGACCGCGACCGGGCATGGAGCGACGAATGAAATCAACAGCCCGCTGCCTTCATCCAACGCATCCGTGGACTGTCAGTTGGGTGAGCCCTGCCTCGTGTGAATATTCGAGGAAGCCCCGTAGGGGCTCGAACGCAGAAGCGCTGTTGGATTCCTCTGCTGGAGATACCGCTCAGGCTGTTAGGTCGATTCTAGCGGGGCGAAGGAACCTACTATCAATTAGGTGTCCCCTCATGAGATGTGGTGTGGTAGGGTCGCCCGCTGGCAAGGGCACCGTCCACCAGGTACTCGGAATTCCCCGGGGGGACGGAGACTCCGTTTTCGGAGTCTCGTGCGGTTCGAATCCCACCCCTACCGTGCCCCGGTGTACTGGGAGGCTGGATCTCTCAACACAGTACAGAATGTGGTTCATCCATCTTCTACCTGAACCAGCCCACTACCCTCCGTTTCCACTTTCACCGTGGTTCACTGAGGTATATATGGGCCTGTCCTCTTAGAGAGAAACAGAGAGCACTGCGTCCTCAGTCACACGCTCTCCCACCCATATGAGCACCAAGGACCCGTACCTCGGTGACTGCCCGCACTGCGGTTGTGAGATTCTGTCTCATCAGACCCTGATAGAGTATGCAGGCGGTGTCTGGGCTGAATGTCCCGAGTGTCGGGATGTCGTCGACCCACAGTAATTCACTATGTTACGAATGCTAAAGCGGCTCTCTCCGACCTCGACCGATACGACGGAACTCCTGGAGTGTCGATCTTGCGGGACCAGTTTAGACAAGGCACAGGATTCATGTCACGAATGCGGTTGTCGTGATGTCGCTCGGTACGAGTTGTAGTTTGACGTACTGGCGTTCCCGATCACGGCGGGCTTCGAGTTCGCGCTGATCGCGCTTTATTACTGTAGAGACGTTTGTCCGGCGGTGTTTCTCCACCAGCCCCTTTTCGGTCAGTGTATCCATGAACGATCTGTACTGAACGTTCCAATAAGGACCCTCCCGGTAGTGCCTCGATGGAAATCGTGACCACCGTCGGTCATACTGTGAAACAGGGAGGCCGAGATATTTTATTGGCAGCCGTCGTAGGATAGGTATGGGAAACGACGAACAAGAATCCGAGACCGAAGCGGAATCGACAGATGGCGAGACGGAACGTGAAGGTGAGCGGGTGATGAGTCGGGCGGACGGTGCGGGAATACTCCGTGAGGTCGCTGATGGTGTCGAGAACGGGACGATCGACATCGGAGGAGAGAACGGCTTCACGGTGGCGGTTCCAGAGCGCTTCGAGCTGGAGGTCGAGTACGAGGTGACCGACGACGAGGCCGAGTTCGAAGTCGAACTCGAATGGCAGATGGAAGACGGCGAACCGGTATCGGCGGACGAATGACAGCCTCCCGCGCCTGAAGACGCGGGAATCCCGACCACCGTTGGGATATTACATCGGTCTCGCCTTCCCACGGCACTCCTCGTAGACCCCTTCGAGCCACGTTCGCGCGGCGGGTCGATCCGATTCCACGTGGACAGTCGGAAGCCCTGTTGCGGGATCGTGGCCGACGATGGTGACGTCATCGTCGTCGATGGCAAACGAGAACGGGACCGCCTCGTCGTCGGCGACGTAGATGGAGAGTGAGTCGGCCGTGATGACATCACGAAACTCGTCCCCGCTGACCGTCTCGTGAGTCTCTAACGCGCTGGCTGTGAATATTCGCTCGATGTGTTCTTTGTCCGCCAGGCTGTGGCTTGCCCGACTCATCGCCTCGGACGCGGTTGGGCTAGCGATGGTACCGCGAGAGCGCGTCGTTTCCTCGAAGCGCTCGGTGACGCGGTCGACGACGCGGTAGGGATTCGACGCATCGGCGACGGTGACTTCGGCGTCTCCGAGCAGATGTGCGTTCCTGGTCAGGTCGGGATGGTCGACGAGTTCGAGGAGCGGTACGATCCGATCTACCGTGTCGATGGCCGTCAGGAAGTGGTCACTCGAGGCCAGGAGCGCCTCGCCGCGTGCGGTCGTCCGGTAGCCACCGTCGGCCCTTTCCAGCACCCCCCGTTCCTCGAGGGCGACCGTTGCCCGGTACACCGTGGCTCTGGAGATGCCCGTGGTTTCGGTGAGCTGGCGTCTCGTCACCGCCGATCCGGAGCAGGCCGAGAGAACCGGTCGTCGCCGGAGGAGGGAGATGGCTGCGTCGGATTCCGATTCGTCCATGGGATACGTCTTCGGGCAATCGATTTAGTGTTTCACACCCGCCCTGCTGTTCAGCGGTGAACAGGCAGTTCACCGGAGAGACGTCAATTCATCGATTGCTATATCCGTGGTTCGTCCGAGCGTGGTCTGGGCCGGTACCATCGGGCTTGGGTCTCTCACAGGACATCGAGAATCTCCGAGGGAGAACTGTGTTCCCTCGCCCCAGCAGGGAGCCATAAACCGGCTCGCGGGAGAGACAGTCGAAGCAAGCTGACACGGAGGGATGGTGCCCACATTGCAGGTGTCGGCGGTCAAATTGTTTCAAGCCTGGACAGATTCTCACGGGGTGAATCATCGTCTCAACGAATGCCTATAATCGTGACCTGTCCGTCGAACTGTTCATGCAATGGGCAGGACCGAACACAGCCACCGGCCGTACTCGACAGCACGAACGACACCAGTATCGAACAGACGGCGGTCCGACGCCATCAGGCCCCTACGACGTCGTCGTCGGTGGATCCGGGATGTCTGCGTCGACCACCGCGATGATTCTGGCGAAGCACGGCCTGGACGTCGCGATGATCGAGGCCGGGTCACACCCACGGTTCGCCATCGGTGAAGCGATGCTCCCCCAGAGTTCGATGTGGATGTGGATCGTCGGGGAGTACCACGATATTCCGGAGATACAGTACCTCAGTGACGCGAACGAGATCGTGGACAACATCACTCCCTCCTGCGGGGTCAAACACTCGATCGGGTTCGCCTATCACGAACCGGACCGCCCCGTGACGGGGGACCACGTCCACCAGCTGATTCCCCCGAACCTGCCGTTCTACAGCGAGAGTCACCTGCTACGCGAGGACGTCGATCACTACCTCGTCGAATCTGCCCGGAACTACGGCGTGGAGTACCTCGACGAGACCGAGATTACCGACGTGGACATCGGGCAGGACGAGGTGACGGTGACGACCGACCGTGGCGTCATCGACGCGACGTTCCACGTCGACGGGACCGGGGGGAATTCAGTTCTCGCAGACGAGATGGGATATCGAGAGGACGCTCCGGAGCTGGAGACAGATTCCCGCGCGATATTCACGCACGTCGAAGGCCTGACTCCGTTCGACGAGCTGCTTGCGGCAGACGCCCGCCCCGGGCAATCCAACCGTCTCCACGACGGGACGCTCCACCACGTCTTCGACGGCGGGTGGATGTGGATCATCCCCTTCGACAACTTCGAGCGGTCCGAGGCGACGAAGGCCAGCGTCGGTCTGGTACTGGACCGGGACGAGCACCCCGTCGACGAGTCTGTCGACGCCGAAACGGAGGCCCGGCGACTCCTCGCCGAGTTCCCGGACATCCAGCGTCATCTCGACTCGGCAGAGCCGGTGATGCCGTGGGTCCGGACCGGTCGGCTCCAGCGCAGCGCCAGCCGGTCGTCGGGTCACCGCCACTACCTGACCAACAACACCTACGGGTTCGTCGACCCACTCTACGCGATCGGCCTGGTCAACACCTTCGAGTCCGTCTTCGTCTCGACCAACCTCCTGTTGGATGCGTTCGAGGACGGCGACTTCTCGGCCGACCGCTTCGCGCCTATCGACGAGATGCACCATCGACAACTCGCGAACAACGACCGCCTCATCAGCAACGCGTACAAGTCGATGGGCGAGTTCCGGCTCTGGAACGCGTGGACGCAGATGTGGCTGGGACAGGTCCTGTTCCACGACCTCTACATCCAGCGTCACTGCTTCAACTACCTCGAATCGGGGGAGACGACCGCGTTCGACTCGCTCCTTCAGGAGTCACCGCCAGGTGACGGCGCACCGTTCGTCACAGAGAAAGAGGAGATACACCGGACGATGGCTGACGTGCTCGATGCCTACAGGGATGGAGAGACGAGTGCGTCCGAAGCCGCCGACCGGATGTTCGTGGAGATGCGCCAGGCGGACTGGCTCCCGAAGCACGTCTACGACTGGGGCGACGAGCGGGCGCGACACGTCGACTTCTCGAATCCCGAACTGGTCGGGGCACTCATCGAGTGGGGGAAAACCGAGTCTCCGAATCGCCTCCGAGCGAACCTCTTCGACTTCACCGTCCCCGAGATGGCCTGACGGAGAGACCCGTTCGGGACAGCTTGGCCTCTTCTTCGGGGTGTCAGCGTCGTCACCGGAACGTCCCACCTACTCGGTGGATGAACGATTGCTGACCCAGCCGACGAACGATCAGGCGCATTCGCTTCTCGTTGAGTGCGTCATACGAGTTGAATCCCGTCGATTGCTGGTATGACCACGCTGGGTTTCGCTGTAGTGATCACGCGCCGCTCAAGGTCACCACACGGGCACCAGCTGTGTCCGCAGGCGACCCGGCGTACCGTACAACTAAGACCAACACCTCGGTGAGGAACACACGGGTAGGTTCGATGACGTCGATACTGGGCTCGCGCCGGGTGGCGCTCGTGCTCGCCGTCCTCCTCACGGCGATCGTAGCGACGGTACCCACGGACAGCACGCTCACGGTCGCCGGCCAGTACGCGGTCGCGACGATGGTGTTCGCGGCGGTGCTCTGGGTGACCGGTGCGATCCCGCTGCCGTTGACGGCCCTGACGGTCCCGATCCTCCTGACGCTGTTCGGTGTCTACTCCGACTTCGGCGACGCGGTGGCGGGCTTCGCCGACCCGGTCATCTTCCTGCTGCTCGCCGGGTTCATGTTCGCCGAGGCGCTCCAGCGACACGACGTCGACCGGCGGATCGCCCTCGCGATACTCGTCCGCTTCGGCACGTCGGCGCGGGGGCTCGTGCTCGGCGTCATGGTCGCGACGGCCCTGCTCTCGATGGTCATCTCGAACACGGCGACGGTCGCGATGATGGTCCCGATCGTGCTCGGCATCGTCGAGAGCGTGACCGACCTGGCGGCGGTGGAGTCCACGGACGACGACGACGCCACGAACCTCCAGGTCGGGATGCTGCTCGGGGTGGCCTACGCCGCCAGCCTCGGTGGCGTCGGGACGCTGATCGGGACGCCGCCGAACGCCATCGTCGTCGGGCAGCTGAACGAGCTGCTCGACTTCGAGATCACCTTCGTCGAGTGGCTCGCGATCGGCCTGCCGATGGTCGTCGTCACGCTCCCGGTCGCGTGGGTACTCCTCACGTACGTCGTCTACCCGCCGCGGCGGTACGACGTGACCCGGGCGCGAGAACAGGCCCGGGAACAGCTTCGGTCGATGGGGCCGCTGTCGCCCGCGGCACGCCGCACCGTCGCGATCTTCGGGTCGACCGCCCTGCTGTGGCTGCTCGGGGGCTTCGAGGCCGCGTTCGACGGCGTGCTCCCGGAGCAGTGGTACGTGACGCTCTTCGGCGGGGCGGGCGAGACCGTGTTCGGGACCACCGGACACGCGGGCGTGCTGTACTACGTGCTGGTCGCACTGCTGGCGATTCCGACGCTGGTCGTCACCGAGTCGGTCGCCTGGGACGACCTGACGGACATCGACTGGGGGACGCTCATCCTCCTCGGCGGCGGCATCTCGCTGGCGAACGGACTCGCCGACACGAACGCGACGGTCTGGCTCGCGGACGTCACACTGAACGCGCTGACGGGGACGCCGCTCGTGGTGCTGCTGCTCGTCATCGTCACGATGACGGTTCTGGTCGGCGAGCTGGCGTCGAACACCGCGATGGCGGCCATCCTCGCCCCCCTGCTCATCAACGTCGGCCCGGCGTACGCCGGTGCCGTCGGGGCATCGAGCGAGCTCACGTCGGTGTTCCTGGCCGTCACGGGTGCCATCGCCGCGAGCTACGGCTTCGCGTTGCCGGTCGCGACACCGCCGAACGCCATCGTCTTCGGGGCGGGCTACGTCGATCGCGAGCACATGCTCCGGGCCGGTATCCTCCTCGACGTCGTCGTCATCCTCATCACGACGGGGCTGGCGTACCTCCTGATCCGCGTGCTTTGGCCGGTCGTGCTCGGGTGAGGTGTCCATCACCCGGAGGTTGGACTGTATCCCATAATCCGTGTGGGCAACGACGGGTGCAGCTTGCGGCGACGGCTGCCCGTCCGTAGCTCCCCCGGACAAAGCACTTACCCCCGGACCCGAAACCGGCGGACGATGCCAGCCCGCAGAGCCCTCCTCCAGGCGGGCGCGCTCGGACTGACGGGCGCGCTCGGTGGCTGCCTCCTCGGCGGCGACGCCGACGACGGTGCCGGCCAGACGCCGGCGACCACCACCCGAACGACCGCTCCAACGACGCAGCGCACAGCCGAGCCCGACTGCTTCGAGGTGACGCGACCGACCACCGGCGAGTCGAACGAGCCCGACGCCGTCGCGCCCGCGTCGTACCCCGGACCGCCGCCGGACCGCACCGACGAGAGCGACCTGACCGGTTTCGCCGAGTCGTTCGAGCGTGCGTTCCGGCGGAACGGTCTGGTCCGGGAACACGGCGGGGACCTCGTCGAGTTCGGCTTCACTACCGACGAGACGTGGACCGAGAACGCCCCGGACGACGCCGGGGTCGCCGGCGTCGAGTACCGGTACCACTACACCCTCCGCGACGGCGTGATCGCGGACTCACCGACGAACGTCGCCGTCTACTACGTCGACGCGTCGGTCGCGGTCCGCGCCCACGCGAGGGGCCGGCGGGACGCCGGGACGGAGCCGGACCCGATGGAAGAGGGCATCACTGTCGCCTGCTTCGACTGACGCGAGTCGCCGTCGTTCGTCCCAACTACGACCCGTCGCCGGTCGCCTCGACCCGGTCCGCCTGCTCCACCAGCGCCGAAGCGAGCGTGCGGGCCTGCTCGGGGGTGAGCTGCAGCTCCTCCGTGTGCGCCGGCAGGACGTCCTCGGTCATGTTGTCGAGCTCGAACTGCAGCTTGACGTGGTCGGGCGACTCTCTCGCCGCGGTCGCGTTGCACACCGCGAACACCTCCTCGGCGAAGTCGTGGCCGCGCACCGTCGCGTCGACGAGGTCGAGGGTGGTGTAGGCGTTCACCTTCAGCAGTCGGTCGGCCATACCCGATGGAGTGCGGCGAGGCACTTAGCGGGCGTGCTCCCGACAACGACGGCCGCTGTCCGGGACGCCGCGACCGTCGCGGCATCGACAACACACTTGACCCCTGCCTTCGATTGCCCGGCCATGGTCGAGCAGAGCGTCCCACTCGCGGTCCTCGCGAGCGCCGTCGCGCTGGCCGTCCTGGTCAGGAGCGCACAGACGGTCGTCAGCGCGGTGACGCGCATCGCCATCCACTACGACGTGCCGGACGTGGTCGTCGGGCTGACCGTCGTCGCCGTCGGGACGAGTCTGCCCGAGACCGCCGCACACGTCATCGCCTCGCTGGGCATCCTCGGCGGCACGCTCGACTACGAGGTCGCCTCGGCGACGGTGCTCGGCGGCAACATGGGCTCGTCGACCACGCAGCAGCTGCTCCTGTTCGGGATGTTCCTCGTCGGCTACGGCCGCTACCGCCCTCGACCGCGCTTCCTGAAGACGACGTACGTTCCGATGCTCGCCGCCTTCGTGCTCGTGCTCGCGGTCGCGTGGGACGGGACGCTCTCCCGGCTCGACGGCGGACTGCTCGTCCTCGTCTACCTCGGCTACACCTACTGGGCCGTCAACAATCGGGAGCGCGTGGGCGTCCCCGTAGAGCGCGAGAGCCGCCGGATCGCCCGCGACAGCGCGCTCGTGGTTGGTGGACTCGTCGGTGTGGTCGCGAGCGCGTACGTCGTCATCGCCGCCGTCGAGGTCGTCGTCGAGGCCCTGCGACTCGGCGGCTCCATCGTCGGCGTCGTCACCATCGGACTGGCCGCTGCGCTCCCCGAGCTCTCGACCGTCTTCGAGGGGCTGCGCCGTCGCTCGCCCGACCTCGCCGTCGGCACGCTCGTCGGGAGCAACATCGTCAACCCGCTGCTCGCGCTCGGGCTCGGCGGGGCCATCTCTGGCTACGCGGTCCCGCCCGTGGTCGTCTACTGGGACCTGCCGGTGAAACTCGTCGCCGGTGTCGGCCTGCTCGTCTGGCTCCGGTACGGGACCGGCGGCGACTTCGACCGCCGGGAGGGGTTCGCCCTCATCGTCGCGTACTTCGCGTTCCTCGGCGGGCGGCTGCTGCTGTTCCCGGGGCAGTGAGGGTGGAGTAGTAGTGACGGCGATGTGGTTTGTACGAACCCGATGACTGGTATCGCGTTCAGAGTCGGGTCCGTGAATCCGAAACCGACAGCGTGCCGCCTCAGTCGTCGGCCGACAGCGGCGTGCCGTCGGGCGACGCCGGTGCGGGCGAGTCGTCGAGCGAGTCCTCGTCGGCGTAGGGGTACCACGTCCGCTTCGTGTTGTGCATGAACGGGTCGTCGTAGCTCGTCTCCTCGGGCTCGACGAGTTCGGCCAGCTCGTCGTCCTCGCGCGCGGCGACGAACTCGCGGAAGCTCTGGCGCTCGTCCTCGCGCTGGGCCTCGAAGTTCGCGAGCAGGTTCCGGATGGCACCGGGCACCTCGTCGGCGGGCACGCGCTCGGTGACCCACGAGGCGAACTGGGGCTCCTCGCCGAGACCGCCGCCGAGCCCGATGTCGAGCGCCTCGACGGGCTCGCCGTCCTTCCGGGTCTTCATGCCACGGAGGGAGATGTCCGCAATCTGGGGCTGGGCGCAGGACGCCGTGCAGCCCGAGAGGTGGATGTGGAAGTCCTCGACGCCGTCGGGGAGCTCGACGTGCTCCTTCAGCCAGCGCGCGTAGCGCACCTGCCGGTTCTTCGTCTCGACGATGGAGAGCGAGCAGAACTCCGTGCCGGTGCAGGCGATGGAGCCACGCATGAACGGGTGCGGGTCCGGCGAGTAGTGCTCCAGCGCGGGCTCTCCGAGCAGGTCGTCGACGTCCTCGTCGGGGACGTCGGTGAGGACGACGTTCTGGCGCTGGGTGAGCCGGACCTCGCCGGAGCCGTGCTCGTCGGCGGCGTCGGCGAGCGCGAGCGCGTCGTCCGCGCCGATGCGGCCGACGAGGACGTTCAGGCCGACGTAGTTGTTCCCGTCGGGCTGGTCGTGGACGCCGACGTGGTCGTGCTTGCCGGCGGCCTCGCCGGCGTTGTAGCTGTACTGAGAGCGCAGGTCCTCGCCGGCGGTGTGGAGCTCGAAGTCGACGAACTCCTCCTGGAGGACCCGGCGGAGCTTCTCGGGGCCCCACTCGTCGACGAGGAACTTGATGCGGGCGTTGTAGCGGTTCTCGCGGTCGCCGTGCTCGCGGAACAGCGCGGAGATGCCGCCGGCGACGTCGGCGGCCTGCTCCGGCGTGACGAACACGTCGATGTCGCGGGCGAATCGCGGCTCGTTCCGGGCGAGGCCGCCCCCGACGCGGACGTTGAACCCCTCGCGCTCCTCGCCGTCGATGGTCTTCGTCGCGGGTTCGAGGGCGAGGTCGTTGATGTCGCCCTGGCCGCAGCCCTCGCGGCAGCCCGTCACGCTGACCTTCCACTTCCGGGGGAGGTTCGAGTGCTCGGCGTTGCCCTTGAACCGGTCGTTCAGCTCGTGGATGGTGGGCAGCGCGTCGACGTGCTCGTGCTCGTCCTTCCCGGCGACCGGGCAGCCGACGATGTTGCGCCAGGAGTCGCCACAGGCCTGCATGGTCGTGAGCCCGCTCGCCTCCAGTTCGTCGAAGATCGCGGGGACGTCCTCGATGTTGATCCAGTGGAGCTGGATGGCCTGTCTCGTCGTCACGTCGAGCCAGCCGTTGCCGAACTCGGGGTTCTCGGCGGGGCCGGTCGAGTACTCCCTGGCGATCTCGGCGACGGTCCGGAACTGGCCCGGTTCGAGCACGCCGTTCGGCGGTCCGATGCGCATCATGAAGTAGGACTCCTGGCCGGCGCGCTGGTGGTACAGGCCGTACCACTTGAAGCGCTCGAACCAGGCGTCGCGCTCGTCCTCCGGAATCGACTCCCAGCCCGTCTCGGCGAATCGCTCGATGTGCTCGCGGATGTCCGTGCCGTAGACCTCGGACTTCCACTGTTCCACGTCGGTCGGCATGGAACGGCCTACGACAGCCACTCCTATACCGCCGCGCACCGCGTCAGGTTCCCCCGGTGCTCGCCGTCACCGGAGATTGTTTCCGGGTTCGAGCCGCGCCCGCAGCGCGCCCGGGTCGTACGGGTAGAACGCGCCGTCTCGCACCCGGCCGACGGCGAGCCAGTCCAGCGCGCCCTCGGTGCCGCAGTCGATGCACTGCCCGACCGCCTGCACCGCGACGCCGTCCCGGTCGACGCCCACGTCGGTGAACGCCTCCAGCACGACGTGGGCCGTCTCGCAGGGACAGAAGTCGGTGACTGCGAGGGGCCAGATGTCGCTGTTGGGCACCCGCCGCTGGTTGTCGACGCTGATCCACGCGCCGTCGTCCAGCACGCGCAGTTCCGTTGCCATACTGGCCGTTGGGCCCCCAGCAGGGTGGGCCCGTCGCCCGGTGCAACGCTTCGTGCGTTCGACGACAGGCGGCGGTACCGCGAATCGGCTCCCGTCCGTCGGTTCCAACCGCGGCTCCGCGTCGGAGATACCGGCCGGAAGCTCCGGTACCCCCGAGCCCCGGTGACGATTGTCCGGGCAGCGTCGGTTAAGGAGGGGCCGCTGTTACGACACGACGATGACCGACGAGTCGACCCCCGACCGACCTGACTCCGAGCGCCAGCACGCCTCCGCCGACGTGGCACCGGAGCTGTACGAACCGGAGGCACCACGATGACCGGCCGGTCCGTCGAAACCGACGACGAAGCCGACGACGAACGCAACGACGACCGCCACGACGCCCACCTCCGCGACGTCGAACCCGGGGCGGGCTGTACCGAGATCTGGGAGCACCTCTCCGAGGAGCGCGACGAGGAGTGACCCACACACCAGCAGGGAGTTTTTGCCCGGTGACCCCCAACGACGCCCAATGAGCGACGAACGGCCAACCCGGACCGAGCGGGAATCCCCCATCGGCGAGCCCGTCATCCGGGGCGACCCGGCCGTCACCGGCGAGCGAGCCCGCGATGCGGTCCAGTTCGATCCGACCGACCCCGACTCGCTCGCCGCAGCCGCCGAGACCGTCGACGCCTTCGCCCGCAACACCGTCGGGAGCGAGGACAACGTCTACATGCTGCGCGGGGCCGCCGCCTGCGCCGCGCTCGTCCGCGGCGAGGGCTCCTACACCGCCGCCGCCGAGCGCGTCGGCGAACCTGTCACCGTCTCCTTCATCCGCAAGTGGGCCCGCGTCCACGACCTCCCCGAGTCCATCCGCCGCCACGTCGCCCAGGGCCACATCGCCCCCACGGCAGCCAAGCACGTCGCCCGCGTCGCCGGCGAGGCCCGGCTCTACCTCGCCTGGGCGGTCCTCGACGGTGGCCTCACCGTCCGCGAGGTGCGCTCCGTCGCCAGCGCGGTCAACGACGGCACCTCCGTCGCCGACGCGCTCGCCGAACACGGCGTCACCCTCGGCGCGCTCGACCTCCGGCTCCCGCCCGCGACCTACCGGGAGCTCCGCCGACGCGCCTCCGTGGAGAACCGGACGCCCGACGACGTGGTGGCCGAGGCGCTCGACGAGTACCTCTAAAGCCGGGTCGGTTGCGGTTTTTCCACGATAGCCGCGTCGATACTCCCGACCGAACCAAGTGGCGCGCGCTGTCGAGCGTGCCGAGCCCTGCGAGGCCGCGAGCCAGGCACGCGCGAGGGACGAGACGCGCAGGGAGCGCTAGCGACTGAGCATCGCAGGAGGCTGGGGAGGCCCGAGGGCGGTTGCGGTGCTGTCGGGTGGGACTGAAAGGGGCGAGGTTCTCGGCGAACCCCGGCGAAGCAAGGACCGCAGGCACGAGGACCGTGGTTCGAGAGAGCGAAGCTCTCTCGTCATCACGAAAGACGCCGGAGGCGTCTTTCGAACGACAGCGAGCCGCGGGAGCCGAGAACCTCGGGGATTTCTGGCTGTTGTCGTCTCCAGCAAATCCCACGACTGAGAACACGAGAACGACGAGTAATAGCCGAACTAGCGGCCGCAGAATCGCGCGGCAGCATCGGCAATCACGCCAGCAGCCGTCTCCACCTCACGGACGTCGATGGACTCGTCTGGGAAGTGCGCCTGGTCGATGCTCCCGGGGCCGAACAGCACCGTGGGAATCCCGGCGTGCTGGTAGTGGCGGCTGTCCGCGCCGAAGGTGCCCCCGTACGGCTCCGAGTCCAGCCCGGCCTCCTCGGCGGCCGCTCGAACCGCGCCGACGACGGGGTCCTCCGGGTCCACCGACGCGGGCTCGAACTGGATGGAGAAGCGCTCGAACGTCGGCGGGTGCTCGGAGAGCCACTCGCTCTCGGCGACCACCGCGTCCAGCCGGTCCTGGAACTCGGCCTCGACGCCGGCGACGGTCTCGCCGGGGGCGACGCCGATGCGGACCTCGGCGACGAGCTCGTCCGGGACCGCGGAGGCCCAGTTGCCCGCGCGGACGGTGCCGAAACAGACCGGCCACTTGATCGGGTAGTCCTCGTACAGCGGATGGTCGATGCGCGCCTCGCGCTCGGCCTCCAGCTCCTCGAAGGCGTGGCGGACGCGCTCGAAGTGCGGGAGGACGGACTCGCCGCGCCAGCGCGTCGCCGCGTGGGCGGAGCGGCCCTCGATGCGCAGGCGTTTCATCACGCTGCCCTCGACGGCGGTGACGACGCCGAGTTCGGTCGGCTCGCCGATGATGGCCGCGTCGCGGTCGAACGGGTACGGGTTGTCCATCGCCGCCGCCGCAGCGCCGATGCCGCCCTCCTCCTCGCCGGCGACGCCCTCGACGACGACGCGGCCGTCCAGGTCCGGACCGTCCGCTCTCGCCGCCAGCGTTGCGAGGTGGCGCGCCGCGAACACGCAGGCGGTCAGCCCGCCCTTCATGTCCGCGGCCCCGCGAGCGGTCATCCGGTCGCCGTCCCAGACCGGCTCGAAGGGGTCGCTCGACCACGCCGACCGCGTCGCCGGCACCACGTCGACGTGGCCGTTCAGCACCAGCGTCGGGCCCGCGTCGGGGTCGCCGAACTCCACCACGCCCGCGACCGAGGGGCGGTCCGCGACCTCGATCTCGGCGGGGTCGTCAGGGAACGACGGATGCTCGGCCAGCGCGGCCGCGTCGGCGGTCCACTCGTACGTCTCGAAGCCGAACTCGTCGAAGCGCTCGCGGAGCCAGTCCATCGCGGGTGCCTCCCCGCCGTCCGTCGTGTCGAATCGCAGCAGTTCGTCGAAGAACTCTCGGAGGTCCTCACCCCAGCGGTCGGCGAACTCGTGCATGGCTATGAGTGGTTCGACCCACCGTTAAAACCGTTCGATGCTACCCCGGCGAACGACAACCCTTTAACCGTCCCACTGCGAACTGTCGAGCGCACGGGCCGGTAGCTCAGTTCGGCAGAGCGTCTGGCTTTTAACCAGACGGTCGGGGGTTCAAGTCCCTCCCGGCCCGCTACTCCTGCGAACGACAGTGAGCAGTGAGTAGCGACGCCGGAGGGACTTGAATCAGGGAGTGGAACGAGCCTGCGAGTGGAACGACCGTGGTTCAAGTCCCTCCCGGCCCAAAACGACACACCCGTCACCAGCCGAGATGGCAGAAAGTCCACAAGTGACCACCCGGAACCCGGTCGTGATGCGACGACAGCAGGCAGTCTCGCTCGCAGGAGTCGGCCTGATCGCAATCGGAGTCTGGCTCCCGTGGCTACGGCCGACCCAAGAGACCATCCCGCTGGTCTACCTCCCCGGAATGAGCAGCGGCGTCGAGTACCTCGGCTTCCCACTGCTGGTCTGGAGCGTCCTCGTGGCCCTGGGCCTGCTCGCCCGCCCGGACAGCCAGTTCACCGTGACGGCCGCACTCGTCACCGGCTGTGCCGGCAGCCTCGCCGCGGCCGTCGAGTTCCAGTCGCTGCTCGGCAGCCAGTAGTACGCCCCGGCGACCGGGCTGTATCTGACGGCGGTCGGGAGCACGCTGCTCGTCGTGTCGAGCGGCTATCGGGCACTGGTCACGACCGACGAACGCACACCGCAGTAGAAGAATCCGCGAGTCGGGTCACTCCTTCCGCGGGAGGAACGCGATGGTCACCAGCAGCACCAGCGCGAGGCTGCCGATGATGACGACGCCCCAGAAGCCGTTGATGCGCTCGTGGAAGCGGCTCTGGTCGTCGAGCTGTGCGTAGAGCGCGGCCTGTGCGTCCTGGCCCTGCTGGAGCGTGACCGTGTTCTCGTTCGTGAAGTGGACGGCGTAGTCGACGCCGTTGAGCGTGACGTTCTCGTGCTGGCCGAACGTCACCTCGTTGGTGCGGGGCGCGGTCCAGCTGAAGGTCGCCTGCTGCGGTGCCGTGGTGATGGTGGTCTCGTTGCCGTTGTACTCCAGCGAACTCGTCGCGTCGATGGTGACTGGCTGGATGCTCGAGTTGTTGGAGTTCTCGATGTACGTATCGACGCGCATCGCCTGCCGGTCGGGCGTGTCCGGCTCGGCGTCGATGTACTGCACGCCGTCGACCCACTGCGGGGAGAAGCGGTCCGTGGGCTCCCAGCGCAGGGTGATCTCGGTCGGCTCCGAGCTGTTCGCGATGAACGCACGGTACGTGTCGCCCTGGTAGGTGACCGTCGAGTTGTTGCTCCAGCTCTCCGACCACTGGGCGGACTCGTTGGTCCACGTGAGCACCGCCTCGTAGGTGGTGCCGCCACCGCCGTGGCCGCCACCGTCGCCGCTACTCGCGGAGACGTCGGAGACGTTGTACACGCGGTCGTTCACCGATAGATTGGACCCCTTCTGGAGGGTCTCGTCCGGGTCCTCCAGCGAGACGGCCGGTCCCTCCGCGGTCGAGATGAACGCGAAGGCCCCGGCGGTGATAACGAGGAGGAGTACGACGTAGGCCGCCGCTGCTCGTCGTTGCATAGTCGGAGCCTCGGACGCGCCGCCTAAAACGATTTCTCTTTGCATGGGCGGCGTCGGGGGTGCTGGCACGGGGGCGACCCGAACTGGCGGGTGCGAGCCCGCACCGCTGCGCGCCGTCGGACCTTTGGCACTGCCCAGCATACCTCGTGGCATGACGCTCTACGAGGCAGTCGCGGACCTGCCGCTGGTCGTCGACGACTACCGGCTCCGACGCCACGAGCGCGACACGTCGAGCGGGTTCACCCGCGTGACGACCGTCTTCGAACTCCACGGCGACGGCCACGTCGGCCGCGGCGAGGACGTGACCTACGACGCCGACGACCACGACGCGCTCCAGGCCGCCCACGACTACGACTTCGACGGCGAGTACACGTTCGACGAGTTCTCCACGATGCTCGACGACGTCGAGCTGTTCCCCGAGCCCCCGGGACAGCAGGCCGCCCGACACTACCGCCGCTGGGGTGTCGAGAGCGCCGCACTCGACCTCGCGCTCCGGCAGGCCGGGACGAACCTCGGCGACGCGCTCGGGCGCTCGTACGACCCAGTCCGGTTCGTCGTCAGCACGCGGCTGGGCGAGCCGCCGACGTTCGACCGTATCGCGGCCATCCAGGCCGTCAACCCCACGGCAGAGTTCAAGCTGGACCCGGTCTCCGAGTGGAGCGACGAACTCATCGCCGACCTCGCCGACACCGGGGCGGTCCGGCTGCTCGACCTGAAGGGTCAGTACGAGGGCACCGAGGTCGACCAGCCCGCGGACCCCGACCTCTACCGACACGTGCTCGAGGGCTTCCCCGACGCGGTCGTCGAGGACCCCGCGCTCACCGACGAGACGCGCCCGCTGTTCGACGGCCAGGAGGACCGCGTGAGCTGGGACTACCCCATCACCGGCATCGAGAGCGTCGACGCCCTGCCGTTCGAGCCCGACTGGCTCAACATCAAGCCCTCCCGCTTCGGCACCGCCGAATCGCTGCTCGACACGCTCGACTACTGCGAGGACCACGACATCAGCCTGTACGGCGGCGGCCAGTTCGAACTCGCCGTCGGACGCGGCCACATCCAGGCGCTCGCGTCGCTGTTCTATCCCGACGCACCGAACGACGTGGCACCCGCTGGCTACAACGACCCCGATCTCGACGACGACCTCCCGGCCAGCCCGCTCGCACCGCCGACGAACCCGGTCGGCATCCTGTAGGCCGGTTCACCCGTCGCAGACCGTTACTCCGGCCCGGTCGACTCCGCGCCCGAACCGTCCTCCTCGGACGACGCATCGTCCGTGGTCGGGAGGTCCTGCGCCAGCCGGTCGAACCGACTCTGGGCAGCGTCCGACCGCGCCTCGGTCTCGGCGGGACGGTAGGAGAGCACGCGCAACGAGTCGCCGAAGACGCGCAAGTCGAAGATCGCACCCTGTTCGCGCCCCGGCTTCGGCAGCTCCCAGCGGTCGACCAGCAGCTCGTCGACCACCTCGCCGTCCGCCTCCACCAGTAGCACCGCGGTATCCTCCTCGAACCGGTCCAGAACTGCCGTGTACTGTCGCATCATGTGTACTCCTCCTCGACGACGACGGTCCCCTCGTCGGTCGTGACGAGCACGGTGTCGCCGCCGTTGTTCCAGATCGCACCGTCGGCACCCCAGTACAGCTCGCCGTCACCGTCGGTCCCACTGCCAGTGTACACCGTCACCTGCTCGCCCGGCGCGAGCGTGACCGACGGGAAGGTGTAGCGGTGGCCCGCGGCATCCGCCAGCACCCAGCCACCGAGGTCGAGCGTCGAATCGCCCGTGTTCTCGAAGGTGAGGTACTCGTCGTTGAGGTTCTCGTTATCGTTCCCGGCCGCGTCCGCGTGTACCTCGACGAGCGAGAGCTGGCCCGCGACCGGCGTCGTCGTCCCGCCGTCGGGCGTGATGGGGACGACATCCGCCCCCGAGTCGGCGACGAAACGCTCGCGCACAGCGACCGGGTCGCTGGTGGCGGGGTCGACCGCCGGCGCGTCACGCAACGACGTCGCGACCGTCGTCGCCGACTGCTGTGTCAGCAGCGTCACGGTCCGCCCATCGCTCCGGAGCACCACGTCGCCGTGGACCCCCGTCCAGTACGTCGGAATCGACCGCGTCGCGAGCCGTTCGAGCACCTCCCGATGTGGGTGGCCGTACTGCGAGTCGTATGCACTCGATATCACCGTGACCCGCGGCTGCACGGCATCCAGCAGGTCCGACCCCGTACTCGACCGGCTGCCGTGGTGGCCCGCGAGCAGCACGGTCGACCCGAGACTGTCGCCGTAGTTGGCCACCAGATACTGTTCCTCGACCACACCCGCGTCGCCGGTGAACAGGACGCTCGTGTTCCCGTGCGCGATGCGCAACACCAGGCTGTTCTCGTTACGGTCGACGTTCGCCAGCGGCTCCTGCGGTGGCCCGAGCACCGCCACGTCGACACCCTCGATGGGCAGCTGTGCCCCACTGCGCGTCCGGAACAGCGCCACGTCGTACTCCTCGACCACGTCGAGGTACCGCTCGTACGTCGCCGACGACGACGTGATACCGGGGTCGTACACCGCCCCGACGCCCCCACCCTCCGTCTCGAAGTGCTCGATGACGGCCGCGTGCCCGCCGATGTGGTCCGCGTCCGCGTGCGAGGTGACGAGATGGTCGATGCGCTCGATACCCTGTCGCTCCAGATAGTCGATGACCTGCTCGCCGTCGTCCCGCCAGTCACCCGAGTCGATCAGTACCGTCTCCCCCGCGGGCGTGACGACGAGCGCACTCGACGACTGCCCGACCGCGATGAAGTGGACCTCGAGCGTGCCGTTGACGCTGCCCGCCGCAGCCGTCGTCGGTTCGTCCGACGTGACGGGCGCCCCCGTCGCGTCCGGCGCTGCGAGGCAGCCGCTACCGACGACGAGCAACACCAGCACCGCCACCGACCCGCGGCTCACGGTTCGCACCCTCGAACATAGCACCGAGATGTCGATAAACGTGGTTACCAATTTGCTGTCACGACACGCCGGCCGACGGCCGGCCCGCGGCGCGAACGAAGTGAGCGCCCGCGGGCCAGTGGCGGTCGCTGGGCGGTACCGTCCGACTCACGAACACACCGCTCGCTTCTCACCTGGTCCGTCGCAGAAAGCCAAGGGCCGGATTTGAACCGGCGATGGGCGGCTCTGCAGGCCGCTGCGTTCGGCCGGACTCTGCCACCTTGGCGCAGTTTCCACTACTGGTCGCCCGAGTTTAAACGTAGCGATGTGTGCTGTCGACAGTGATCGACACCGCCGCCGCTATCGAGTTACCTGCCGCCCGACCGCCCGAGTTGTTGTTCCCGTGAACGACTCCAGGCGACCGGCCCAGCTGTCGCCCACGGAGTCGGAATCGACCGACGAGCCCACACCCCGTTCGGCGGGGCTGTCGCTCGTCGAAAATAATGAATGAAGTATGAATGGGAGGCGGCGAATCGCGTTTCCCAGAGGCTCGCGCACTCCAGTACTCCCCGACACGCTGGCGAGCTTAACTTCCGTGTTCGGGATGGGTACGGGTGTTACCTCGCCGCT